>PXRY01000044.1:40883-65660 GCA_003022925.1 Halobacteriales archaeon QS_8_65_32 | reverse complement strand
AGAATTGGCGTTCCTGCGCGGAACTCGATCGAACCGTGCTTTCGAAACGAGACAGGTACGAGACGCCGTGTTTCCAGTCCGGGCTGGATCGTCTACCCCGTCCCTGGCCGGAGGTCCGACACCTCAGTAAGCGACGAGATCTCGTGGGTCGGGCGCGTGTCGAGGGCGTATTCGGCGCGGTGAGACCGGCGGAGGAAGGCCGAATCGACGCCCGCTTCGCTCGCCGCGGCGAGGTCGCAGTTGCTGTCGCCGACGAACAGCACCCGTTCGTTCCGGACGCCGAGGTCCGACAGCGCGCGTTCTACGTAGTAGGGATTCGGCTTCTTGCGCCGGAGGCCCTCGACGGTCTGCTCCCGGCCGTAGACGGTCTCGAACAGTCCTTCAACACCGAAGAAGCCGAGCACGTACTCGATCGTCTCGTGCTGGTTATTGCTCACGATCGCGAGGTCGCGGTCGGTGCCGAGCGACTGCAGCGTCGCGACGTCGTTGTACAGCGGTTTTTGCCCCCGGTGGAGCGCGCGGCGCTGGGCGCGGACGAGGTGGCGATCGCGCTCGGGCCAGAAGGTCTCGGGAGCTACGCCGTAGGTCTCACAGATCCGGGCGAGTTCCTCGGGCGTGACCCCCACCAGGGCATCGACGTGCTCGCGTTGCGGGCGATCGACGCCGAAGGTACGGAAGGCCTTCTCGATCGCGAGCCGGGACGTATCGGGGTCGGTCGGCGCGACGAGAACGCCGTCGGCGTCGAACACGACGGTGTCGTAGCGCCCGCTTGCCATGGTCGCGAAACACCGTCATCGGTCAAATACCTGGCGACGATGCACGGAACGGCATCGACTCGGAGCGGCGTGGGATCGAAGCGGCGTCGACACCGTTCCCGGTCGATGTCGGGCGATCGGGACGGTGAGACGCCGACGGGCCACCCGATCAGACCCGAACGAACGGATAGATCGTCAGTTCGGAACGAGCCCCTTCACTGCGGCGGCGAGCGTCGCGGCGACGATCGGGAGTACGACGCTCACGGCGAAAGCTTGGCCCATTAGGAGGTACGCGCCGAACGAGCCCGCGAGCAACAACTCCACCGCGAAGACGAGCCAGACGAGCGCGCCGAAGCCCGCGCCGGCGAGCAGCGCCCGGCCGAACGAAACCGAGACGAGCCCACAGAGCGCGCCGCCGACGAACAGCCCCGCCCAGTGGACCGACGCGAGCACCACCCCGATCGCGATCGCCGCGATCGTTACTAGCCACCGGCCGAACGAGTCCGCACGAAGCCGATCGACGCCGGCGGAGGTTCGAGAACTCATCGGTCGGCCCTCGCTTCCGATCCCGATTCCAGCGACTCGGACGGTCCGGGCGGGTCCGTCGATTCCGACGATTCCAACGATCCCGACGCCGCAAAGCGGATCGACGGTCCATCGCCCGGCTCCCGGTAAAGCGGGACGTACTCGCCGTTCGCCCAGCTCCGGAGCCGATCGCTATAACTCTCGGAGAAATACGACCCCGAATTGCCGCCGGGAAAGGCACAGGCCGCGGTGTCGTCGGCCGTCGGATCGACGACCATCCGCCAGCTGCTGCCTGTCGAATCTAAGACGTCGTAGTTGCGTACCGTCGCCTCCGAGCCGTCGGTCGGGTAGTCGGGATACCCTAAGAAGTCGAGCCCGAGCGGGTGGGCAATCGCGCCCGTCGAGTTGTACTCGCCGTACGTTTCCCAGCCCTGGGCCTCGATCTCCCGCACGGCCTCGCGGAGCGCGTCTGTCATGAGCGCCGCGCGCGAGGAACCCTCGAACCACCGGCTTTCGGGCTCCAAGTGCTCGACGACCCAGTCGCTCGGGTAGTAGTCCGAATCGAGGTTCGCCGACGCGAAGACGGGTTCGAGCACCGCCTCGCGGTAGGCGTCGAGCCAGAAAGCGAAGACGAGCGCCCCGAGCGCGTCGCGGTCCATCGAGTAGTCCCACTCGCGAAGCGCTTCGACGTACGGTTCGAGGTCCGGCTCCTCGGGACTCTCGGGGCCAGTTTCGCCGATGGCCGCGCTTTCGAGAACTTCGAGCAGCGTTGGGACCATCGATGCCGCGCGCAGGTCTACGGTATCGCGCTGGACGCGTCTCACGAACTCCATGTCGATCGGTTCTTCCGACCGGGCCCGCGCGTCGAGCAGGTCGTAGATCCGCTGAGCCCGGTATGGGTCGTCGTAGGCTTCTGCGATGTAGTACTCGGGGTCGTTCGCGACCCGCTGGTTGGCCGTTGCGAGGTACTCGGGATTCGTGGCGTGCGGTTTGGCCTCGAACGGGACGAACCCTTCCCAACTCGACGTGCCGAAAGGGGTGAAGCCTTGCCACTCGCCCTCGCCGGCCGACCCATCGAAGATCCGGTCGCCATTCACTCGCTCGCCATCGACCCGGCGGATCGGGAGCTTTCCGGTAACGTAGTACAGGGTATTCCCGTCGCGGTCGGCGTAGACGAGGTTCTGGGTCGGGAGGTCGAACCGCTCGGTGGCTTCGAGCACGTCGTCGATCCCGGTACTGCGGTTGTACGCACGGATCGCGAGCGAGGTCGCCGTTGCGGCGTGGCCTGTCCAGGTAACGCCGACGCGCTGGTCCTCGCGTTCGAGTAGTGGGCCGTGAACCGTCCGTCGCGTCGTGATCTCGCGATTCTCGCCGTTCGCGACCTCGATTTCGCGTTCTTCGGTCTCGAACGGTCGCCACTCGCCGCGGTAGCGATATCGCTCGCCGGCGTCGTCGATCTCGTACGAATAAAAGTCGATCACGTCCGCGCCGACGTTCGTAAAGCCCCACGCGCCCGCGTCGTTCGCGCCGATGATCACGAACGGGATGCCCGGGAAGGTAACCCCGTGGGCGTCCATGTCCCTCGTCCGGAGGTCCATCTCGTACCAGACCGGCGGAGCCGAAAGCCCGAGGTGCGGGTCGTTCGCCACGATCGGCCCGGCGTCGGCACCTGTATGCTCGCTCCCGACCACCCAGCTGTTCGAACCGATTCCGGGACCTGACTCGAAGTCACCGAGCCAGTCGAGCAGTTCCGGCCCGATCGCCTCCGATCGCGTCGCGGTCGACGCCGAGTTCCCTTCCGATGCATTCGGTGTGCTCGATGTCGACCGCTCGCCGCCTGCGTCCCCCGAGGGCGGCTCCGGCCCCGGACGGAGAATTGGCACCTCGTGATCGAGTCGTGCGGGGAACAGTTCGTCGACGACCTCGAGGCCGAGCCGGTCGGCGACGAGCGCGTGTCGCAGCGTGCGAAAGTTCCCGGTGAGCTCCCAGCTGATCTGCTTTTCGGCGAGCATCGTGTCGACCGGCGTCCACGGGTCGGGTTCGTATTCGAGCAGCGCACATTCGAGCGGGAGCGCCTCGGTCGCCATCGCCCGGTTCACGCCCTCGGCGTACGCCGAGATCGCCCGCCCGGCGTCGGTCCCGTCGAGGAGTTCCCAGCTCGCTTCTGCCGCTTTGGTGAACTCCATTCGGACATGGAACTCGTCGGAATCGAGCGCCGCGCTCCCGACGACTGCAGCCAGTTGGCCGCGCATGAGCCGCCGGCTGAGATCCATTTGAAAGAGGCGATCGGTCGCCTGGATATATCCCGTCGTAAAAGCGAGCGCCGCCTCCGCGTCGGCTTCGACGTGGGGCACTCCATAGTCATCGTAGCGCACCGTCGCCGCCCCGTAGGGACTCTCGACAACGCGCTCGCGTTCGGCCGTCGCCGACTGCCAGGCCGACCCCGAGAGGGGCGCGAACCGTTCGAGATACCCCCTGATCGGCGAGATCGTGCTCGCGGCCGCACCGCCGCCGACGATCGTCGCGATCAACGCCCGCCGGGTCCGATCGACGTCCATGTCCGAAACAGCGAGCGCCCACCGATAACGGTACTGCCGGGAGCGGCGAGCAACGGCGTCGGTGACTCGACCGCCCGAGCACCGAACGGCCGCTCGATTGCAGATCGATCTATCGACGAGCAACGATCGCCGAGTGACCATGACTCACTCGTAGAGCCAGGTCTCGTCGATCCGCTCGTAGTCGACTAACTCCTCGTCGTCGAAGAAGAGGGAGACCTCGCGCTCGTTCGAGCCGGGTTCGGTGTCCGAGCCGTGAACGACGTTTCGGCCCAAGTCGAGCGCGAAGTCGCCGCGGATCGTGCCGGGAACCGCCTCTGCAGGGTCGGTCGCGCCCATCATCTCCCGTACCTGGCGGGTCGCGTCCGCGCCCTCCCAGACCATGGCGAACACCGGCCCGGAGGTAATGAATCCCACCAAGTCTTCGAAGAAGGGCTTGTCCGTGTGTTCGGCGTAGTGTTCCTCGGCGAGGTCGCGGTCGATCCGGGTGACTTTCCCGCCGACGAGTTTCAGCCCGCGGGATTCGAGCCGCGAGACGATCTCGCCGATAAGGCCTCGCTGAACGGCATCGGGTTTGGCCATCACGAACGTCCGCTCGCGATCGGCTCCCCTAGAGCCGTCGTCGCTATTGCCGGCGTCGCTCACTGGCTCGCCTCCTGCTCGTCGCTGTCGGCGTCGGCGTCTTCGCTTGCCTCGCTTTCGTCGCCGCTCCCGTCGTCTTCTCGACCTCCGTCCTCGCTATCGTCGGTCTCCTCGCGTTCCTCGGCGACGACGGCCTCGTCGGTTTCGGTCTGGGAAACCGTCCCCTCGGCGTCGCGCTCGACGTCTCCGGCGTCGAACTCGGGTTCGGCTTCCGCGGCGTCGTCGGCTTCCCGCGTCGAGTCCTCCACGGTCGCTTCCGCGTCCTCGGGATCGGGATCCCGGCGTTCGACGCTCGAATCCTCGTATTCGACGTCCTCGCCGATGTCCGGGTCGGTGCCGCCCGCGCGGCGGCCCTCGACCTCGTCTAGTTCCTCGGTCTCGACGGCCCGGGCGTTGGCGTCGCCCTCTTCGGCCGCGTCGACGCGCTCGTCGTCGGTCCGAGCGGCGCTTTCGTCCTCTGTGCCGGTGCGGGTCGCAGCGGCGACCGCCTGCGCGTCGCTCTCGCCTGGAACGGTGTCGATGTCCTCGGCGGGCCCGCCGGCCTCCTCGGGGGTGTCGGCGGCGACTTCCTCGACTTCCGCCTGGGAGCCGACGGTTCGCTGGCGTCGCTGGCGGAGCCGCCTGCCCTCGGCGGTCCATTCGACGTCTCGGGGGACGCGTCCGAGGTCGGCGTTCTTCTCGCACTTCGAGGAGCAGTAGTGGACGACGCGGCCGTCGACGAAGACGAACATCGTGCCCGTGCCGGGTTCGATGTCGGTTCCACAGAAGTCACACGCACGCGTCTCCACCATTAGCGACCCCCGATCGAATCGGCCTCGCGGGCGGTCTCGCGGAGCTGGAGCACGTCGCCCACGCGAACCGGCCCTAAGACGTTTCGCGTGATGATCCGGCCCGTGTTCCCGCCCTCCTGGATGCGGCATTTGACCTGCATGGCCTCGCCGTGCATCCCGGTCTTGCCGATCACTTCGATCACCTCGGCGGACGTAGAATCCTCGGTGGCACTCATCTCTCAGGTCACCTGAGGTCCTGGATCCGATCCGCGATCCGCTCGACCTGGTCGGCAGCCTCGCCGCCGTCGGTGATCGCCGCGGCGGCGCTGCCGACTTCCAGGCCGGCGGCCTGCCCGACCTCCTCTTGGGTATCGACGTAGAGGAAGGGGGCTTCCTTCTCGTCGGCGAGTTCGGGCAGGTGCATCACGATCTCCTCGGGCTCGACGTCCTCGGCGATGTAGACCAGCTCGGCGTTGCCGCGCTCGACCGCCTTGGTCGTCTCGTTCGTTCCTTTCTTTACCGTTCCGGTGTCCCGGGCGACCTCTAAGGCCTCGATGGCGTCGTCTTTGAGATCGGCCGGCACGTCGAATGTCACGTATACTGGCATTGGGTACCTCCTGCGCGCGAGCTCTGACTCCCCTGCCGTGAGATCCCGAAAGGCTAGGAGCATCACCGCCCCGCACAGCGTGTAGTCTTCGGTATCACAGCCCGCCATAAAAGCGTGTTCAAACCGCCGAGGGCGTGTGACCGGAACGCAGGGACCGACGGCGGGATGCGGGAGTCAGGAAGCCGAGAGGGTCGACCGTCGAACCGGCGACGCCGCCCGCGACCGAACCGGCCGAACTGCCCTGGCCCTCAGTCCCGCTTTGCCTCGTCGGCGCACGATACACGACACGTGACACGGGACGCGACACACAGACGGAACACGAAACTGGGACACGGAGCGCGTGACACGACGGCGGCCAAGTAACCGTTCGTGCCCCTGCGCGTACGTATGTACCTCGATCGTTCCCGGATTACACTCGGTAGATGAAACAAACGTATATACCCGTACCGTGTACGGAGCGATCGTGAAACGACAATATCCGATCCGACTCAACGGCCAGTAAGTACTTGTCTCGATTCTCGATGGCCACAAACAGTTTAATACGAGTAATCAATCGCTTGTTCGTGTTCCACCGATGACAGCACTGCTTTCTCGAACGCGGGCCGTAACGCTCGCGGCGCTGCTGGTCGTCTCGGCGATCGGGGCCGCTGCGATACCGGCGGCCGTGGGCGCACAGCCGAGCGCCGAACCGAACGACGACCGAACGGACGCGACGCCGATCGACCCCGGGAAGTTCGTTTCCGCGGAGCAGAACGGCGGGAACGACACCGACTGGTACCGCTTTCCGGTCGAGAACGGCGAGCATATACGGGTGATCTCCGGGGAGGGCAACAGCCTGACGCCCGAACTCGCACTCTATGGACCCGACGGCACCGCCGTCGATAGCGGGTCGGGCAGCGGCACCGTTGACGCGGTCGTCGCCGGGACGACCGACGCCGCCGCGGGCACCTACTACCTGAAGGCGACGCCCAGCGAGGTCGCCGACGGCTCGTATAGCTTCGTCGTCGAGACGGCGAGCTCGGACGGGTTCGAACCGAACGGCGACCGCGCCAGTGCGGTCGCCGTCGAGGCGGGTGACGAGCGATCGGGCGTGCTCGGCGAGGGCAACGCCGACTGGTTCGCGATCGACCCGAGCGAGGGAGAGCACCTCACCGCGACCCTCTCGCTTTCGTCGAGCGTCGGCCTGGACAACAATGCGGCGCTCGCGCTCTACGACCCCGACGGGAACCCGGTCGGCGAGAATCCCGAGGACGTCCGTACGGTCAATGCCCCGGCCAACGAGACGAGCCGGTTCGACAGCCGCTTTACGGTAACGCAGTCCACGGTCACCGAGGAAACCGGCACCTACTACGTCCGCGTTACCGGCGTCGACACGACCGGCTTCACCCGCTACGACCTAACAACGAGCGTTTCGGGTTCGAGCGACAACAGTAGCGACGGTAGTGACGAGGGCGATGGCGACGAAAACCGGACCGGTGACGGCAGCGATGGCAGCGACGACGAGGACGGCGGATCGGACGAGGGCGCGTCGGCCCCCTTCGACGACGCGACGGCGGTCGACTCCCTGTCTGCGATCCCGAACGGCGAGATCGACGCGGACGGGAACGCCGATGTCTACGCGTTCGAACTGACCGGGGGCTCACAGATCGAAATCTCCCAGGGCATCGGCGGCGGGGCCACTCCCGTGGCGCTGCTCGACGAGAACGGAAACACTCTCGGCCGGATCGCCGATCGGGATTCATACACCGGCGCGGGGGACCTGCTCCGAGCGAACGCGAGTGACACTGGCACGTACTACCTGCGGATCGATGGCGAAGCGGGCGAGCGGTACTCGATCTCGGGATCGGTCACCAACCCCGACGCGAACGAGCCGAACGACGAGCGAAGCGCCGCTACTGAGATCGACGTCGGCGGTGCCGACCGGGGCACGCTCGTCCGCGGCGACGCCGACTACTACGCCGTCGGACTGGAAGAGGGCGAGACGATGGACGTGCTCGCGAACGGTACTGCGGCGAGCGAACTGACCGTCTACGGGCCCGGCGGCGCGACAATCGAATCGGTCGAGGTGCCCTCGCGCTCGGAGAGGGACGCCGGCCGGCCGGTGACGACCGTGACCGCCGAGGACGGCGGGACGTACTACCTCGAACTCTCGATTTCGGACAACGCCATCGGAAACGTCAACAGCGAGTACGCGATCGAACTGGCGAGCGTGGACGGATCGGATAACGACGAGTCGAACGACAATGGATCGAACGACAGTGGTTCGGACGATGGAACGGAGAACGACGAATCGGACGAGGGCGAGTCGGGCAACGACAGGTCGACACCCTACGACAACGCGACGACGGTCGACTCGCTCGGCGGGATCGAGGGGGAAATCGGCGACGACGGGACGGCGGACGTCTACGCCGTCTCCCTGACCGAAGAATCACAGGTCCAACTCAGTCGTAGCGCCTCCGGGGGCGTCGGCCGGGTAGCGATGATCGATCGAAACGGGACCGTTCTCGACGTTATTCCCGACACGGACACGTTCACAGGTCGGGAGTACACGCTCCGGGCGAACGCGACGGACGCCGGAACGTACTACCTGAAGATCGAGGGCAACCCCGGCGCGGAGTACGGAATCGGGGGTTCGGTGACCGAACCCGACGGGAACGAACCGGACGATAGCATCGAGGACGCGACCGGCATCGACCTCGGCGAACGGGAGCAGGGAACGATCGTGGTCGGGGACGAGGACGTCTATACCGTCTCCCTGGACGAAGGCGAGGCGTTTGCCGTCGAAGCGAACGGGACGGCCCAAGCGGTCGTGACCGTCAACGGACCGGACGGCGAGCGAATCGCCGCCGAGGAGGTCCTCTTTCCTGGCGGGTACGAGGAGGGCGAACTCGGCCGGACGCGGATCGTCGGCGCGACGACCGCCGAGCAGGACGGGACGTACTCGTTCGTCGTCTCGATCCCGGCGAACAACACCGGCGACGTGAACGGCGAGTACGACCTCGCCGTTGTCGACGCGAGCGACGGGGACGACGGAGCGGAGGAGGCGGGTACCGGAACGCCGGCCGATAGCACTACTACCGCTCCCGGCACCGCCGCTCCCACCACCGATGGTCCAGAAACGACCGACGACGACCCGGAGACGACCGACGGCGAATCGAGTCCGTCGGACGACGACGAGGCCGCGGCGACCGGGACGTCCATGGACGTCGGGGAGACGGCCGGTAGC
This sequence comes from Halobacteriales archaeon QS_8_65_32, assembly GCA_003022925.1. Taxonomy (GTDB): domain Archaea; phylum Halobacteriota; class Halobacteria; order Halobacteriales; family Halococcaceae; genus PXQR01. Next base: position 56,580 of record PXRY01000044.1, on the reverse strand, counting down.
GGTGACACGGCCGACGGGACGACGACCGAATCGTCCGGGGATAGCGACGGCGACGGTAGCGAGACGGCCACCGAGGAAGGCGGGGCTGCCACGGACGGAACGGATGAAACGGACAAAACGAACGACGCAGGCGACTCGTCGTCCGGAAGCGACGGAACCACGACGACTGCATCGGAAGACGACGCGACCGCGACGACCGGCGGGAGCGAAACGACCGGCGACGACGCCGATTCGACGGACGACGAGGGCGGGACCACTACCGGCGAAACGAACGAGACGAGCACGAGTGCGCCGGGCGACGGAGCCGAACGGACCGCCGTCGACGGCCCCGGATTCAGCCTCTTAGCCGCCCTGCTCGCGATCCTCAGTGCCGTGACGGTCGCCCGCGGTCGGGACTGAACGTCTCGACCGCGAACCGAACGCCGGATTCCGTTTCGTTTCGTCCTTCGGATTCTTAGATTCGCCAAGTACGCGGTTTTCGGATCCGCCGAACGCCGAACCTGCTTACGAGGAACCTGGAAAAATCATCGGACGCGAAGTTATTTTCGATCGAAAATAAACGTATTATACGATGCGCATCGTTCATCGATCGGACGGGACCTCACGGACGCTTGCCGATCGCGTCGAGCGGGTGGAGTCGTGGTTCGCAAAAGGTCGAGGGCTCATGTTCCGCCGGTCGGTCCCCGAGGACTACGCCCTCGTCTTCGGATTCGATCGGGTGGCGAACCGACGGCTCCACATGGTCTGTGTTCCGTTCCCGATCGACGCCGTCTGGCTCCGGGGGGAGCGCGTCGAACGCGTGGAGTGCCTGTCGGCCTGGACCGGGCGCGGCGCGGCCCGCGCCGACACCGTTATCGAGTTTCCGACGGGAGCGGCGGCGGCCGTCGCGGTCGGCGATCACCTCGTCGTCGAGGAGTGAGATCGTCAGTGAGGTTCGACCGTCGCCGGAACCTGGGACACGACGCGGCGAACGCGAGGCGCCGGCGCACGGGAAACCACCGACGAGCGGGAGACATCGACAGAACACCGGGATCGTAGTCGTGAGATCGGGGAGTCGTGGGGCGCTCGATCGCTCGGCTTACCAGTACGGAGTCGACGAAGAGCCACCCCGACGGGTCGCGAGCGAGATCACGACGAGCACGCTCGCGGCGAGAACGCCGAGAACGACCAGGATCGCCGGTCGGGAAAAGCCGTTCAATAGCACATCGACGAACACCTCGATCGACACGAACACGAGCGCCACGGCGATCGCCGCCGAGACGACCCTCGACCATCGCATATCCGACCGGGAGCACGCAGCGGGGTAAAACGCGTCGAATGACTCGTATGGCCGGTCGCGGGGGCGGTCTCGATGCGGGGTGCGACCGGCCGAGAGCGAGCACGGAACGGGACGTTGAAACGGGGCCCGCGTCGAGGAGAGTCATGACGACCGTCGCCGTGCTCGCCGATCCGCCCCGCGAAGGACTCGTTTTTCCCGCGCTCGTCGAAGCGACGCCGCTCTCGACCGCTGACGCCGCGCGACTGTACACCGCGGCGCTCTCGGACGTCCTCCGGGCCGCTGAGGCGAGCGGCGGGGAGTTACTCGTCAACTACCATCCCGAGGAGTCCCTTCCCGAACCACACCGCAGGAGCGGGGACACAGACGCGGACGACAGCGGGAGAGACGGAGGCGGGAGCACGGACGAAAACACGAACGAAGGCGAGAACGGAGACTTGACAGCCGAAGCGGAGGTACGGACGGTAGCGCATGCGGCGCTATCCACGCCGGAGGAAGCGCGCTACGAGGTCCAGGTCGGAGAGACGTTCGCCGGGCGGGCGGGGAACACCGCGACGCACCTGCTCGCACAGGAGGGCGTCGAGTCGGTCGCGATCGTCCCGGGATCGGCCGCGTTTCTGGACCGCACGGGGATCGACAGCGCGGCGATGAAACTCCGGGGCAGCGAGGTCGTTCTCGGACCCGGCCTCGGTGGGGCGGTCTACTACGCCGGTTTCACCGAGCCGATCGATTTCGCCGACGCCTACGCCCCCCCGGAAGTCGAGACGCTCACCGACCGGGCGCTCGCCGCCGACCTCGAGATCGACTTCCTTCCGATGTCCCCGACGCTCGATACGCCCGCCGGCCTGCTGAACGCAGTTACGCTGTGCCGTGCGCGCGAACGGGCCGGACGCATCGTTCCGGCCCACACCGCAGCGTGTATCGCCGATCTGGGCCTCGCGGTCGAAGAACACGACGGCGATCGCCGACTGGTTCGCGAGTAGCGGCGACTGTCGGTCGGCGCGGGCGGGTTCGCTCGGCCCGTATCAGGCGCTGGCAGTGCCGGACGGCAAACGGCGACACGACGGTGGCAGTGGCGGTGACGGCAGTATCCGACAGGTCTTAGACGCGTGCCCCGGTACGAACGAACGCGGTGGGGTGGCAGAGTGGACTAATGCGCCTGCCTTGAAAGCAGGTGGCCGAACGGCCGCATGGGTTCGAATCCCATCCCCACCGACTTCTAAGACACGAGGGCGCTGCCGCCTCGCCGCCGTCACGGCTCTCGTCCCGAGAGGAGGTCCGCGAGCCGTCCCGTCACGCCGACGATCGCCGCGACGAGTCGCCCGAGCGACCGGCCGAGCAGTGAGAGCGCGCTCAACGCGACCATCGACGCGGCCATCAGGCCAACCGCCGCGACCCCGAAGCCGAGCGGGCTCGTCGGCACCAACGCGGCGACGTCGTCCAGTCGCGGCGGGTTCGGCAGCCGACTCCTTGGATCACGGGGCTCGTAGCGCGGGGTCGCCCCGCCCCTGACGTACCGATCGAGCCACTCGCGCATCGCGGGATCGCCGCTCACCGAAACGACGGTGTTCGCGAACAGCTCGTAGGTGAGGGTCCGGTCAGCCCGGTTGAGCTGCCCGAAGACGTCTTCTAAGGTGCGTTCGCCGTCGGTCCGGTTCCTGATCTCGGCGTCGAGCGCCGCGAGGGTGAGCGCGCCCTTCCGGTAGGGGACGGCCGGCCGGCTCCAGGTCGCCGGGTCGGCGAGCGTGCTGTCGCTCGCGCTCGCCCGGCGGGATTTCATCTCCCATTCGTACTCGAGGTCGCCCACCAACCCGAGTTCGTAGGCGAGCCGGGCAGCGTAGTACTCGGCCGAGGCCTCAACGAACCACTCCATCTCCCGGTCGCGATCGGCGAAGCGTTGGCGCGTATGGACGTACTCGTGGAGCCAGACGTTGTGCGTGCTCGACAGCGATCCGCCCGCGCGCGCCCAGAAGGTGTTACCGACCGTCGCGCCCGCGAGGCCGTACTCGGTTGCTTGTGGCGTATTGCCGAGTGCGACGGCGATCACCTCTCGGATGACGCCGCCGACATCGAGGGTCTCTGCCGCCCCGTCGAACGCGTCGAACAGCCGCTCGCGCGAGGGTCCTAGGCGGACGCCCTCGGGAACGATCAGCCGAACGGTCGTTCCCATCTCTCCCGTCCCGCCCGCGACCGTCCGCTCGTACTCGGCGTGGGGGCCGTGAAACAGCGTCGCGTTCCCGATAACGGTGCGCTCGCTCACGACGTCGTAGGCGGCGTACTCGGCTTTCGCGAACAGCGGAGCTGTCCGCCGGCCGTCGTCGGTGCGCCAGACCGTGTAGATCCGCGGGGCCGGGACGAACACCGCCGAATCGTTGACGATCCCGGTATCGGTCCCCGCATACGCCGTCAGGTCGTGGCGCACCGTGAGCGTCGGTTCGTCGGCCGACCCGTCCCAGCAGAGCCGGTTCGAACCACACTCGGAGAACCCCTCCGCCTCGCGGACGTCAACCGTGCCGGCGATCACCCGGAAGTCCTCGATCGCAGCGGGTACGTCGAACGTCGCGGTGAGTTCGAGATCGGTTCCCGAGACGCGCGAGACCGAAAGCGAGACCTCCGGCGTCGACTCGGGGGCGGCGGTCTGTGCCGGGCGAGTCCCGACGCCGGCAACCCCGGACGATCCGGCCGTCGGAACCGACGTAGCCGTCGAAGTCTCGGCCGTCACAGCTTCGATCGCTGACTCCAACCCCGGTCCCGGCCCGACCGCCTCTCGATCGGTTCCGGTAGCCGTTCCCGACGCCGTGACGGCCGGGTCCGCGGCGATGGCTGGACCGACGGCGATGGACGCGGCCACCAAACAGACGAGACACAAGCGAAGCGTGACCGACGCGCGCGGTCCCATCGCCTCTGGGTTCGAGTTAATGGAATAAAAACCGTTCGTAATCGTATCGAAAATTAGGGATCAAACGGAGCCGAAACGAACCCGGCGGCTCCCTGTTCTCGCGTGCGCTCGCTCGATCGATCGGCCGCTCGGTCGGCCGACCGTCGACCGCTTGGATCGCCGACTGGGCGACCGCTTCGCTCGCGGACCGAACGGGTGGGTTTTCGTTCCTCCGCGTGAGACGCTCCTCATGGCCAAACAGCCACACCTACTCGCCGAACCCGGCGACGTTCACGACGTTGCACTGTTGCCGGGCGATCCCGGCCGGGTCGATCGCATCGCCGCCCAGTGCGAGGGAGCCGAGACGATCGCCGAGAACCGCGAGTACAAGCTCGTGAACGCCGCTTACGGGGACCGGCCGGTCACGATCTGTTCGACGGGCATCGGCGCACCGTCGGCCGCGATCGCCGTCGAGGAACTGTCGAGAATCGGTGTCGAAGCCTTCCTCCGGGTGGGGACGACCGGCGCTCTCCAACGAGGAATCGAGATCGGCGACATGGTGATCGCGACCGCCGCCGCGAAGGACGAGGGGACGACCGGGCGTTACGAGGCAACGTCGATCCCCGCGGTGGCGGATTTCGCTGCGTGTACGGCGTTAGTCGAGAAGGCTCGTGCGCGCGGCGAGGACGTCCACGTCGGACCGATCGCGACCGACGACGCCTTTTACGCCGAAACTGGGGCCGTCGTCGACGCCTGGGAGGAGGCCAACTTGCTCTGTGTCGAGATGGAGGCGGCGGCGATCTTCGCGCTCGCCCGCCGGAAGGGCCTGCGGGCGGGCGCGATCTGCACCGTCGACGGCAACTTGGTCGAGGGAACTCAGAAGGGCGAAACCGACGCCGAGGAACTGCCCGCAAAGGCTAAAGACAACGTCGAACGGGCGATCGTCATTACGCTCGACGCGACGACGGAGCTGTGAGCCAACCGACCGGCGACCCACGGTCGTCACCGATTGACCGTCCCCCGACCGCCGTTCGACAGTCGGCGAACCGTCAGCCGCGGGCCCGTGATCGATCATCGGTCCGTCGCTTGCCGTACGGCGGTTACCCGTCGCGGCCGTCGCGGGTTCGTATAGCTAAGAACGGGTTTTTACCGCTGCTCGACGACCATTTGTGTAGATGGACGCGTCGCGCTCACGACTCCATGCACTGATCGCTCGCGCACGGGCGGTAGAGCGCCGGGAAATGGGCGACTTCCGTGAGTGGCTCGAACACACGTCCAATCTGCTTCACCTCTCAGTGGTGGTGTTCGTCCCGCTGTTGATCGGGCTCGTCACGTACGTCTTCAACCGGGTCGACGTCCTCCCGTTCTTGTTGTTCCCGCCGCTGGCGTCGGGGACCTACACGCTGTTCGCCGAGCCGGAAGGCCGGTACGCCGATCCCACCAGGTTCGTCGCGGGGATGACCGCCGGGGCGCTGTGTGGGTGGTTCGCACTGTGGCTAACGGAGCACACGTACGCCGTCCCGGCCGGGCCTTACACCGCTCACGCCGGGGCGGCGGCCTTCGGGGTCTTTCTCACCGGCGTCGTGACCTGGGCGCTCGACGCCGAACACCCGATGGCCTTCTCGACGGCGTTGCTGATCCTCGTCGTCGGGACCTCCCAGCTCGTCTACGTCGCGAGCGTCGTCGTATCGAGCGCCGTCGTCGCCGGGGTCTTTTCGATCTGGCGACGGCAGGTCTACGAACAGCGCGGCGAATATCTCTACCGGTCGACGAAGGGCGACGACCACGTACTCGTCCCGATGCGCGGCGAGTACCGGATCGCAACGGCCGTGCTCGGTGCGCGCCTCGCCGCAGCCCACGAGGCGGGCAAGGTCGTCCTGCTCGACGTGGTCGGCGACGAGGACGTCGCGAGCGCCAAACGCGACGTCCTCAGTGGGAACGGGCAGCGCGCGGCCGCCGACCTGACGACCGACGGTGGCCCTGCAACGACCGGCGCGGACGCCGACCGGTCGTCGGACGACCGAGACGCCGGCTTCGACGAGGGGAACAACACCGGAAACACGAGTGCCATCGGCGACGACGCCGATAGCACCGGTAACGTCGATACCGACGACGGGGAAGGGACGATCGACGAGGAAACGATCGCGAACGCGCTCGAACGTGACCGGGAGGGCAACCCGTCGCTTCGCGAGCGTGCCGAGGGCCACGTCGCCGCCGAGGCCGCAGGAGGGCTCGAACGGTGTGCCGCCCGGATCGAACGCGAGATCGGGGTGCCCTGTGAGGTCGCCGTCGTCGCCAGCGACGACGAGCAGGCACAGCCGGCGATCGAGACGGCCCGCACGGAGAACTGTGACCTGATCGTCGCACCGTACGAAGCCGACGACGGCGACGTCTCGGGGTTCGTTACCGGCCTGTTCGACAATGACATCGACGCGCTCATCCACCGGTCGGTCGAGGGTCGCACCGAGTGGAACCGCATCATGGTTCCGGTCCGGGAGCCGAGTTCGATCTCACACACCATGATCGACTTCGCCGAACGGCTCGCCGGGACTGGCTGTTCGGTGAGCGTCTCTCACTGTGTCGGCGAGAAGGGCGATCGCCGCGCGGCCGAACGAATGCTCGCCGACCTCGTCGAGACCTGCCGCGGGGACGTAGAGACCCGCGTCGCCCGGAGACCGATCGAGGAGTTCCTCCGTTCGTGTGCGCCCGAGTACGACTTGGTCGTCGTCGGGGCGAGTTCCGACCGCAGCGCCGCCTCGCGGCTGCTCTCCCCGCCGACGTTCGAGCGTCTCGACGACCTCGATTGTGACGTCGCGATCGTCCACCGCTGAACGGCGTCGTCCCGCTCGCCATCACTGAACGGCGTCGTCACCGGGATCTCCGTCCCTGTCCTCTCCGTTGTCGGGGTCTCCGTCTTCGGTACCTCCGTCCTCGGTCCCTCGGTCTCCAGCGTCTCCGTCGCCCGCTCCGTCGTCGGGGAACGACCCGTCCTCGACGCCTCGCTTGAAGCCCGCGATCGCCTCCTGCATCTCCCCGCGGACGTCCCCGAAGCTTCTCGCGAACGGCGGCGGGCGCTCGGAGAGGCCGATCGCGTCGTCGACGACGAGCACCTGGCCGTCGGTGTGCGGACCGGCACCGATACCGATCGTGGGGATCGAGAGCTCGTCCGTCAGTTCGCGCGCGAGGTCCGCGGGAACGTGTTCGAGCACGAGCGAGAAGGCCCCGGCCCGTTCGTGTTCGCGAGCGAGCGAGCGGATCCCGGCGGCCGCCTCCTCGTCCGTTCCCTGCTGTGCGTAGCCCACTTCGTTGACGCGCTGTGGGGTGAGCCCGAGATGGGCCATCACCGGGATCCCGAGATCGGTGAGCCGGTCGGTGAGTTCCACGGTATGAGGGCCACTCTCGACTTTGACGGCGTTTGCCCCTTCTTCCTTTAGCATGCGCCCGGCATTGCGAACGCTTGCTGCGGTCTCGATACCGACGGAAAGAAAGGGCAGATCCGAGACGACGAGGGCCTCGTCGGTCGCTCGGCTCACTGCGCCGGTTCGGCTCGCGATCTCCTCGACGGTGACCGGCAGCGTCGAGTCGTAGCCGAGCGAGGTGTTGCCGACGCTGTCGCCTACCAGTAGAAGGTCGACCCCGGCCGCCTCACAGATCGCGGCGGTCGGCGCGTCGTAGGCCGTAAGCATCGTGATCGGCCGCTCGCCCGCCTTCGAGCGGATATCACGCACCGTTCGCGTCATGACCCCTCTGGACGCCCGAGCGAACCTAAGCGTGTCCGTTCGTCCCGGAGGTGTCTCACAAAGAGCGGGAACGATGCGATTCGGCGAAGCCCCTTCCGATCGGTGAAGCTCCCCCGACCAGTCGAGGCCTCGGTTACGAACGAACGGTATTCAGTGACGTGACGTACGCTGCTACGGACGGTCCCGGACGGAGATCCGTTCTGGGTTCGACCGGACGGAGACCGGAGTGCCCCGGACGCGCGGCGGCCGCGTTCGTCTCGCTCCGATTAGTTCCGGTTCGAGCGATCGGTCGCGGCCGGCGGGTCGTAAAACAGCGCGTACCCCAGCGTCACGAGCGCCGGTAGGCAGGCAACAAAGAGCGCGCCGTGGACCGACAGCGCCGATAGCCACGCCGCGACCACCCCGGCCGCGAGCAGCGAGGGAATCACCAATAGGACCAGGTCCGCGAGGGTGATTGTCGGCCGGCGCTCTGCTATTGCCCGGACGATCTCGCTCGCTCGGCCGTCGAAGCGCGTCTCGGGCACCGACATAGTTTCTACCAATAGCCACTGGTGGCCGGCTCTAATTAAATGTTATTACTGAATCGGCAGGGTGAACCGAGTAGTCCGATCGTACCGAAAGGACCGCCGCTCCGAGCCGTGATTTAAAGCGCTCGGAGTCGAGCGGCCCGCTGTTCAGTCGACGAGGGAACCGATGGCGTCACCGACTGAACGCTCCCGGACCAACCACGCGAGAGTTTAAATCACAGGTCGCTGCCAGCCCCTCGCATGTCGGTTCACGCGTTCAGCGACCTCGGGACGGCCGCGTACTGTCCGCGCCAACTCTACTACCACCGCCAGCACGGCACCGACCGCGAACCCCCGCCCGAGATCGAAGCGCGCCGCGAGCTAGCCTTCCGGTACCCCGAGTTCCTCGCTCCGTTCGACGACGCCGACCCCCTCGCCGCCCGTCCGATCGACGTGACGCCGACCCAGTACCGGACGAACCTCTCGTGTGCGAGCGAACGCCTCGACGCCTGGGGGGCGCTCTGTCACCCGGCCGAACGCGACGTGTTGCTCGAAGGGAAGGACTGTCGCGGGATCGCACATAAACTGCTTGCCCTCAACGAACCGACGCCCTCGCTCGTGTTCACTGGCGCACCGCCCGAACGGGGCGTCTGGCAACCGCACTCGGTGCGCGCGGTCGCAGCGGCCAAAGCTCTCTCGTGGGAACGCGAAACCCCCGTCGAGCGTGCGTTCGTCGAGTATGCGGCCCACGGCATCGTCCGCGAAGTGAAACTTACCACCCGGCGAAAGGCAATGTACCGCGAGGCGATCGACGCTATCGAAGCCATCGACGGCCCGCCGGCCCGCGTCGACAACGATGCCAAATGTAAGCCCTGCGAGTACCGAAGCGAGTGTGGCGTCGAGACCCGGTCGCTGCGCTCGCTGCTGGGCTTAGGTTGAAATCGGAGCGCCGCTACGGCCGATCAGAACTCGGCCAGCCACGCCTCGATCTCCTTAACGCCCGCTCCGCGCCGGACGATCTCGCTTTCCCCCACGTCGACGACGGTACTTTCGGTCCCCGGCGTCCGGCCGCCGTCGAGCACGGCGGCGACCCCGTCGCGTATTCGGGAATCGAGTTCACTCACCGTCCGAGCGTTCGGTTCGCCGCTGCGATTCGCGCTCGTCGCGGTTACCGGGCCACAGCGGCGACACAGCGCCCGCGCTACGTCGTGGTCGGGCACGCGGATCCCGACGCGCTCGCGGCCGGCAGTCAGAACGTCGGGAACGATAGATCGAGTTTCGACGAGCACGGTAACCGGCCCCGGCAGGAAGGCGTCCAAGAATCGTCGCTCGCGGTCGGTCGGCCGGGCGTACTCGTCTACCTCCTCGATGCCCGAAACGGCGAGCGAGATCGGCTCGTTCCGTGAGCGACCTTTGAGCGAAAAGACCCCTTCGACGGCGTCGGCGTCGAGCGCGTTCGCCCCGAGGCCGTAGACCGTCTCGGTGGGATAAGCCACTGCCTCGCCGCGATCGACGGCGGCCGTCGCCCGATCGAGGTCCCGGTAGTCGTCGTCGCTATCGGTACCGACATCGACGCCAATCCTGGTATCGGCGTCAACACTGGCGTCGGAATCGGGATCGTGGTCGGGATCGGTGCCGTCAGTCATCGGTGTCGGAATCGAAACGGGTGTAGTTATCGGTCAGCGGCGTCCCGGCGGGGAGCCGATCAGAGGTCTTCGAGCGCGGCTTCGACCTCGTCGTAGTCGGGGAAGTCGGGCCACTCGCTCGCGAACCAGGCGTATTGGACCACCTGATTCGAATCGATCGCGAAGACCGCCGGCCGGGGTTCTGTGACCCCTTCCATGCCGTCCAGGTCGTTGACGATGCCGTAGGACTCGGCGACCGCGTTGCTCGGATCGGCAAAGAGCCGGTAGTCCATTCCCCGCTCCCTGACGAGGGTCTTGTGCTCGTAGGGCGTCGAGATCGAAAGCCCGACCACGGTGGCCTCGGCGGCCGGCCCGCCCTCGGTACCCCAGCCCCGATCGCGGATCGCGTTCCACATATATGTCGAGGGAAAGGCCCCGTCCATCGTCGTGAACACGAGGACGACCGGGCCCTCCGCGACGAGGTCCGACAGCGAGACGTCCTCCCAGAACTCGTCGTCCACGAGCGGACGGGTGAAGTCGGGCGCTCGCTCGCCGACTTCGACGGCGTCGGCGTCGCCGAGTTCGACGACCTCGAAGTCGATACCGGACATCTACTCGGCCTCGGCCCGCGTGCCGGCGCTGGCGTGCTCGGTACCGTAGGTGTCTCGGAGGTACGAGACGATGTTCGCGCTTTCGGACATCGTAACGCCGGTGTTCTCGTCGACGATCGCCGGCACCGTCCGCTTGCCGCTGATGCGTTTTACGATGTCGCGATCGGAGTGCATCGGTTCGACGAACCGCGAGCGATAGTCCAGATCGTACTCGTCGAGCTTTCTGACGACGCGCTCACAGAACGGACAAGCCTGGAGCCGGTACAGCGTGATCGCCGCATCGGTTGTTGCCATGATTCTCCGTAGAAGCGAGAAGCGGGTAAGCGCTTCGTTCGTCCGAGCGGCAATCGCGGATCGAGCGATCGGCGAACACGAACCGACGGAGTGCGCGAAACTCCGGTCGCGAGCGCCGATCGCAACCGATGACGACGGGTTGAGATCCGTCACAACGCTTAATTCCGCCGGCCCGCAACACGGTTCGTTGATGTCTATCGACGTGTTCGCGGCCACAGCTGTGACCGCACGGGTTCTCTTGGAGGTCGTGGCGGCAACGCCGGTGCCCGCAGCGGTCGAGGTGGGTCCGATCGCCGTGAGTCAGGTGTTGTTCGTCACGGTCGGCGTGGTCGTCATCGTCCTCCTGGTCGCGCTGTCGGCCTTCTTTTCCTCATCCGAGATCGCAATGTTCTCGCTCGCGCCCCACCGGCTCGAAAAGATCGTCGAGGAGGGCGTCGCAGGCGCGGACACCCTCGCAGACCTCAAGAGCGACCCCCACCGGCTGCTCGTGACGATCCTCGTCGGAAACAATATCGTCAACATCGCCATGTCCTCGATCGCCACTGGACTATTGAGCTTCTATCTCGGTGGCGGGGCGGCGGTCGCGGTTGCGACCCTTGGCATTACAGCCCTCGTGCTCCTGTTCGGCGAGAGCGCCCCCAAGTCCTACGCCGTCGAGAACACCGAATCCTGGGCGCTCACCATCGCCCGCCCGCTCAAGGTCTCCGAGTACGTTCTCCTCCCGTTGATCGTCACGTTCGATTACCTCACCCGGCAGGTCAACCGCATCACGGGCGGCCGGGCGGCGATCGAGACGTCGTACGTGACCCGCGACGAGATCCGCGACATCATCCAGACCGGCGAGCGAGAAGGCGTCATCGACGCCGAGGAACGCGAGATGCTCCAGCGCATCTTCCGATTCACGAACACGATCGCAAAGGAGGTAATGACCCCCCGACTCGACGTGACCGGCATCACTACCGACGCCGACATCGAAGCGGCCATCGAGACCTGCGTCCAAAGCGGCCACGCCCGCCTGCCCGTCTATGAAGGCAGCCTCGACAACGTCATCGGCGTCGTACACCTGCGCGACCTCGTGCGGGACCGGGATTACGGGGCGGGCGGAGCGGTCCTCGAACTCGACGATCTCATCGAGCCGATCCTTCACGTTCCGGAATCGAAGAACGTCGACGAACTCTTCGCGGAGATGCGCCGCGAGCGGATGCACATGGTGATCGTGATCGACGAGTTCGGCACCACCGAGGGGATGGTGACCGTCGAAGACCTCACCGAGGAGATCGTCGGCGAAATCTTAGAAGGCGGCGAGGACGAACCGATCGAACGCGTCGCCGACGATACGGTCCTCGTGCGCGGGGAGGTCAATATCGACGAGGTAAACGAGGCGCTCGACATCAACCTGCCGGAAGGCGAGGAGTTCGAGACGATCGCGGGCTTCATCTTCAATCGAGCGGGCCGACTCGTCGTCGAAGGCGAGGAGATCGCCTACGAGAACGTTCGGATCACTGTCGAGCAGGTCGAAAACACTCGTATTATGAAAGCACGCCTCACCCGCCTCCCCAAAGAGGACGAGGACGAAGACGGCAGCGACGGCGGTAACGTCGAAGCCGAGGAAGCGACCCAACGAGCGGAACCCGGCGACATCGAAGCCGAGGAACTCTCGACCGACTGACCGGTATGGTTACTAGCCGACCGGAGGGATCAACTCGTTCTTCAGGCCGTCTTCCATCCTGTGAGGGCTCGCTCCCACGATCGGTTTACGAGTAGTGTCGCTACCGAACCGAGGGACGTCGAGTCTCCGCTGGACGGACGATACGTACGCGATCGGGACTGTTGCCCGGGGCTGAACAGCGCCCGACCGGTTCAGGACTGTTGCCCGAGGTCAACCGGCGTCCGACCGGCCGTCACCGGAAATCCGCTCGATCGTGGCAGGCCTCCTCCGGTCGCCACCGGTTCGAGGACTCTATTCGGTACCGTACTCGTCTTGCAGGGCGGACAGCGTAATGTGCGCGCGGCACCGATGAGTAATATGTGCGAGCAGCGTCGGGTGCGACGACGGCAGTACGTAGCTGGCCTCGCGACCGTGATGTCTTGTGGCATTGCCGGCTGTACCGGAGCGAGCGAGGTCGAGGCTGATGCGCCGAGCGTAGACACCGACGAGGGAGCGCCGTGTGCGAGCGCCTTTCGGATCGCCGAGGAGAGCGCACAGTTCCGCGAGGGTTCGGTTCCGGAGATACGACTTCGGCTCCGTAACAGTGCAAACGGACCGATAGAGTACGAACTCGACGTGTCGTTCGAGCAGGCCACCTCTACTGGACTCTACACCAAAAGCGGCGGCGATACGCTTTCCGGGACCCTTGCGGCCGGTACGTCGGCCGTGGTGACGGCGAGCACCGACGGCCGCGACGCACAGCACGCGGATCGATACGATGTCGACGTGTCGCTCGTCTGTCCGTCGGCGTAACGCCGAGTGCGAACGGGACCGCACGACGCGAGCGCCGTCCGCGCCAGCGGGCGAATCCACCGAAGAACGCCGCCGTCGTCAGTATCGACCCGAAGAGGCCCGACGACCGATCGAATCGTCCCGGGTCCTCAGCGATCGGTAAGAAAGCGACCCAGTGCCTCGTCGAACGCCTCGGAGTTGTCGAGGTTCGAGAGGTGCCCTGCGTCGGGGATCGTTACCCTCATCGCGTTCTCGATCCGTTCGGCCAACCGATCGCTCTGGGTAACGACGGGGGCCGCCTCGTGATCGCCAGTGAGGACGAGCGTCGGAGCCGTGATCGAGCGCTCCCCGCGCGAGTCGAACTCGTACATCGCGTCGAAGACCTTGACGAACTCGCTCGTTTCGATCCGACGGACTTCCCTTCTCGCGTATCGCCTGACGTCCTCGTCGAGCGCGAGCCACGGTCGCCCGCTCTGTGCGACCCGAATGGCGTTCAAGAGGAGCCGGAAGGACGACCGGGCGCCGACGGCGTGCATCCACGGGTACAATGCCAGCCGGGGAAACAGCGTTTCCTGTTGGAGCCGGGATATCGGCAGGGGTGGGAACGACTCCATCGTCCCGGCGAGAACGAGCCCGCGTACGTCCCCCGGATACCGGTTCGCGTACGTCTGAGCGATCATCCCGCCGAGCGAGAGCCCGCAGATTACGGGCGAATCGAGCGAACAGTCCTCGATCAGCGCCCGCAGATCGGCAACGAACCGCTCGATCGAATACGTCGGCTCGGCGGAGCCGCCGGTCCGGCCGTGCCCGCGGACGTCGTACGTGAGCACCCGATACTCCTCGGCGAAGCGCTCGACCTGCGGGGCCCACATGTCGGCGCTCGTCCACCCGCCGTGGACGAAGACGATCGGCAGCCCGGTTCCTGTGAGTTCGTAGTGCATCGCCGCCCCGTTCGCGTGTGTCGTAGCCATCTCTCCGTTGAGAAACGGCCCCGGGATACCAAAGCGTACCGGTGTGAACCGAGAAACTCCAACGAAAGGCGATGAGAACCGTTCGATGCTGATGTTGACGTCGATACCGGTACGGATACCGTCGTCGATGCAGGAAATGTGACCGACGAAACGAATCGGAGGGATCGGGACGGACTGGGAGCCAGGACGGGGCGGAAGGAATGGGACAGACCGACGGCTGCACGCGACGTTGACCGCCGGTCGTCCGTTCTCAGCCGGTTGTTCGATCCCCGTCGGCGACGAACTCGGTCGGGGGAACGGGCTTTGCCCGCGCGCCGAAGTCCTCCGCACACTCCTCACAGACCAGCACAGCTTCGGTGACGTCCACCTCGGGGAACGGGTCGCTGCGGACGACCCGTCGCATCGGCGTCGAGGCGATATCGACGAACCCCTCGACGTCGTCGCGATGACATCGTTCGCAAGCGTGGTCGGCGGGCATGACAGATCTACAACTATCGTTCACAGATATAAGCGTTCGACTTGCACTTGCAACAACTCGAGGCGGTAAGCGGTCGAGCAGTGGCCACGGTTGCCGGCTATTCGATTCGCGCGCGCCCGCTCGTCGCGCTTCGGAGCCGGTCGCGAAGCGCCGCTGCGTTCACCGTCGGGACGTGCACGTCGAAGTCGACCTCACTCTCGTACGTCGCGTCGAAAGCGACGCCCTCGCTCTCCAAGATCGAGCGCACCGTTCCCGAGTCGTCGTACGCGACGATGACCGTCACTCGCTCGTGTGGTCACCGTTCGGCCACGCCGGCGGCGTCGATCGCGTTCTTCGCTGTCCGCCCGTACGCCCGGGCGAGTCCGCCGGTGCCGAGGTTCGTCCCGCCGTAGTAGCGGGTAACGACACAGACGACGTTTTCCAGCTCCCGTCCCTGGAGAACGTTCAACGCCGGCTTGCCGGCGCTACCGGACGGCTCGCCGTCGTCATTGGAATACTCACGTACCATTCCGCCTCCGTGCGTCGAGTCGCCCCTACGCACTCGGTAAGCTGGCACATTGTGGGTCGCGTTGTCGTACTCCTCGCCTACCCGTTCGACGAACGCTTCGGCCGCGTCGACTGACTCGGCGGGCGCGACATGACCGACGAACTCCGAGCTTCGGACGACGAACGAGGCATTGGCCTCCTCGTCAACCGTCCGGTACGTCTCGTAACCGTCGGCCATCCTGTGACGCTGTTCGGCCGCGGGTGATAATCGCCTTGCGGTGACGAGGTCGGCCCTGCCGTGCGGTACGGTGCGGCCGGACTAGTATCCGATCGCCTACGGCGATCGGTTCCCGCGAGCGAGTGCCGTCAGGCACGAGTGAGCGGCTTTTTAA
>PXRY01000044.1:1137-40847 GCA_003022925.1 Halobacteriales archaeon QS_8_65_32 | reverse complement strand
CTGCAAGCGGGAAATCGTCGATTTCCCGCAATGACAAAAGGCGCGAAGCGCCTTTTGAACCACGCGAGCGAGGAAACCCGAGGTCAAAAAAGGTGCGTGCGCTTATTGAAGCTCGATCTTCCGGACGAACTCGAACGAGCGGATCTCATTGATGAGGTCGCCGGGGAGGTCGGCGTCAGTGACGACGTACAGCCGGGGTTCGTCGGTGAACTCGGGATCGTCGCTCACCGTCTGGCGGATCGAGACGCCGTGGTCGGCAATCGTGCTCGTGATCGCGGCGACGATACCCGTTCGGCCGGCGTTAGCGACTTCGACGGTTAGTACCGTGAGGTCGAGTACCGGTGCGAGGCTCATCAGGCTCGGGATCGCCGAGATGTTCCGGAAGATCTGCCTGAGTTCGTCGTCGGCGAGCACCGCGTCGGTCGTCGAGTCGACGACGCGGCGATCGACGCCGACCTCGCCCGCGATCTGTGTATTTGGAATCTCGATCCCGCCCGAGACGACCCTGCCCGCCTCGCTGACCGAAAACCCGCGTTCGAGCAGTAGTCGAATGACGGCCTGCTGGCCGGGACTGCCCGCGAACTTCGCCATTATCTCGTCGAACATGACCTCGAACTACGTACTGGTTGCCCACGGGGCGGGTGAGTCACTTGCGGTAGAGCGCGGGACGCACGAAACCGGCAGATCGCCTCCTTTGATGCGTTCGTGCGAACTATTCGCTTTCGCTCGTGTTCTCGTTCTCCCCCGGTGTCTTCGCTTCGTTCCTGTTAGACTGGCAGGGTTCGGCGGTCCCCTGCCCGAACACTCATCGGCCGCTTAGCGTCGGTTCGTCGTCCGTTCCCTGTTCGTTTTTTGTGCCGGCCGTCCCGTCGAGGAATCGTCACTCGTCCGTTTCCCTGCTGATCTCTCGACGGTTGACAAACAGCCGAAACGACGTGTTGAAGACGTCCTGGCCAGCGAGGAGCGGTTCGCTCTCTACCGCTCGGTCGCGAGACCGCTCCGAGTTCGATTCGGCCGGTTCGCTCGCCATACTATCCTTTCGGGGTTCGAGCATATAAGCTCACGGCGATACTGTCGAGAGCGCGATTCCGAGAACGACGAGGGCGACGCCGACACCGAGCGCGTACGGGCTCGCGTTCATCGCTCGCGCGTTGCGCCGGTTCGCCCGTTCGTTTTCCCGCATCCAGGCGGCCGCGCTGCGATTCAGCAGGACGAGCCACTCCCGTTCGGTGTATCGACGTTCTATACCGTCCGGTCCGACACCCGATACGGTTTCGCTGATCGTGTACGTGACTATCGCTGCGAGAAGCGAGACGACGATCAAACCAATGCCGATAGCGGTGAGCGGATTAACGAACTCCGCGAGTTGCTGTCCTCTGACTCGGGTGATCAACGTCGCCGCAGTGACTAAGAGGCCGAGCAAGAGGCTGTCGATCCGGAGCACCGTCGCTGCTTTGTCGTCGATATCGGTGATCCGTTGTAGCTGTGCATCGAGCACGGTGCGGGCCCCTTCGTAGGTGATTCGCAGTGCCTCGATGTCGTGCGGTCGGTCCAACGGATCGCCCTCGACCGAACCGGATTCCGTTTCGGACTCGTGTTCTCCTCTATCACTTCTATCGGACATCGGCGGACTACGGTGATACGCTCAGGCGGTCATCGAACGAACACGGGGAGTGAGCGCTCATAGTTCGCCTTTCGTGCTCGGCGTGTCGCTTCGCCGGTCGTCGACCTGCGTCGCGTCGTCGAGCGCGCGGGCGAGCGCTTTGAACAGCGCTTCTACCTCGTGGTGGGCGTTTTCCCCTTCGACCGAGACGTGAAGTGTCAGCCCGGCGTTCGTCGCGAGCGAGCGCACGAAGTGTGTGGCCATGATGCTCGTGAAACCACCCACGGAAGCCTGTGAGAATGCGCCGTCGAAGCGGTACAGCGGGCGGCCAGACATGTCGAGAACGACCGACGCCACCGCTTCGTCGAGGGGCACTTTTCGGTCGGCGAAGCGGACGAGGCCTTCCTTCCCGCCGAGTGCCTCGTCGAACGCTTCGCCCAGGACGATCGCGACGTCCTCGACGGTGTGGTGGTCGTCTATGTCCACGTCGCCCTCACAGTCGACGTCGAGGTCGAACAGCCCGTGTTTCGCGAAGGCGGCGAGCATGTGGTCGAAGAAGCCGATCCCGGTGTCGACCGCGGCGTTTCCCCCGCCGTCGATCGCAAGCGAGAGCTCGATGTCGGTTTCTGCGGTCTTGCGAGTCACCATTGCGCTCCGTTCGTGCTCGCCCTCTCGATCCGCTCCCGTATCCTGCTGATCGCTCATATCCGAGCGTATCGACGGGGCCACAAGTCCCTACCGCTCGATAACCGGTGCCCTGTAGTCGGCGCTCGGGTCCCGACGCTCGGCGTTCAGGATTCGAAATTCGGCGTTCGGAGTGCGAACTTCAGTCGTCGTTAACGGCCGCGATGGCCTCCGCGAGCGTGAACCGTTCCTCGTAGAGCGCGCTGCCGACGACGGCTGCGTCGGCTCCTGCCTCGCGCAGTGCTCTGATATCGTCGATCGTTGCGACCCCGCCGCTCGCTATCACCGGGATCGGGACCACCTCCGCCACGCGCGAAACGGGGTCGGTCGCGACGCCTTCCAGGCGGCCCTCGACGTCTATGTCGGTAAAGAGGATCGCCGCCGCGCCCCGCTTTTCGTACTCCCGAGCGGCATCCGCGGGCTCGATTTCGGTGCCTTCGGTCCATCCCGCGACGACCACCTCGCCGGCCTTCGCGTCGAGGCTCACGACCACGCTCTCGGGGTACTCATCGGCGAGTTCGGCGACGATTTCCGGGTTTTCGATCGCGGCGGTGCCCAGGATTACCCGATCGACGCCGCGTGCGAGCAGCGAACGCGCGTCCGCGGCGGAGCGGATCCCACCGCCTAACTGTACCGAGACGTCGGTCGCCGCCAAGACCCGTGAGACGGCCTCGGCATTTATCCGCTCGCCCTCGAACGCCCCATCGAGGTCGACGATATGGAGCGTTTCGGCACCGGCCTCGACCCACCGTTTCGCCGCCGCGACGGGATCGCCGTACTTCGTTCCGCTGCCGCGCTCGCCGCCGACCAACTGGACGACCTGCCCGCCCTGTAGGTCGACCGCCGGGATCACCTCGAAGTTCCTGCACACGCCCGGCAGTACGCCTGCGGGATACTAAACGCGTCGGTGGGCCGGTCGACGGCCGCCGATCGGCACCGATCGGCACCGATCGGCCGCGATCGAGAGGACCGAGGGGGTCAAAGGGATCGAAGAGATCGATTTAAGCCAACGGCGACCGTGGACGAAACCGAATGGCTGCGTTCTCGCTGCTATTGGTCGTTGGACTCCTCATCGCGGTCTTCGTCGGCTTCAATATCGGGGGATCGAACACCGGAGTGGCCTTCGGTCCCGCGGTGGGCTCCAATGCCGTCTCGAAGCTCGGCGCCGGCGTGCTCATGAGCGTTTTCGTACTGCTGGGCGGTTGGACGGTGGGCCGGAACGTCGTTACGACGTTGAGCGAGGGGATCGTCCCGCCCGAACTGTTCACGCTCGAAACCTCGGTTGCCGTGCTCTTTTTCGTCGGCTTTGCCCTCTTTCTCTCGAACGTCGCCGGGGTGCCGGCCTCGACGTCGATGACTGCGGTCGGCGCTATCGTCGGTTTAGGACTCGCCTCGGGGAATTTGAACGAGGCCGTGATGCTCGAAATCATCGTCTGGTGGATCGTCTCCCCGCTGGTCGCCTTCTGGATCAGCGGCGTGATCGGCCGCTACTTCTACCCGCGATTGGTCGAGTGGTTCGCCGTCACCCAAACGGAGGGATCGCTGCTCGTGCTCGATCGCTCGGGGACCCTCCCGCGACCGACGCTCGGTCCCGATACGACCCGGCAGGAGCTCGCCGGGACCGTGCTGGTAATCGTTATCGCGTGCTACCAGGCGTTCTCGGCGGGGGCATCGAACGTCGCGAACGCCGTTGCGCCGCTCGTCGGCAACGGGTCGATCGGGCTCAACGTCGGCGTCCTGCTCGGCGCAGGGGCGATCGGTCTCGGAGCGCTCACCATCGCCCGGCGAACCTTGGATACCGTCGGCAACGACCTCACGGAGATGCCACTGCTCGCCGCGCTGGTGGTCGCGGTGGTGAGCGCGACACTCGTCACGTTCCTGTCGTGGATCGAAATTCCGGTGAGTTTCGTCGTCATCGCGACAATGTCGATCGTCGGTCTCGGGTGGGGTCGAGCGACCAGGACGGCGACGCTCTCGGAGGCGGCGGGTGGAAACGCGCCGAACGTCTCGGTCGGGGCGCTCGCCGCCGACGCCGAGGGTGCCCCGACCGTCGGCGGCGAGGGTGGAACGCCGCCGCCCCACGAACACGAGCCGATCGGCGAGGAAAGCCCCGACGAGATCCCGAGCACCGCCGATCTCTTCGAGCCGGGCACCACCGCCCGGGTTATCGCGCTGCAGAACCTCGTGCCCGCCATCGCAACGGTCGCCGCCTATCTCGTCTTCCAGTTCGTCCTCGTCGTTTGAACCGTCTAAATCCTCCGAGTAGCCCGACCGACCGTGACACCTTACTTCAGGGACGAATAGCGGATAACGACAGATAGCGAATGACGACGGTGGCTTCTACTCGCGCAGGAAGGTCGCAATCGCTTCATTGCACGCAGCGGGTTTCTCGCGCGGGAGCCAGTGACCGCACTCCTCGAAGACGCGCAGGTCGCCCTCAGGGAGCCTTTCTGCCGCCCGCTCGGCCCACGCGACCGGAAAGAGGTCGTCCGCCGCGCCGTGAAGCACCAGGGTCGGGGCGTCGATCTCCCCGAGGCGGTCGACGTACACCGTCCGATATCCCTCGCGTGTGACCTCCTGGCCCCGCCAGCGCCGAAAGGCGAGGCCGACGCCGGGGCGCTGAAGGTGAGAATAGAACGCGTCGACGAGTTCGTCGGGGATCGCGTCGGGGTCGTAGAGAATCGCGCCGAGGCTCGCGCGCGCCAGCCGTCGGCTCCGGCGCAACAGCGCGACCGAGAGTCGGTTGAGCGCCGGGACGCGCGAGAGGGCGTAGGACAGATCGCCGTTCGGCAGGTCGCGGCCCAGTCCGAAGCTATCGACGACGACGAGTCGGTCGACTTTCTCAGGTTCCCCCAGTGCGAGGCCGAGGGCGACGCTGCCGCCCAACGAGACGCCGACGACGTTCGCTGAACCGACGTCGATCGCATCGAGAAACGCTCCGACGACGTCCACATGCAACGCCGTCGAGTACTCGATATCGGGGATCTCGCTTTCACCGTACCCTAACAAATCGAGCGCGATTACCTGAAAATCGTCGGCGAGCGCTTCGATAGACGCGCCCCACGAGAGGTGTGCGGCGTCGATGATCCCGCCGTGAAGCAAGCAGACGACTGGGCCCGAGTCGCCGGCGGTCAGATAGTGAAGCCGGTAGCCGTCGACGATAATCGAGCGCTCCTCGATATCCGTGTCCATCGATGCCCGATGGTCGGACAGGTACGTAATTCCTCGTGTTCTGCCGATCGATCGGCGACGGCGATCGACGTCCGGTTAGGAGTTCGAATCGCCCGAATCGCGCCCGGCCCACCAGACGAAGACGCCCAGGATCAGGTAGATCAGCCCCCCCTGGATCGCCACGCGGATCACCATGTCGACGATGCCGGCCCCGGTCACGAAGCCGTAGACCGCCGCGAGCGCGACCGCCAGCACCCAGGCCCGCCGGGCGGTCGTCAGAACATCCGTCATTGACTGTCACACACGCGCGAGAGCTATGAATCTTCGTTCGATCACCGGATGCCGCCACCCTATTGTGCAGTGCCTCAACTGTCCGGTTCGACAGCGAGCATCCGAGCGAATCGATACCGCCTTTTCACTCCTCACGACGCCGGAACAGGAACTTCATGTCGCCGGCGAAGACCGCGTCGCCGTCCTGATTGGTCATCTCCCCGTCGATCTCGACGTACCCGGCGTCCGATCGGCTTTCGAGTTCGCGTTTGGCGGTGACCTCGAAGACCACAGAGACGGTGTCACCGACGTAGACCGGGTTCGGGATATCCATGTAGTTCATCCCGAGAAACGCCACGACCGTGCGCTCGACGACGCCGGTACGCTGAAAGAGGCCCGTCGAGAGAACGAACGTCATCGGCCCCTGGGCTATCCGTGCGCCGAACGGGCCGTCAGCCGAATACTCCCGGTTAGTGTGTAGTTCCGTCCAGTCGCCGGTGAACATCGAGTGCATCACGAAGTCGGTCTCGGTCACGGTCCGGCCGGCGCTCTCGAAGGTCTGGCCCACCGTCAGGTCCTCGAAGTGATGGGGTTCGTAGCTGTAGGGCATGCCCCGACATATGTGGGAACTGTAAAATAGGTTTCTCGACCCTCAGTGTTCGGGTCCCCCCCTTTCCGGTCCGGAGAACGCGGATAGCGACCCTCTCGATCGATGTTCTGTTTCGACCCGCCAACCGCCCCGATCACCGCGACGGTCCCATCGCTCCGCGACGGCTATACAGGCGAACTCGGTTCGACCGCCACAGCAGAACACCTTTGCCGAACCGATGCGCAGTATCGAGGGAGTACTGGTATAAATGAACATCAAAACCGATGGCTCCCACGAGTTCCGACTCGACCTCGTGCACCGAATCACGCAACGGACCGGCGAGGGCACAGGGGCCAGCGCGATCTATCGAAGCATGGAGGGGTACCCCCAACTGCTCGACGCGCTCGACCGCGCTGCTACCCACGAAGACATGACCCCTGAACTCGCCGACGCGCTCTCGACTCCCCGAGCAACACGCCGCCATGAAATCGATGCAGAGGTGAGTCTCGAATGAACTTCGAAAACCGGTATCGAGCTCACCCCGAAAGCGTCGTCAATGGAGGCACGATCGATCTCACGGTCGATCTCGGGTTCTACACCCGGCGCGAGACCCGCCTCCATCTCTCCGAAGTCGACACCGAAGAAACCCAATCCACCGAAGAACCCGTCGTTCAGGACCCCGAAGAAACCGTCCGCCAGGCCGAACAGGAACTCACGAAAAAGAACTTCGTCGATGAATGGATCGCCACCGCCGGCACCGGCGGGGAATGGCCTCTCGTCATCGAGGTCCACAAACCGGGCGACGACCGATTCGGCCCGTACTTCGGGATCGTCGAGCGGATCACCGATGGGGCGGTCCTCAACGTTGATCTGATCGAGGAGTTCGGCGAGGACCTCTACCCGGACCGAGACCGAGACCAGTAAAGGGACGAACTCTCGGAGCGATCGGCCTCTCGCAGTCGGAGAGGGTCTTTCGGATCGGAGATCACGTCGCTATTGATGTCACGGCTGTACTCGACGGCGTGTTCGAGGGCAGTCGTCGAGATTCCTGTCTCGTCCGGGTTTCAGTCGTTGCTGACCACTCGCAGTCCTCGCAGTAGTTCCTGGCGCGCGGACTCATCAGCCGGGAAATCGCGAGAGTGACGCACAATGTTCATGCGTGCACGTGCACCGGAGCCCCCGAAACAGGGCTCCTATCGGCGATCGAGAGACGGTGCTAATACGTGTATTATGCTGCTGGCGAGTACATGTCCTATAGCGACCGTGGCGGAGTTCACCTTTGAAGCTGACCCCTCGACCTCGATCTCGACGGGGTGATCGACGCCCTCGGCGGGAGCGCCATCGCGATCGTCGATACTCGCGAGCGGAGCGTCGAACTCCGGGCCGACGAGAAGGGGACGCTAGCTCGGTTCTATCGGTGGTGTGCCGAGCGGGGCATCGTGCTCGACGTCGAGCGCATCTACCACGGCTGAACCAGGACGGCCGCGACTCACAGTATCGAGACGATGGAGGACGCGTAGCTCCGCAGGAGCCTCGCGGTCGAATAGACAGAGGCCCCACCCGGCCGTGACGCGAGCACTGGGGGGAGGACCGGGCGGGTATTTGAGAATGATCGGGTGGCGGCAAGTGCTTTGTGGCTTCTCGGGGTACGGCGTGCTCGACTACCACTTCGCCCTCGGATACCGATCGCCGGTCCGGGCAATCACGAGGTCTTTTAGCTATACTCGTCGTTTAGATAGCATGGCCGAACAACAGTACGAGTATCGCGTCGAACCGGCGTTTCTCTCCCCGACCGAACTACGCAACGAGCAGTACAAGCTCGAAGACCTGTTCAACGACATAGCCGAGGAGGGATGGATCTACGACGACGTAGCCGTCGTCGATCCGTCCTCGTTGCTCTTTTTCTTCCGCCGACCGATCGACGCCTGATCGGTCGAGGTCGGTCAGGTCGGTCGGGTCGATCGAGGGAAACGCCGACCCGCGGGAGAATACGAGGAAAACGTGGGTAGCGCACGCGACTCGCGCTGGAGTGACCTGACCGCTACCACTCCCTCGCCGATCGGAGACGGCGACGGTACCCGAGAAGCGGGAAGCGTTGGTTTCAGTTACTCCCACTCGATGTCCTGGGAGCCTTCGGAACTACGCAGGATGAAGGGGCCGATCGCGAGCGTTCGCTTGCTGATCGTCGCGAGCCGGAGGATGAACGAGGTGAGAAAAAGAAACGGTAACGAACCGGCCGCCATTCCGGCGCTGGAAATCCAGACGAGGTTGTCGATCCCTAGAAAGGTCCCCGGAAACGAAGTCGGTGCGAGGTACATCGCCAGCGCGGAGGTAATCGCGAGCGATGGCACCGAGAGATACAACATGCCCCGCGAGAGGTCGACGAGCTGCCACTGAAAATACAGCGTCTTGATGTGTTCGCGCGCCGGCCCGTAGAAGCCGAGGATATCGACGAGATCGACGAGCTTCCGGAGGGTCTCCCGGTTCATGTCGTCTTCGTAGAGGTCCTGAAGCCGACGGGCTTGGCTGATCTTCCAGGAGTAGTTGTAATCGAGCGCCGCTTTGACGACGTTGTACTCGCCAAAGGCACGGTTTTCGAGTTGATCGCCGACGACGTTTGCGTTGTCCTGGATGTCCTCGGCGAGTTGTTGAACGTCCTCGACGAACTCCTCGTCCTCGTTGCCGGCGGCGGCCTCCTCTAAAGCGTCCGCTTTCTCGGTCGTGTTCTCGACGAGCGCCCGGAGGAAGTCGTTGGGCTCGGGGGGACTCGTCGCGCCGAAGATGTCCTCGGCGTCCGCGCGGAAGCCCATTGACCCGGACATCCGGTTTCGTTGTTCGCCGAGCGGGCCGAACTCCTGGGAAAGCACGTTCAGCGCAATCGTGACGACGAGGGTCACGCCGGTAATGAGCGCGCCGACGTACGCCTGGAAGACATATCGTGCCGGATCGTAGTCGATCATGTACCGCCGGAATGACGGCACGGCGAAGGCTCCGAGCAGTAAGAGGGTAACGAACATACTAACTGCCAGCACGAACGTCATCCACCGCCGATTCACGTTCAACAGGATGTAGAGGCGGATCCGCTCGCGGCGGCTGCCGACCCGCTCTCGCATCGTGTTGCCCGGATTCGATCCGCTCATAGCGTTGCTTGATCCATTGACTGGTCTTCTCGCGTAGCTAGCATAACAGTGTGGTGTTTGCCAGTGTCGGGGTGAGATCCGATCGGATCGGATCGACTCCCTGGCCGGAGTGCTATGAGCTGGGCCTCCACCTCGGATCAGTCCCAAGAACGCTTCACCGACTGCTCGCCCCTATCGCGAGTCACGTCCCCCGTCAGTGATCCACCGACGAGAACCGTCTCATTCGGCATCCGTGATGAGTGCGTGTGTCGAACTCGTCGCGCCAGCGGGTCGCCCTGGCCACAGTAGTCGTTTTCTGCCTCGCGTTCAACGGCTGTCTCACGATCGATCCTGCGGTTACCGCAGATGCGAGTAATGCAGCCGTCTTCGAGATCCCTCGGTAACTGAATCCTGGAGCGGTCCGGGCGTTCGAGTCAATGCAACCTTTCGGTCCACGCCGGCCGCGAGCAACATGGCTACGACCACCGTCATTCAGGAGAACGGGCGAACGTACCAGACCTATGACGTCGACTCGGGGCAATCGACCGTGATCCTCTCGCTGCCCGCGAACGCGAAGGCGACGGTCAAGGAACTGAACGTCACCACGGGGGGCACCAAGCTATTGTGAATCTCGACAGCACCTGATCGCCTGTCGAGCCCTCGTCTTTACGACCATAGAGGTAGTCGGTGCCGCTCCGCTCGTTCTACATATATCTGTGCCCCAGAGTAGGCAAGGTTATCCTCGGCCCCGCCGATCGCCTGCTGAAACATTTTCGCGAACTGTGGATTTTCGAAGCCAGCCGACGGACGCTCTCACAAGAGGGGGCGACCCAGGGTGACATCGAATCGGTTGCCGATCGCCTCTCCGAGGTCGAAGACCACCAACGAGAAATCGTCGATATGATCGACCGACTCCCGGAGGGATGATCGCACTCGGTGAGTGTCCTACTCGGCATCAATGCCATCGTCCTCACTCCCTTCGACTTCCCGACCCTGGTATGCTACCCCACGCGGTTGTATGCCCGACCCCTACACCGCGATTGTGCGCCAACAGAAACCGATCCTCGATTCTGCACACCGATCGAAGCGTGTGCAATATTATACCGGAAGTAAGGGCGCTTGACGGGATGCCCGGTCGCGACCCCGGGGGACGCGGCGATTCGTGCCGGTTCACGTCGGTTAGGCGGCTCCTCGATACCGCTGCACAACCGCTGTGTGCAAAGTCGCGCCGGCTATGCGAATCCGACCCAGCGGCGACTCCGAGTGGCGTTTAGGGCTATACGACGACGTCGGCGACCTGCTCGGCGAGACCATGCGCTCGGGAGCGATCGACGCCTCGTGTCTGTTCGCTCGGCAGATACTTCCAGCGCTGAATCGGGCCGTCGAGCACCCCGACACGACCGAAGAGTTGGCCGAGATCCTCACGACGCCGACCGTTACCGTCGAGTACCGCGTCGAGACTGGCGTCAGCATTCGGTGAGAGTAGGGGAGCGGCCTTCCACGGAGTGTCCCTCGACACACTCTTGAGAGAATTTCCATCCCCTCATCACCGAATACATATCTGGCCCAGGTATTTACGAACTGGAAACGGATCCTCCTGTGGGCTATGAGCGGGGGTAATTCAGAACACGACTTGGACGAGTTCGATCCGGAGGCGCCCGAGGAACGCGAGATCGGCCGCGAGACGGTCGACCAAAGCACCGGATTAGGGTCGGTGGTCGCCCACTTCTATCGGGGCGAAATGAGCCGTGTGACGACGTGGCGGGGTCGCCTCGATACGACGATCAACTGGGCGGTGACGATCGTCTCGGCGATTCTCATCTATGCGTTTTCCTCGCAGGGAAACGATATCGTCCTGCTCGCCGGCATCGTGATCATCACCATGTTCCTCGGGATCGAGACCCGGCGCTACCAGGGCTACGATGTCTTCCGAGCACGCGCGCGGATGCTACAGGAAAACCTCTGGGCGAACGCACTCGATCCCTTCTAAGGCGTCGAACACGACGACTGACGTGAGGAATTGAGCGAGGACTACCGCAACCCCTCGATCAAAACGCCGTATATCGAGGCCCTTGGTCGGCGACTTCGACGCATCTACCTGCCGTTTTTGATACTCATGCTCGCAGCGTGGCTGTTCAAGTTCACGGCGTTCAATTCTGCGTCATAGATCGAAGCGGCCGGCGCCAGGAGCGTTCCAGGGAGCGTCGTCCTCGGGGTGGTGGGAGCGTACTATCTCACCGCGATCGCGATCGCCTTCTGGCCGCGTGAGCGTCAATCGAAGGGCGAATTCAGTCGAACCGAGTTCGGCGACTGGAAAACCCCTCGAAACGACGACTGAACGGACTGGCACTCCTTCGGACGAACCCCTATTCGCAGGAAAGAAAGTACACTATCGGTTGAGGAGGCGACCCCCCTCATCGGTAACGGTCTCTACGTCCTCGTTTTGCAGGTTATGGGTATTGGCAGCGTCATCCTATGTCCTCGCCAAGGTCCGGGATGCGGACCCGGCCGAGGCCGAGCGTGCCATCGGCTCGCGGCCCGACCGCCAGTAGGGCGTCGAAATCGATCGCCGTCCATACCCTACGCTCATGACCGTAGTACGCTCCGTACGAACCCGATCGTACTGAACTGATAGGAGTCCGTAGAGTGTAGCGATCGTCGAACCGCGTTCGTTCGACGCCGATCGTCAGTCGTCGGTCGTGCTCGTTCGACTCGCGGGCGGTTGCGTTCTTCGACGTCACGCTCCGCCTCGATTCCGTTTTCGTTGGTTCGTCCCGCCCCATTCCCGCCGGCGTCTCGCCGGTTCGACTCGGCTTCCTCGGCTCGCTTTTTAGCCGTTACGTTCTCCAAGTCGACTTGGCCCTCCGGTACTCGATAGGCGGCTAAGAGTTCCTTGTTCGCGCTTCGGGAGTTGGTGGTCTTGTCCACGGCATAGGCAGCGTACGTACACGCCTCGGGGGTGAACTCGACGACCGAGTAGCCATTGTGATGGCTGTCGAAGTACTCGATGTGGGGGTTCTGCGCGCGAACGCCCCACCCGATTGCCCGGCCGATCGGCTCTTCGAGGGGCGTGCCGCCGAGTTTGAGCCCCTCGGCGACGGTGACGCTCGTCATCGCGGGCGTCATGAGTTCGACCCCGAGGCGGTCGCTCTCGGGTACCGGCCCGTCGCGTCGCGTCCCGATTGCGTCGCGGTACTCGGTTTGTTTGTACCCGGCGATATAGCAGTGCATGTCGCCGGTGAGCGTCACGAAGTTCGAAACCCCCGCCCGATCGAGCTTGCGACCGATCTCGCGGCGCTCGCGGGTGTATCCGTCCCAACTGCCCGGCACCGGGTATAGGGACGCACGGCCCGCCCCGACCCGGAAGGGAACGGTCAGGACCTCGTCGCACCACACTGTCCAGAGCGTCTCGCTGGTCGTGACCTCCTCAACGAACCACTCGCGTTGTTCGTCGCCGAGCATCGTCCGTCCGGGCGGTTCGTTGTCGGGGTCGGTCGCATCCTCCGTCGGCAGGCCCTCTCTGGGCGGGCTGCGAAAGAGGCGTTCGTCGGTGACGATCAGTTCTAAGAGATCGCCGAACTCGAAGGTCCGCCAGACGCGAAAGCGCTCGTGGAGGCGCTCGGTGTCGAGATCGTACCGGATATCGACCGGCATGAACTCCCACCAGGCGTGGATGGCGTCGGCGGTCAACCCCTGCATGAACTCGGGGTCGTCGCCTCGGGGGTGTTCCGACCCGGGGGCGTCCGCCTCGTAGTCCCAGTACAGGTTATCGGCGACCTCGTGGTCGTCCCGGCCGGCGATCACGGTGTGACGTCGCCACGCGCGCTGGCAGTGCGGGTCGCGTCGGTACGTCCGGTAGAGGTTCCGGTAGTCCGCTAGTTCCCAGGCGT
Organism: Halobacteriales archaeon QS_8_65_32; assembly: GCA_003022925.1. Classification (GTDB taxonomy): domain Archaea; phylum Halobacteriota; class Halobacteria; order Halobacteriales; family Halococcaceae; genus PXQR01. Next base: position 27,521 of record PXRY01000044.1, on the reverse strand, counting down.
GGTTATGGCCGCTGGGGTGGGTGACGTCCCTGTTCGGGAAGTCCCCCGATCGGCCGGCGAACTGGCCGTCCGCGGACTCGTAGACGAAGTCGCCGACGTGAAGCAGGAAGTCGACGTCTTCCTCGGCGATGTGGGCGTACGCGCCGTAATACCCGTTTTGGTAGTCCTGGCAGGTCACGACCGCAAAGGACAGCTCCTCGACCGACGCGCCGGGTTCGGGAAGGGTCGTACAGCGCCCGACACGGCTGTGGTAGCCGTCGTGGACGAAGCGGTAGTAGTAGCTCCGATCGGGGTCGAGCTCGCCCTCCAAGTCGATCTTAAGGGTGTGATCGTGGGCTGCAACGATCTCGGCGTCGGTCACGACCCCCCGGTAGACGACCTCGGCGTTGCCGAACCCCTTCCTCTCCCCGTTCTCGGCGTTTTCGGCCTCGGCGGCGTCCGCCGCGTCTTCGAAGTCCTCGAAGCTCTCCTCGGCGACGACTTCGATGCCGACCGGCGTTTCGGGATCGTAGCGGTCGGGATCGAGGCGCGTCCAGCACACGACGCCTCCGGGGGTGGGGTCGCCGCTCGCGACCGACTGTGGAAAGCCCGTGCCTGCCGGAACGTCCCCGATCTCGAAAACGGACGCGTCGTCGGGTTCGGTCGGCGTAGCGGGAAGTGCGAGCCCCGACGCCAGTCGATCGGCCAATCTCGCGTGCCCGTTGCCCGTCGGTCCACCGGTTGACGACCCGCCGGCCGGCGAGTCGATCGCATCGGCCCGCTCGGACGCCGAATCATCCGCTGACGGTTCGTCGGCGTCGGCTCGGTCGGGCGACGGCTCCGGTGTCTCCTCGGCGTGGTCCGTCATTGGTATGTTAATGGCCGCCAGCGGCTTGAGCTTACTGGCTCATCGGCTCTGCGTCGGGCGATGTTCCCCGTCGTCCGGGGCGTCGAACCGACGGCAGTCGAACCGGCCCGACACTGCCGACTCGGCGTCCGGTCACGGGGCGAGCGCCGATCGTGGCTCGTCCGCGACATCCGTGACGCACCAGCGCCTCCGACCTCAGTTCTCACGGTCGTCGCGGTGATCGTACACCCGTTTTACCTTCCCAGCGGTGGTACGTTCGATCGTCCCCGGGGAAACGAGGTCGATCGAATCCGGCGAGACGGCGAGTACGCTCTCGATGCGGTCTCGCAGCCGCTCGCGCAGCTCCTCGGTGTCGCCATCGAACTCGTCGTGGCACTCGACGGTGAGGTCCATCGTATCGAGCGCTTCCTCTCGGCGCAGGTCGATCCGGTAGTGAGGAGCCACCGCATCGGATTCGAGGACGACCGCCTCGATCTGGCTCGGGTAGACGTTCGCGCCCCGGACGATCAGCAGGTCGTCGGCTCTCCCGGTGACGTTTCCCATCCGCACGCACGTCCGGCCACAATCACACTCGTCGTAGTTCAGGCTCGTGATGTCGCCGGTACGATAGCGGAGTACCGGCAGGGCCTCTTTCGTGAGCGTCGTGAGCACGAGTTCGCCCTCCTCGCCCTCATCGAGGACGTCGCCGGTTTCGGGGTCTATCACCTCGGGGAGGAAGTGGTCCTCCCAGAGGTGTAGGCCGTCCTGGGCGTCGGCGCACTCGATCGACACCCCAGGGCCGATGATCTCCGAGAGGCCGTAGACGTCGATCGCCGTCACGTCCAGGGCGGCTTCGATCTCCGCGCGCATCGGATCGGTAAACGGTTCCGCGCCGATCGTGACGACCGACAGATCGAGATCGGCGGGGTCAACGCCTCTGGCTTCGATCGCTTCGGCGAGGTACAGCGAATAGGATGGGGTACACGCGAGCACGTCGCTTCCGAGGTCGGCGAGGAAGTCGACCTGGCGGTCGGTGTTGCCCCCGCCGATCGGGATCACCGTTGTGCCCAACTCCTCGCCGCCATCGTGAAAGCCCAGGCCCCCGGTGAAGAGGCCGTAGCCGTAGGCGTTCTGGAGGGTGTCCTCGGGCCGGACGCCCGCGGCGTGAAGCGACCGGGCCATCACCTCGCGCCAGGTCGCGAGGTCGGCGTCGGTGTACGCAACGATCTTCGGTGTGCCCGTCGTCCCCGAGGAGGCGTGCACCCGGACGACCTCGGCGCGGGGTACGGCGAAGAGGCCGTCGGGATATTGATCGCGAAAGTCCTCCTTCGTCGTAAAGGGAAGCCGGTCGACGTCGGCGACGCTTTCTATATCGTCAGGGGTAACGTCGGCATCGTCGAGCGCGTCGCGGTAGAAGGGGACGTCCTCGTAGGCGCGTTTCACCGTCCAGGCGAGGCGGTCGGACTGGAGGTCGGCCAACTCCTCGCGCGACGCCCGTTCGATCTCGTCGTAGACCATGCCCCCTATCGAGAACGGAGGGGTATCAATCGGTATGGTAGGGATCCGAGAGGAATCCCCGCGACCGGCATCAGGACGATGGGGAAAAAAAGCACCGACCTATTTCGCTTACGGGATGTTCGTCTCGGGTTAGGACTGGAAGCCCCCGACCGATCGACTCGGGGGCTCGCTGTCGTTCAAAAGCGTTTTGTGATGACGAAAGGCGCTCCGCGCCTTTCGAACGACTTCGTCTCGCTGTGGTGTTTACTTCGCCGGGGTTCGTCGACCGCGAGGTCGGCTCCGCCGACCTCGGAATCCGTGGCGGCTTCGCCGCCACGCGCCCAGCCCCTTTCAGTCTCGCCTGAAACAGCTCCTAAGTGGTCTTCGTCACTCGACTAAGCGCCGTGGCGCTTTTAAGTCACGACGGTAGAACCTCGGTGACGGCCGCTGGTTACACCCGCTGGTGTAGGCCGCCGGCTTTCGCCCGTTCGACGCCCGCCTCAGCGATCTCCTCTAAGCTTGCGTCCGACTCGTCGGCCATCACGCCGAGTAGCATCGCTACCTGGACCAGGTTCGCACTGTGGCGCATCCGCGGGTCGTCCGCGTCGGTTCTGAGTCGGTACTCGATCGCCCGCCTGTTCCCCTTCGTTGAGCAGCGTCTCGAGGTAAAACGATACGACATCGTCGCGTTGTAGGTCCTCGATCGCGCGATTCTGCTTGTCCTCGAACCGGTCGTTAGCGTCTGAAATCGCTGGCCACTATCGGCGGTTGTGCGGTAAGTATCGCTCATCATGATGCTGCGGGCAGGTACTGATGCAGGCAGTTAGCGGTGCGTGTCCATCTCCTTCGCCCGCTCGGCGGCCAGTTGGCCGATGCTTTCGGGGTTTAGATCCGATTGGTCGGCGAGAACGCGGGTCATCATCGCGGGCTGGGTCACCGCCAGGCGCCGGAGGTCGTCCTTGTCGGCGTTGCCGAAGTAGAACTCGTCGTCGCCAGCGGCGTCGATCACCCCGACGTAGACCGATCGGAGGGCCTCCTCGCCGAGCGCCTCGATGGCCCGTTCTCGCACCCGATCGAACTCCTCGACGGGAGCCTCGCTATTGCTCACAGTAACGTCGCTCGTAGCCACACCTCAAAGAGCCTTTCCGCACCGGCGGAGCGCCCCGACGGGAGCGTCGCGTTCGACGCCTCATTCGCGTCCGTTCCCCGTGCCTCGGCGGTTCTCGGACGGCCCGGTGGTCCTCGGATAGACTGACGCCCTCCCGAGGCGGCTCGGCGGCACGTCGTAACACCGCCTGAACGGGCAGGCCGGACGCACACGTTCGGAAACCGAGTCGACACGAATGATGGTTGATGAGCGTATGATCGGCGCGGATCCGGCCGTTCGGGTCTCGGTCGACGGCACGAACCGAGTCGACGGACGAGAACTGTTACACGCGATACGCGCGGCGGAGGCGTCCGTGCCAGTAGCCGAGGTCGGCCCGGCCGGTCTCTCGGCGCTAGAGCCGCTCGTTGCCGCGACGCTTGACGGCGAGACCGCCTTCTTCGAGCGATGTCCGATCGAACGGGCTCGGACGATCGCCGCGGACCTCGATGACGGCACGCTCCCAACCGACGGTGCGACGGCGGTCGTCGAGCACGACCCGGGGACGGCGACACTGCCGATCCCGGACGAGGGACCGCTCGGGGTCGGCACGCGGGCGATGCTTCGGAGCTGTTACTGGGTGGCACCGACGAGCGTCGAGGATTACCGAGCCGGCGGCTCGCCCGTCACACAACCCCTGTTGAGCGGCGAACGAACCCGGGTTCGCGTGAGGAGTCCTTCGTAACGGTGGTTCGTCCCGTCGCCCCGAATCGGAGCGAACCGGAACGGTTCCGGGCGGAGCGCAGCGGGACGGCAGGATCGACCCGGACGATCCCGCCAGGATCGTGCGGGGGTCGGCCCGGTCCGTCAGCGCATCAGCTCGCCGCCGTTGACGCTGAGGGTCTCGCCGGTGACGAAGCCAGCGTCGCGCAGATATGCGGCGGCGTCTGCGATCTCCGACGGCTGACCGAACCGTTCTAAGGGTATCCCAGCGCGTTCGTTCTCCGCTTCCTCGGGGGTTCGGTCGGCGGTCATATCGGTCTCGACGTGGCCGGGGGCGATCGCGTTAACCCTGATATCGGGAGCGAAGTCGCGAGCGTGACTCCGCGTCAGTCCCAGCAGGCCCGCTTTCGAAGCAGCGTAGTGACATTCGATCGGCGCGCCGGTGTGCGCGAGGATCGAGGAGACGTTCGTCACCGAGGGAGACGGGGTGGCCTCCGAGTCGCGGAGGTGCGGGAGGGCGGCTTTAGTGACCGAAAAGGCGCTGTTAACGTTCGTATCCATGACCCGATCGAAGCTGGCCGGATCGAGATCGGCGGTGTAGACGTGCTGGTCGACGCCCGCGTTGTTCACGACGTGAGAGATGTCGCCGAACGCGTCGGCCGCCCTCGCAACGAGTCCCGACGCGGCCTCGAAATCGCTTACGTCCGCGCCGACGACGACCGCCTCCCGGCCGGTCTCGCGTACCCCCTCGGCGACCCGTTCTGCCGCGCGCTCGCGTTCGACGTAGTTGACACAGACGTCGTAGCCGTCAGAGGCGAATCGGAGGGCAATCGCGCGGCCAATGCCGCGCGACGAGCCGGTGACGATCGCTGCTGGCATACATCCTCGGTTCTCGGCGACGATTATAACCGGTTCGGGTCTCGACCCGGGCAGTACCGCCGACGGAATGAAGCGATCCGGTCGGGGTCGGGGTAGGGCGAGCCATCGAAGCATCGGGGCGCCGACACCCGTTTGACAACGGTTAAAAGTCGGCGGGAGAAAGCAGGACGCATGAGCCAAGGCGAGAGCCAACAGCAACGGTCACAGCAATGTATCTCCTGTGGTATCGATGTCTCGGGCACGAACGCCGCTCGCTTCGCCTGTCCGAAGTGTGGCCGCCGGATCGCCCGGTGTGCGAAGTGCCGCAAGCAATCGAACAACTACGAGTGTTCCGACTGTGGGTTCAGGGGGCCATAGATGGGCAAAGTCGCCGCGAAGCTCAAGGTGATGCCCGAAGACCCCGAGATCGACTTAGACGCGCTTCAGGACCGTCTCGAAGACGCCCTCCCCGAGGGCGCACGCATCAACGGGTTCGAGCGCGACGACATCGCCTTCGGGCTCGTTGCCCTGCTGCCGACCGTGATCGTCCCGGACGACGCCGGCGGTACCGAAGCCGTCGAGGAGTCGTTGAACGGCGTCGAGGGCGTCGAAAGCGTTGCCGTCGAGAACGTCGGCCGGATTTAGGAAGGCCCACTTTTTTGCCGAGGTCCTCGTTCGCGCTCGTTCCACTCGCGCTCACTGCGGTCTCGGCAAAACCCTGTTCTCGTGAACGAACGCAGTGAGTGAACGAGAGCAGGGAGTAGGAGGTAAGCGAGTGTAACGAGCGAACGGGAGCGGCCGTGGACGAAAAACGCTCACTTGCGCCTTCGGCGCTCGTTCGCGCGGAGTGACGGTCCGCCTCCCACACGGTAGTTTCTTCCTCTCACCGAAGCAGCGGTAGCGAGGTTAGTCGACTCGATCGGCGTGGTAGAACTGGTCGGTTCGCTCCCAATGGAACCCGAACAGTGAGGCGACCGCCCGCGAAGTCGAGAGCGTCGTCTGATCGTGACTGCCGGTCCCGATCTGGTCGTTCGAGCCTCGATCGGGGGAAGAACGTACGCTTTATACCGTCGGCTAAACAATCGACCTGTAATGCCGAATTCGAAGGGACCGCTCCAGGGCTCGCGAAACAAGCTGTCGAACAACCCGCGTGACCGCGGAATATCCCCCCCCCAGCGCGCCGTCGAGCGCTTCGAGAACGGACAGAAAGTCCATCTCCACCTCGACCCGAGCGTCGCGGACGGGCGTTTTCACCCGCGATTCAACGGGCACACCGGCGAAGTGATCGGCGAGCAGGGCCGAGCCTACAAGATCCGGATCACCGACGGCGGCGCTGAAAAGACGCTCATCACCGTCCCGGCGCACCTCTCGCGTCAGCCGGACGAGGCCGGAGTCGAAGCCGAAAGCGAATGACGATCTTCAAGCGGAAACTCGACGAGGAGTACCTCACGGTCGCCGAAACCAAGGAACTGCTCGCGGACGTCGAGGCCGAACGCGCCGCCGACGAGTACCGCGAACTGCGCTACGAACTCGCCCGGGCGATCGAACACGTCAACCGCTTCGCGGCCCTGAATCCCGAAGAATCGCGCGAGCTCGTCGCTGACCTCGAGGAACTGGAGGGCGTCGAGGAAGCGACGGCGTACAAGATCGCGAACCTGCTGCCCGAGAGCCGCGACGGACTCCGATCGATCTACGCCCAAGAGCGATATTCACTGTCGGGCGACGAACTCGACGAGATACTCGACGTCGTCGCCGGCTACGTCTGAAGTCCCCGTCGGAACGTCCGTGCCACTGCTTTCGAGCGCTGCCTTGGCTCGTACTCGTACTTGCACTCGCTCCCGCCGTCGATCAGGAGTCGAACCCCCCGATAGCTCCGACGGTGACATCGATTCGCGCGATCGCCCGTCGGAAACCATTACAGAGTCGATCCCAGAGGACTACCCTCCTGTTTAGCTCGTGGCTACGCCGTTCGCCAGCCGAGGCGTCGCTTGAGACGGCGAAGTCGCCTCGTTGCTTGCTCACGGGTCAGAGGCCCCCTCACGAGTCGTCGGTCGGCCGGCTTCCGACGGATTCGCCTAACTCCGCGAAGTACCCCGTTGTGGGCCAGGTCACGACGCTAACAACGCCGGACCCTGCTAGCGCAATACCGACGGTTCGCAGTTCGCTCGGCGATGTATCGCCACTCAGTACCATCACTGCCGTTACGGTGGCCGTAGCAAGCCACCCTACGAACAGGTATCGGGGTAGACTAAACACGTACCACCCGCCAAAAAGTACCACGGTCGCTGCGGCGAACACCACGAAAAGCCTCGTTGACGGCCCGAATCCGGAGTTCCCGAGCGCGAAGACGATCGCCGCGGCGACCAGCAGGGAAACAGCTCCTCGAATCGCGCCTCCGTGGATATTCGTCGTCATGTTGCTACTACGATCACCCACGTGTTGGATCAGCTAAATAACTATGGTCGAACATCCGGCCACGTTCGTGCGCTCGGGCGCTCGAATGCGAACCGCTCAGACGCCCTCGACCGTCGCCCGGTATGCGCTGAGGTGTTCGTGCGCCTCCACGACCGTCCGGGTCGTCTCCCCATCGGTTTCGGCTTCGATCTCCCGGAGGGTGTTTTCGATCCGGGCGAGTTGCCCGTGATCCGGCCCGCGGTCGGCGTCTGCGACCCGTTCGAGCCGGCCGGCCGTCCCCGCTGCCCGTTCGGCTACCGCTTCGTTCACGATCCCGGCGCTCGCCTCGCGTAGCAGGTCCGCCGCTCGAGTCAGGTCCTCGCGACTCATGCCGACCGATCGGCGCTTCGGATCAAAAACGCTTGTAGTGTGGTACCTATCGAAAGCGACGGTGGCAGCGAGGGCGTCGGCCCCGCCGTTCGGTCGCCGAGGGTAGCCGACCGAAGCGCTCTCGGGCGCTCACTGTTCGTCCGATCGGGACTCGCGAGCCACGGCGACGACCTCGTAGCTCAGCACGCCCAACACGAGCGCGACCGAGCCCCACGCGAGCGCCGCGAAGGCCGTCGGCCCGATGGCGAGGGGCGCGATCATCGCCCATCGTCCCCGTTCGTCAGCTCGTTCGGGTCGCCGGCTTCGGCCGCTTCGTCGGTCGGATCGTCGCGTCCGGTACGCACGTCGCGAGCGTTCGTCGTATCGCGAGTCTCCGCTGTATCACGGCTCTCTCCCGCGTCCAGCGGTCTCCGAACGCCACCGTCGGCGGCCGGTTCGTCCTCGTCGAACCGACCGATCTCCCGGCCGAGTCGTCCGAGGTCGTACCGACCCGTGGTGGCTCGTGCCGCGAGCAGTGCCAGTCCCCCCGAAACGAGCGCGGCCCCGAGAAACGAGGCGAGAAACGACGCCGCGGGCAACACCGCGGCGGGGACGAGCACGCTCACGGGCCCATGCAGCGTCGGAAAGAAGGCGAGTCCCACGGCGAGACCGGCGAGGCTCGCGCTTAGCGCGGCGACGCCGGTCAGCCGTCCCGTGTAGAGGCCGGCGAGCAAGGGCAGAAAGGTCGCCGCGGCGAGCAGGTCCGCGGTCAAGAAGAGTTCGAGGACGCTGTATCCCTGTGCACCCACCCAGACCGCTCCGACGGCCACGACGCCGGTGAGCGCGCGTGCTGCCGTGGTCAGCGTTCCCCTGCTCGGGTCGTCGAGAACTCGGGGCAAGTCGGCGGTGACGACGCTCGCGATCGCGTTGAACAGCGTGTCGGCCGTGCTCGTCACCAACAGGACGGCGAGCAAAACGACGGCCAGGACGACCCACTCGGGAAAGGCCTCCTGGAGCACGAGGAAGAAGGCGATGTCGGCGTTGTAGTTCGCGCCCGTCCGCACGAGTCCGAGACCGGCGGCTGCGAGGCCGAACAACCCGGCGAGGAGGATCATCGGCAACACGGCTAGCGCCGCGATCAGGAACGATCGTCGGAGCGTCCGTGTCCCCTCGGCGGCGTAGACCCGCTGCCACCACGCCTGGTTCAGCATTTCCGCGCCGACAATGGCGATCACGACGTACGCGCCGAACTCGACGCCTGGAAGGAAACTCGGGTTCAGCAGGTCGGGGTTCGTCGCGAGCGCCGATCGGTAGATCTCGCCCGTCCCCCCAAGCGCGAGCAAGGCTCCCGCGAAGCCGATCGCGAGCAAGGGAAGTACCACGAGGGTCTGGAGCGTGTCGGTGAAGATGCTCGCTTCGAGCCCTCCGTAGGCCGTGTACGCGAGGACGAACACGCCGATCAGCGAGGCGGTCTGCCAGGTCGGGACGCCCGCGACGAGCGAGAGCGCGCCGGCGATGCCGGTCATCTCCGCGGCGAGAAAGACGAACATATACAACACGCTCACCGCCAGCACGTAGGCGTAAAACGCCCGGCCGTACCGCGCGAGGGCGTACTCGGTGAGGCTGTGGCCCTCCGGGATCAGGTCTCTGATCCGCGGGCCGACGAACGCGAAGACCACGAGCGCGAGCGCGCTGCCCGCCCCGTAGCCGGCGACCGCACTGATCCCGCCGAAGGCCGCCCCTGCCTCGGCCGGGCTGAAGAGGATCCAGGCACCCATGCTCGAAGCGATCAACGTCGCCGTAAGCGTCCCCACCCCCGCGCTGTCCCGAGCGGTGATGAACTCCTCGACGGACCCGACCCGCCCACGCGAGTACCGGATCCCAGCGCCCGCGAAAACCGCGAGCGTCAGTACCGTGAACCCGAGCGCGGTCGTCGACGTTACCACCTTTTGCCCTCCCGTCGCGATCGACTCGTTCCTCTCATGTCCTTCGCCCGGTTCAATAGCGGGTTGTATTAGTGACTTATGAACGCGCGCCAGCGTGCGTGCCGATCGGTTCACGCCGTCGGTCGGGTCACCGACTCAGGCCATCGATCCGGGTCAGTCCGATGGTTTCGAACCCGATCGTTCCGAGCCCGATCCGTTCGTCCGGCGACGGCGGCGTTCACCCCTCGTAAGCCACCTCGAAGAAGGCCGCTTCCAACTCGACCGTCCGTCCGAACAGCCGGTCGATCCGGCGCTGGCGGCGCGCTGACAGTGCGTTTACCTCCCGGTCGAGTTCCGCGCGGAGCCACCCGACGAACGACGCGAACTCGTCGGACGCGTGTAACTCGACCCACTCGGCGAGGTAGAATTTCGACGGATTCCGACGCTCCTCGACGTTTCGGGCCCAGGTGAGATACACCCACTCGGCAGGGACGAAGGCGGCCAGGCTCTCGGCGTACCCGCCCTCCCGTGCCGCTCGTCCCAACAGGTCACCGAACGCGCGGGTGACTTCGGTGAGTTCGGGGTCGCTTCGGTCCGTCTCGGGGACGCCGAGTGCGTCGAACGATCGCTCGAAGTAGTCGTCTTCCTCGCTCGTCAGCGTCCCCAAAAAGTCGGTCAGCCGACGCTTCGATTCGATCGTCGGGGCATCGCCGATCGCGTAGCCGATCAGGCTCGCTAACTCCCCGACGAACGCGTAGTCCTGGACCAGATACCGCCGAAAGACCTCGTCGTCGATCGCTCCGCTCCCTAGCTCCCGGACGAACCGCCCGTCGGTCGCGGCGGTCCAGTCCGGTTCGGCCCGCTCACGTAGCCAGTCGGTGGCCCGGACGTCGGGCCGACCGGCGGCGTCGGCGTGGGCGTCGAACGTTTCGGGTACTGCGAGTCGACCGTCGGCCGATCGGTTCGGGTCGCCCTCGGTCATCGGATCGGCCACTCCTCGTCGGTATAGGCCATGTCCCAGAAGGCCGCTTCGAGCCGGGCGCTTTGGAGGAAGGCCTCGCGCATCGTGTCGAACTCGTCGGGATACCGTTCGCCACACCGGTCGACGAACCCGCGTAGCCACGCCACCTCTTCGCGAAAGTCGTCGGACGTGTAGGTCTCGATGAAAGGTGTGTAGCGGTGCTCGTCGGTCGCTATGTCTGCCATATGGGTCGCAACGTCGAGGTAGCCCTGCCCGCAGGGATACAGCACCGCGGCGATCTCGGCGATCGAGCCTTCGTGAGCGACGCGCAACAGGTAATTGGTGTAGGCAACACAGGTCGGTCGCTTCTCGGCGGCTTCTAACTCCGCCGTCGAGAGGCCGTAGTCGGCGGCGAACTCACGGTGGAGGTCCATTTCCTCCGAGAGCGTCGCGTGGGCGATCCCCACGAGATCGGTCATCGTCCCCTCGTCGCGCGCCCGGACGCCGGCCGTCGCGAAGGCCCGTGCGTAATCGAGCAAGTACAAGTAGTCCTGTTCGACCCAGCAGCGAAACGCGCTCTCGTCGAGCGTGCCCTCGGCCAACTCGGTCACGAATGGGTGGGATTTTTGAGCTGTCCAGAGGCCTTCGGCTTCCTCCAGGAGTCGGTCGCTCGTCGCCATGACCGGGCGTTCGACATCCACCGTGTTATAGATTGGTTGTACTACCTAATGATACGAACGCGAGGGAAGTATCGAGCCGAAACCCGCGGCCCAGAGGTGTCACCTCATCGGTGAGATGATAGTATTAGTTGCGTGATGAGAACCGATAGCAACCGCTTCGGGTGGGACTGAAAGGGGCCGACCGCGTGGCGGTGAAGCCGCGGTTCGAAATTCGTTCAGTGCGGGACCTCCGATCCCGCTCGCAGTCAGAACGCTTCGCGTTCTGACATCACGAAAGGCGCGAAGCGCCTTTCGAACGATAGGCGAACGAGCGCAGTGAGCCGAGGAGCATGGTTCGAAACGGCGGAGCCGTTTCATGGTGATTAAACAGCTTCGCTCTTTTGAACCACGACCCGTGAGCGGGCCTGCGGCCCGCGAGCAGAAGCCGAGCGTGTCGGGGGCTTTCGAAACGGTCTCGGTGGCTCGCTCTCCAAGGACGGCCAAAGTAAACGCGACGGGTGAGGTCGCACAAACACGTAAGTCTCCGGACTCGAAGGTTACGAGCGAGCATGGCTCCCGACGCGCCCGAGTGGATCCACCTCACCGACGACGAGCAGCTCCTCTGGACCGGCCACCCGAGCTTGCGTCCGGTCGCACCCTTTCTCGTCTTCGGCGTGCTCCTGATCCTCGCCGGTATCGCGCTCACGACGGTTGCCCCACCCGACCTGTGGTTCGTGCCGCTCGTGTCGGTGCCGGTGGGACTCGCGATCGTCGCGCGGTGGTATCTCGCCCGGTGGGCGATCAAATACGCGATCACTTCCGAGGAGGTCTACAAGAAAACCGGCATCGTCTCCCGGGACGTCACCCAGTTACGCCTCGATCGGGTCCAGAACACGAACTTCAGCCAGTCGCTCGCCGAACGCCTCCTCTCGTACGGCGACATCCGGATCGATACGGCGGGGACTGGCGCGACTGAACTCGTCTTCGAGGACATCCACCGCCCCGAAGAAGTGAACGGAATCCTCACCCGTCAACTCGACGAGGTCGGGGTCGGCGGCGGGATGGGCGGTCGAAGCCGGTCGTGAGACGGTCGCGTTCGCGCTACACTCTTTTCCCGCTTGGCTCGCTTCGCTCGGTCGCTTGGACCGATCGAGTCGCCTCGCCCGGGTCGACCGGATCGGATCCGATCGAGTCCATTCGAGTCGGAACACCGTCCGACCGAGAATCACGAACCGTAAGCGAGAGGAGCCGCGATCCCTGAACACCGACGAGATGGGAGTCGCCGACCCGTTCGACGACCCGCCCGAGAGGATCTACGGGATCAGGAAACGGACCTTGCTGCGGGTCGCGATCGCGCTCGTGACGGTACTGGTCGTCGCGATTTGGTTCCGAGTGCCACTGGCAGGGGTCTGGGCGATCCTCTGGCCGCCCGACGAAGTCTCGGGCCGGTGGTTCACGCTTGTCATGACTGTCGCACTGTCCTTTCTCATCCCGGTCGCCGTCGTTCTCCGCTTCGCGGACATCGTCTACGACCGGTACCTCGCGGACGAAGACTCCTGAGCCGGGGGGAGCGAAACACGGCGAAACGGGCCGCAGGAAGCAGATCGGTCTGTGTCCCGGCCGTCGGCGTTCCCGATATCCCGGCCTCAGCGACCGTCGATGTCGGGAAGTTCAGTGGCCGTTCCGCTATCATCATCCCCGGCACTCGTCCCGTCGCTGCGGTTTCCGGTGCTCGCTCCGTTGCCGTCGTCGCTCTCGTCGCTTCCCGTGTTTTCGGCGTTCGCGCCGTTTCGCTCGCCGGACGCGGCCACCGACGCCGAGTTGTCCGTTGAGACCGTCGAGGCTGCCGAGGCTCCCGAAGCCGCCGAGGCCGTTGAGGATTCCGACAGCGCCGTGACGCTCGGCGCACCGGTCACGGGGTGGGGGGTGACGGCTACCTGCACGCCGAACGCTGCTTCCAAGTGGGCTTCGGTGAGCGCAGCCGCGGGCGTGCCGGCCGCGAGCACCGCGCCGTTAGCGAGCAAGACGAGTTCGTCACAGAAGCGGGCCGCGAGATCTAAGTCGTGAATCGCCGCGAGCGCCGCTTTCCCCTCGTCTTCGCTTTCTCCCTCGCCCTTGCTCTTGCCTTCGCTCACGAGGCCGCGAACGAGGTCGAGAATGGCGACGCCGTGACCGATATCGAGGCTTGCGGTCGGCTCGTCGAGCAGGAGTCCTGGAGAATCCTGACAGAGCGCGCGCGCCAGGACGACTCGCTGGCGCTCACCACCGGAAACCGAGTCGATCGATCGGTCAGCCAGATCGGCGAGCTGGGTGCGCCGAAGCGCGCGCTCGACCGCCTCCCGATCGGCCGTCGATTCGCGCTCGAAGCGCGACCGGTGCGGGGTTCGCCCCATCGAAACGACGTCACGAACGGGAAAGTCGAAGCCGAGCGATGTGTTCTGGGGGACGGTCGCCACTCGTCGGCCGAGCGTCCGGGCCGATAGGTCCGCAACGCGATCGCCGTCGATTTCGACTCGCCCCGACTCGGGTTCGACCAATCCGTTGATCGCCCGTATCGCGGTAGTCTTGCCCGCGCCGTTCGGGCCGATCAGTCCGACCAGTTTCCCTCGGGGAACGTCGAAACTCGCGTTCTTTACCACCCGTTCGCCGCCGAGGCGGACGCTCACGTCCTCGACGGAAATCACGACGCGCGACCCTCCTCGACCGCCTCCCCACTGGCGATCACAGCGCGTGGACCTCCCGGCGGCGAAGCAGGTAGATAAAAAACGGCGCACCGAGCGCCGCCGTGACGATGCCGACGGGGAGTTCGGCGGGACCGGTCCGGGCGACCGTGTCGGTGGCGACGAGAAAGACTGCGCCGGCGAGCGCGCTCGTGGGAAGCAAGATCCGGTGATCGGGACCGACGAGCAGGCGCATCACGTGGGGGACGATCAATCCGACAAAGCCGATTACGCCCGCGACCGCGACCGCCCCGGCGGTGATGACGCTCGCGACCCCCAACAGGACGCGTTTGGTGCGTTCGACCTCGATGCCGAGCGAGTGTGCGTCGCTCTCGCCGAGTAGGAGGACGTTGAGATCGCGCGCGTACGCTGCGAGCACGCAGAAGGCGACGAGCGAGACGGGAAGCGTCACGAGCACCTCGTCCCAGGTACTCGCGTGGAGGTGACCCATTAGCCAGTAGATCGCCTCCTGGAGCCGCCAGCCCGCTTGCAGTAACATGAAGGAGATCACCGCGCCTAAGAAGGTCTGAAGCGCGATTCCGGCCAACAATAGAGTCGCGACGGGCGTTCGGCCCCCCTCGGTTGCGAGCAGGTAGACGAGAAAGGCGCTTACGAGCGCGCCGGCGAAGGCCATCCCTTGGAGGCCGAAGGGTACCGAAAGCGGAAAGACGATGAAGGCCACCGCGCCGGCCGCCGCGCCCGAGGAAACGCCGATGATCGAGGGGTCGGCCATCGGATTGCGGAAGAATCCCTGCATCACGGTTCCCGCGGCCGCGAGCGAAAACCCGACGATCGCCGCGAGGACGATGCGGGGCAGGCGCAACTGCGTGACGATCACGCGGCTTGGCTCCGGTACCTGGTAGGCAAACGGCGAGACGAACCCGACGTCGAGTCCGATGCCGGCGACCGACACCGCCGCCGCGCTCGTCTCGCCCGATCCGCCGACTACCCCCACCGTCGGGACGGCGAGTCCGTTGAGGACGGCCTTCGCGACGACCGGGATCGGGATCCGTATGGGGCCGATCGTCGCGCCCACGAGCACGCTTGCGATGAGCAAGCCGCTTAGTCCCGCACACCAGCCGACGGTACGCCCCCACCGCGTCATGAGCGCAAGTGCAGTTGGATTAGATAAATACTTATTGACTGCCGTCGCAGGTCGCGCTCACATGGACGAGAGCCGCTCGACGGCGACGACGGTACTGATTGCGCTGCTTGCAGTAACTGCTATGGGGATCGGATCCGGGGCCAGCATCGGAGCCGGGACCGGTATCGGGGCCGGAACCGGGGCGGCGGTCGGCAACGCGGCGGGACCGGTTGGACCGGCGGCGACGAACCCGGTTTCGGCCCAGCAGGATGGGGCGTGTTCGTTCCCGGTAACGGTGACCGACGCCTCGGGCACCGAGGTCTCCCTGCAGGAGGAACCCGAGCGGATCGTCGTGCTCGCGCCCTCCGATGCTCAGACGCTGTGGGCGATCGGCGCGCGCGAGCGAGTGGTCGGGATGCCGGTCGACCAGTTCACCTCGTATCTCAATGGCACGGAGGGCAAAACTGACGTGACCAACGACGACGGCTCGGTAAACGTCGAGCAGGTGGTGGGGCTCCAGCCCGATGTCGTGTTCGCGGCGAGCGTCACGCCCAATCAGACGGTCTCCCAGCTCCGTCAGGCCGGGATCACGGTCTACCAAACTGCTCTTGCGACCTCGATCGAGGACGTCTACGGCGTCACCGAACGGTACGGCCGACTGACCGGCGCGTGCGCAGGCGCGAATGAGACGGTCGAGGAGATGCGAACGAGAGTAAGCGAGATCGAGTCGGCAGCGAACGGAAGCGACGTCGAGGAGCCACCAGTCCTCTATTATTTCTACAACTTCACCGCGGGTACGGGCACCCACATCGACGACGTAGTGCAGACGGCCGGCGCACGTAACATCGCCGTTCAGGCCGGTATTTCGGGCTACCAGCAGGTAAACGCCGAGATCGTCGCGAGCCGGAACCCCGAGTGGATCGTCCACCCGTCCGGTGCGCCGATCCCGCAGGGTCAGCCCTACAGCGGGACGACCGCGCTCCAGGAGAACCGGACCGTGACATTAGAGGCGAACCTCATCCAACAGCCCGGCCCACGGATCGTCTACCCGCTCACGACCCTCGCCCGGGCGCTCCATCCGGAGGCGATGAACGAAACCGACCTGACGCCGGTAGACTTCTCGGCGTCCTCGGCGTCGGAGGCGAACGCGAACGCAACCGGGGCGGCGGGCGCGACCGGAACCGCCACCGAGTCGCCGATAGTCGCCGACGGCGGGAACGCAACGGTGACCGAAACCACGGCCGCAGCCACGACCACGACTGCGACCGTCTCGGACACCGGCGGGAGCGGCGCTGCGACGACTACCAACGGCGGGGCGACGACCACGACCGGCGAAACGGAGGCGGGAACCGACACCGGGACGGGTGCGAGCGACACGACGACCGGGACGAGCGGCCCGGGCTTCGGGTTGGTCGCCGGCGTCGTTGCTCTGCTGGCGGTTGCTCTGCTCGCCCGGTACCGGAGCTGACGGCGTCCGGGCGTTCGATTCGGGTATCGACGCGTCGCGGACCCGTTCGTGAATCGGCCGGCGAAGGCCCGTGCGTCCACAAGGCCTTACCGAGCGTAGGCTGAATCGATTACAATGTCCAGCCACGGCGCGTCGATGCTCGACGAGACCGGCGTGTTCTGTGTGTTCGCGGCGTTCGCGCTCAATGCTACACGGGCGGACGGCGAGGGCTCCTCGACGGAGACTGCCTCGAACGGGTTCGAGGAGCTACTCGCCGACTACGAGAACGCGGTCCTCTGTGATACCTACGTGACGGACGGACTGGCGGCCGAGACGGATCTGTTCGTGCGGGTTCACGCTCGCGGACTGACGACCGCCCAAGCGTTCGTCCGGGAGTTTCGCGAGAGGGTTCTCGGTGCCGCTCGCAACGAACCGAGACGTTCGTCGGTGTCATCCGGGACACGGTCTACACGCCGGAGGCCCCCGATCTCGACGCGGAACTGACGGCGAGAACGTACGAGGGCCCCGATCCGCCCCGATACGCGATCGTGGTTCCAGTTCGCAAGACCGCCGAGTGGTGGACGCTCGGGGACGAGGAGCGACTCGAACTGATGCGCGAGCATATCGAACCGACGATCGAGTACCTCGATCGGGTCCGTCGTCAGCTCTATCACGCGAGCGGGCTGTGCGACGTCGACTTCATTACTTACTTCGAAACCGACGACCTCACGGCGTTCCAGGACCTCTATCGGGACCTCCAGTCGATCCCCGAGTACCGCTACGTCGAGTACGGCGACCCGACGCTGGTCGGGCGTATTCGCGAACCGGCGACGGCACTCGACCGACTGATCGGCTAACCAGCCAACCGACATTGCCGGCACTCGACGTGAGGACGACGGAACGAGAGCGAGGGCGAGAGGACGGACGAGCCGCGATCGAACCCGCTCGCCGTCGCAGCGCGATCCCGAGATACCTCGTGTATCCAACGGCCGCGAACGCACCGAGGGCGAGGGATGAGCGAACCGATGAGCGGGAGCCGGAAGCGCTTTGTTTGACCCCTGGATTCGACCGGTATGGTCGAGAACGTCATCTGGCCGGCGTACCTCGACGCCGATCTCACGCGCGGTGAGGGTCGCCGGGTGCCCCTGTCGGTCGCCGTCTCGGAGCCGAGCGTCGACGAGATCGCCCGCGCGGTGGGCCAGGTCGGCTACGATGCGGTGATCGAACGCGAGAAGACCTATCCCCGCGAGTACGCCCCTCGTGGGCGGGTGCTCGTGCGAGACGCCGACGACGCCGGCAAGTCCGACCTGCTCCAAGCCGTCGGGGCCTATCTCATGGCGCTTCGTGGGTGAGCAAGCGCGATGAGACGCGTCGGCGAGGTGGTCCGGGTCGCTCAGGGGCTTGCGATCGTTCGCGCGCCCGACGGAGAACACCCCGACATCGGCACGCCGGTCGTCGATCGGAGTCTCTCGAACGTCGGCAGAGTCGTCGACGTGTTCGGCCCCGTCGAGCGACCCTACCTGGCCGTGTCGCCGACCGATCCGCCCACGACATTACTGGGAACTGTGCTCTACGCGCGATAGTCGCTCGTGTCGCATCACGTCACTTCGCGTCCCGTTCGATATCCGGCGTCGGATACCGAACGAGGAACTCGGGACTCAGTGGTCGGACGCCGATCGAATGGGAAACCCCGAAGTCGACCTGTCCGCTCGATGGCGTATGGACCACCGTGAGCGCATTGTCGCCGCCGGGGCCGCGACTGTTGCCCTCTTTCTCGCCATCCAGGTCGGCGCGCTCGCGCTCGTACAGCCCTTCCAGCGTGCCGGCTTGCAGGCCGTCGAGAACCCCTCCGATCCGACGAACAGTTTTCTCTACCTCGGCGCGATCCTCGTCGCTACTGGAGTCTTCCTGCTCGTGATCAAACTCGACGTGAAGTGGGTTATCCGGGGACTGATCGTGCTTTCGAGCGCGGGGATTGCGCTGTACGTCTTCTCGGTACTAGTCCCCCCGCTCGTCGTCGTGCGGGTGGGTGGCGCGCCGATCAACGCGCTCGCCGTTGGCGGTGCCCTCTCCCTCGCGCTCGCCTTACTGGTGTACCCCGAGTGGTACGTGATCGACGCGACCGGGATCGTGATGGGGGCCGGCGCGGCAGGCCTGTTCGGCATCAGTTTCGGCCTGCTGCCCGCAATCCTCCTGCTTACGGTGCTCGCGGTGTACGACGCGATCAGCGTGTACGGTACCGCACACATGCTCACGCTCGCCGAAGGTGTCATGCAGATCAAAGTGCCCGTCGTGCTCGTAATCCCGCTCACGCTCTCGTACTCGTATCTCGATTCCGGCGACAGCGGGTCGGATCCGGAGGACTCGAACGAGGCAGGGACCGACAGCGACGGTAACGGCGACGGCAACGCGGACGAACCCCGACCGGCCGCCGAGGGCGAGGCCTGGATCAAGGACACCCCCGAGAACCTGGGGGTGCAGGCGACCAACGGCGGCGAACCCACGAGCGGCGGCGAGCCTGCGAGCGACGGGAATCCGAACGGCGAGAACTCAGCCAACGAGGGAGACGGCGACGTCGGGAACGACGCCGGCAGCGAGAACAACGAGGAGGACGGCAACGGCTTCGGGAGCCGTGACGCCTTCTTCGTCGGGCTCGGCGACGCGGTGATGCCAACGGTAATGGTCGCGAGCGCGGCCTTTTTCTCGCCGGCCCCTTCGCTCGGCGTCCCCGCGATTGCGCTTAACCTTCCGGCACTCGCCTCGCTGGTCGGGACGCTCTGTGGGTTGGTGGTACTGCTCTGGTTGGTGATTAAAGGGCGCGCGCATGCCGGGTTACCGCTTCTAAATGGCGGCGCGATCGGGGGCTACCTGGTCGGCGCGCTCGCGAGCGGGGTGTCGCTCGTGAACGCGCTCGGGATCGGGCCGTACCTCTAAGTCCAGGTGACACCTGACAACGACAGCGATCGACTGGACGACACGACGACGAACGCCGTAGAGCGCATTCGGGAGATCGCGGCAAACCACGACATCGAGATCGACCGGCTGATCGTCTTCGGCAGCTGAGTTCGAGGAGACTACCGTGAGGACAGCGATATCGACGTTCTACTCGTCTCGCCTGCGTTCGAGGGCGTGACCTACCACAAGCGTCCGCGGCCGTTCAATACGGGGTGGGATTACAGCGAACTCCCGCCGCCGGAGCTAATCTGTCTCACGCCGGCGGAGTTCGAGGAGAAGAGACGGCGCGATCCGCATATCGTGCGGACGGCCGTCGACGAGGGCGTTTCGATCGCCTGATCGGCGCTCACGACCGCTGCTCCGCGAACGCTGCGCTGACGAGTGCCTGCTCGCCCTTCCGCAGCAGCGTTGACGCCGCGCTCTCCGACGGTCGAGCGCCGCCACCTCGGCCAGCGACGCTTCTCGGAGGACCTCGTAGTAGCCCGACTCGCGAACTGTTCCAGTTGCCTCGAACTGGCGTCAGGTGAGTCGCCCTGCGAGCGACCCGTCGAGGTGGCGGTTCGAAACTGCTGAATCAAAGCTCAAAGGGACATCGCGCCTCCGGAGCGGGTCCTCATAAGTCGTGTCGCCTCTCGATGTCGCCGGCTAGTAACGACCACCGCAACCTGCGCAGAGTCGCTGTTCGTTTCCAGCTACAATAGACGCGTGTCGTCGCCCTGTTCGGCGTCCGTACCGTGTTTCACGGTGAGGGCACCCATAACAGCGAAACGAGGCCACAGATCGGGCCGACGACCCGCCAGAGCGCTTCTAGTGCCCACACGTCCTCTGTCAGCACTGGCGTCGGCACCGACGCACCGGTAAGCAGCTCGAACGAAACGACTCCGATGGGGACCAGCCCTATCGCTACCATTGCGATACCCAGCAGTATATCCGATCGGCGTTTCGTTGCCATATTGGAAGGGTCAAACTACGCCTGACAACGTTGAGTAGCACTTAGTCGATTATGAGACTCGGGCCTGTTTTCACTGATACGTCTGCTGGTCCGGTCTCGGTTTACTCCCGGTCGTTCGTACCTTCCCAGCTACTCACCTGTCAGCGCCTCGCTCGCCGGGAACCAGTCGAGCACCTGTCCGAGGTCCTCCTCCATCGCTTTCTCGTAGAGCATGTGTGCCGCCGCGACGGTCTCGATCGCGGTGCCCCCGCTGTCGAAGACGGTGATCTCCTCTGCGGACTCGCGACCCGACGCGTCGCCCGCGACGACCTCACCGAGTTCCGCGTGGACGTGCTCGGCGTCGATCGCTCCTTCCTCCAAAGCACTGACAAAGGAGCCGGCGTCGCCGTCGGCCGTTGCCCGTCCGCGCAGGTCGGGGACGTACTTCGCGCGGGAGATCGCCGTCGCGTCGAGTTCGCTTTTGTCCGCGTCGTATTGGCCCATCGCCGTCACGTGCGTCCCGGCTTCGATGCGCTCGCCGTCGACGACCGGCTCGCTCGCGTTCGTCGCGGTGATCAACACGTCCGCGCCCTCGACCGCCGCCGCGCTCGACGCGACGGCCGCCACGCTCGCCTCGTAGCGTTCGTTCATGTCGGCGGCGAAGCGCTCGCGGTGCTCCTTCGTCGGCGAGTAGACGGTCACCGTCTCGAACTCCCGGACTTCCATCGCCGCCCGGAGCTGGCCGCGCGCCTGTGCGCCGCTGCCGATCACCCCCAGTTCGGTCGCGTCTCCACGCGCGAGCGCGTCGATGCCCACCGCGCCGGTCGCGCCGGTCTTGAAGGGGTTCATGCTCGCCCCGTCGAGAAGCGCGAGCAGCCGACCCGACTCAGCGTCGAACAGCGGCGTCACGAATTGGGCGTCGCCCGCTCCGAAACCGGCGGCGTACATGTAGCCGCCCATCGCGCCGGTTTCGGGAAGTATCGCGGCGTAGCTCGTGAGCATCCCCGGAGGGTCACGGTTCACGAGCTTCGTCCGCGGTTCGGCGGGTGCGCCCTCGCCGCGCTGACGATAGCCCTCCCGGACCGCCGCGACGTACTCGCCGACGCTTGCGAGTCCCGCAACGTCCTCGCTGGTCAGATAGCGTACCGCGGTCGCGCTGGCCCCGTCGGCTCGCTTTCGCGTCCCTCCATTGCCCGCCTCGGAATCGGTCATCCCCTTCGGTTCGGCCGAGTCGCTCTTAGGCGTGGCGACTCCGTCGGCGGCGACTCCCTGCATCGCCCTCGCTCTCATTGTCTCCGGCCATGCATCTCGCGATTCGATCCACGGCCGGGCAGCGGCGGACGTTGGCGCACGCCGTTACGGCTTCGCGGAGCCGCGGAATCGCCGCCCGTCGGACGGTCATCGTACGTCACGAAAGAGCCCGTAGATGATGGAGCGAGCCCAAAAGGACTTTCAGGGTCGGTAGCGCATGCGGTACAATGAGTCGGTCGGTCGACGTGAGCGTCGTCCTCCCCGCGTACAACGAGGAGGCGACGATCGAGGGGACGGTTGGGACTACCTTAGATGCGCTCGGGAGCTTTCTACCCGAGGGAACCTTCGAAGTGCTTGTCGCCGAGGACGGCTGCGAGGACCGGACGCCGGCGATCGCTTCGCGACTCGCCGCCGAGGACGACCGGGTGCGTCACGTCCACTCGACCGAACGCCTCGGGCGCGGCGGAGCGCTCAGGCGAGCCTTCCGCGCCGCGCGGGGCGACACCTTGGCGTACTTCGATACGGACCTAGCGACGGACATGTCCCACTTGGAAGAGCTAATCGAAAGCATCCGGTCCGAACCCTACGAGGTCGCGACCGGTTCGCGCTGGATGCCCGGCAACGTCGCTGACCGCCCGGCCCAGCGGGGCGTCCCGAGCCGGGCGTACAACACGCTCGTCAGGGGATTTCTCCGATCGGGGGTTCGCGACCACCAGTGTGGATTCAAGGCCTTCGACCGCGAGGCGCTGTATAGCTTGCTCGACGACGTCGAGGACGACCACTGGTTCTTCGACACCGAAGTGCTCGTACGCGCCCAGCGCGCGGGCTACCGGGTACGGGAGTTCCCCGTGGCGTGGACGCCGAAGGGCGACTCGAAGGTCGATCTCGTTCGGGACGTGGTCGGGATGGGCAGTCAGATCCTGCGGTGTTGGTGGCAACTCGCCGTCCAGCCCCGGATCACCCGGCGGGTAACGGTTACCGGCGGGACCGTCCTCACGCTCGTCGCCGTGCTGTTGATGACCCAGTACATCGACTTCGGGACGGTGCTTACCCGGATGGAAGGGGCCGACCCGACCCTGGTAGGGGCGGCGGCGCTCGTCTACCTGTGTTCCTGGCCGCTGCGGGGGGCGCGCTATCGCGACATCCTCCAGGAACTCGGCTTTGCCGAACGCATCGACTTCCTGACCGGGGCGATCTTCGTCTCCCAGACCGGCAACCTCGTCTTCCCCGCGCGTTTGGGTGATGGCGTTCGCGCCTACGTCGTGAAGACCCGCCGACTCGTTCCCTATCCGACGGGATTCGCCTCGCTCGCGATCGAACGGGTGTTCGACCTGCTCACGATCACCGTACTCGCGGGCACCGTGTTCGTCGGCCTCGCGGCGACGGGGATCGCGACCCCCGGACAGGTAGGTGCGCTCGTCGCGGGCAGTGAGGGGGCCGCCAGCACGGCTACCGGTAGCGGCCAGGTCGCCGTCGTGCTCGCTGCCGGCGTTGGCCTCACGGCGATCGGGGCCGTGGGGACAATCGTCGCGAGTGCCCGTTCGGAGCGCAACTTCGTCCGTGCCGGCGTAAGCCGACTGAGCTCCGACACCTACGCCGAGCGGGTCGCGAGCGTGATCGAGCGCTTCGCGGGCGACATCCAGACCGTCGCGAACGATCGGCAGGCCTTTCTCACCGTTGGCCTCGCGAGCATCGGTATCTGGGCGCTCGACATCGTGACCGCACTCCTCGTGTTCGCCGCGTTCGACGTCTCGCTCCCGGTGGCGACGCTCGTCGCGGTCGGCTTCTTCGCCGTGAGCGTCGGCAACTTAGCCAAGGTGCTTCCGCTTTCGCCCGGCGGCGTGGGGCTATACGAGGGAGCGTTTACCCTGTTGGTCTTCGGGCTCACGCCGGTGCCGTGGGCGGTCGCGCTCGGCGCGGCGATCGTCGATCACGCCGTCAAGAACGTCGTGACCATACTCGGGGGACTCGCCTCGATGGCGCTGCTCAACGTCTCGCTCACGACGGCCGTCGAGGAGGCAGGAGCCGTGCGCTCGAACGACGCGCCCTCGGAGTTAGAACCCGATCGCTCGATCGAGGACTGATCGGGCCGACCGACCGCCAGCGGCGCTCCGGCCGGACCCCCTCTCGCCGCGTCCGAACCGTCTGCCCTCGAATCCCACCGAGCGTGTGCCGCGGTGCTCCGAGAGCGGTCCGACCGCTCATGGATCGGACGGATCGGATGAGTCGAGCCAGTTCGTGTTATCCACTGGAGGTCAGTTCCACTGACCCGTATGAGTCCGGTTCGCTCGCGTCGCCCCGATCGTGTTTTCCGGCAACTGTGGGGCGGAGGTGGCGGGAACGAGTGGCGGTAACGGGTACTTAATGGGGACCGATCGGTGTTCTCTATCGGCACGAAACCGGCCGTACGTATGAGTCCGGACATCAACGGGTAAATAACTAAGTACCTTTCGAATAAAGCAACATAATACAGTCAACGGCTTGGGAATTTCCCGGGTCGGTGCCCTGCCCGGACAGTCCCCGCCGCCGTAACTTACAATGAAAGACACGGACACACGGACGCGAACGCGACCTCGACCTGCAGCCTCCGAGCGCGAGAACGAGAGCGAAACCGAAACGACCGACGAGCGCGATGTGCTCGACTGTCCCGAGTGTGGCGGGAAGATCGTCGCCGACAGCGGTCACGGCGAGACGGTCTGTTCGGATTGTGGGCTCGTCGTCGCCGAAAACGAGATCGACCGCGGGCCCGAGTGGCGCGCGTTCGATTCACGCGAGAAGAGCCAGAAGAGCCGGGTCGGCGCACCGACGACGAAGATGATGCACGACAAGGGCCTGTCGACGAACATCGACTGGCGCGACAAGGACGCCTACGGTCGCTCGCTTGGCTCCCGTCAGCGCGCGAAGATGCAACGCCTGCGCAAGTGGAACGAGCGCTTCCGAACTCGGGACTCGAAGGACAGGAATCTCAAACAGGCCTTGGGTGAGATCGACCGGATGGCCTCCGCACTCGGGCTGCCCGAGACGGTGCGCGAAACGGCGAGCGTGATCTACCGCCGAGCGCTCGACGAGAACCTCCTGCCCGGGCGATCGATCGAGGGCGTCTCGACCTCTGCAGTGTACGCTGCCGCCAGGCAGGCCGGCGTGCCCCGCAGTCTCGACGAGATCACCGACGTCTCCCGGGTCGAAAAGAGCGAGATCGCCCGCACGTATCGCTACGTCGTGCGCGAACTCGGCTTGGAGATCCAGCCCGCTGATCCCGAGAGCTACGTCCCCCGCTTCGCAAGCGCGCTCGACGTCTCCGACGAAGCCGAAGGCCGCGCTCGCCAACTGCTTCGAAACGCGAAAGAACAGGGCGTCCACAGCGGCAAGAGTCCAGTTGGACTGGCCGCCGCCGCCGTCTACGCTGCCGCCCTGTTGACCAACGAGAAGACCACTCAGGCCGCCGTGAGCGAGGTCGCCGACATCTCGGAAGTCACGATCCGTAACCGATATCACGAACTGCTCGAAGCCGAGCAAGACTTGCAGTTGGCCTGAAACGCCCACTTTTTTGCGGCTCGGGTATCCTCGCTCGCGCTTGTGGTTCGACAGAGCTTCGCCCTCTCGTCATTGCGGGACCTTCGATCCCGCTTGCAGCAAAAACGCTCCGCGTTTTTACCACATTACAGAACAGCTTCGCCGTTTTGAACGATTTCACTCGCGCTCACTGCGAGCACCGCTCGTTGCAAAACCTGGACTAAAAAGTCCGCTCCCTCGCCATCTTCGGTGGCTCGGTCACGGCGAACCGCTCGCGCCTCCGGCGCTCGCGGATGCTGAGCAGTCCGTCGGTTTCATGTGAGCCACCCCTCCCCTTAGTTCGGTTTCGAGTCGCCGCCGATCGGAGGTACGAACGATCAGCGACCGTGACTGACGGAACAGAGATGTCGCCTACGAAACGGCACCTGTAACAATCAGCCCGCGATCTTTTGAGCGTGTCCGCTGTACCGAGGGCTATGGACCTCGACTTCAGGTCGCTCGTGCTCGCCGCCGCTACCCCCGATCTCGCCGACGAGCCGGCGGCACGCGAGCGGGCCGACGCCGTCGAGTTCCGGATGGACCTCGCAGAGGGGGACCCGCTCGCCGCGCTCGACGACTACGACGGGGAACTTCCGGTCGTCGCGACCAACCGAACCGAACGCGAGGGCGGCGAGGCCGCACACGATACAGAACGCCTCGACACCCTTCGGCAGGCTGCGGAGTTCGACCATGTAGCGGCCGTCGATATCGAACTCGTGACCGTCACAAACGGCGAGGACGGGGACCTGCTCACCCACGCCCGGGCGAACGACGCACAGGCCATCGTCTCGAAACACGACTTCGAGCACACCCCGCGCGAGCGCCTTTCGGAGCTGCTCGGGCGGGCCTGTGAGTACGGCGACGTCGGGAAACTCGCCGTCACCGCCCAGGACCCCGGCGACGTGCTCGCGCTGCTCAAAGCAACCCATCACTTCTGCTCGGGTGACACCCCGGTTGCAACGATGGCAATGGGAGAGATTGGCCGCCACTCCCGAGTCGTCGCGCCGCTGTACGGGTCGCGGATCGCCTACGCCCCCGTCGATCCCGAGCGGGCGACCGCCCCCGGCCAGTACGATCTCGCCACCCTCGCCGACCTGATCGAACGGCTGGAGTAAGCAGTATCCCTGCGCCGACGGGATCGAGCGCCG
>PXRY01000044.1:0-1084 GCA_003022925.1 Halobacteriales archaeon QS_8_65_32 | reverse complement strand
CTCGGAGTTCCAACCGGGTCGCCGACTGCTCGATTAGTCCGACGACGCACGAGCATTAGTCGACTATCTCGATATCGAACAGTTCGGCCTTGTCGGCTTCTCCGCTGGCGGTCCGTATGCGGCCGTCTGTGCATCCGCTCTCGGCGATCGAGTTCGTGGAGCCGTGCTCGTTAGTACCGTGACCTCGTCGGCCGATTTCGCCGATCTCTACGGCTACCTTTCATACGTAATCAGCAGGCGAGTTCCGTCCGTTCTTCGTGGCTCGTTCGGCGTCGTCGCGTGGCTCGCGAGTCACTGGCAGGCGGGCTTTCGAGCTGTGCTCGAAACCGAGGTGTCCGGTCCGGACCGGGAGCTGTTCGCCGAACGGGCCGGCGACGTGCTCGTCGCAGACGCGACCGAAGCGTTCCGACAGGGCGGTCTCGGACCGGGACACGAGTTCGCGTTGCTCGGCCAATCATGGGGAGTCGATCTCGCTGCTATCGAAGCGTCGCTGTCGCTCTAGCACGGGAGCGCAGACGGGTTAGTCGATGTCGGGGTCGTTCGATCCGCTGTCGGTTCGCTCCCGAACGCGGGTTTGACGACCGTCGAGGAAGGCCATTATTCGACGCTACTTTGTAACTGCGAAGCAATCCTCCGCGACGCGCTCGGTTAGTCAGTTCCGCGGAAAGCGGATCGATCGGAGCGTGACGTCAATATTTGCGTACAGGCGGTGCGGGACGAGCAGGTCCCCGCCATCGAGCGAGCCGGAGTTCTCGTGAGCGAAGCGAGCGAGAGCAGGGAGCAACTATGCTGCGACTGAGGGGATCGAGATGGCGCTTTTTATGCAGATTTTTGCTGGCCCCGCAGCGAGCGAGCGCGACTGAAAGGAGCGCGAACAAGCGAGGACGCCAGCAAAAAGGTGCGTGTTAGTATTTCGGCTCCGCGCCCACGGCGTCGTAGATCTCGTCCATCTTTTGATCGCGCTTGCGCTGCCAGGCGTCGAGACCGTCGGGGCTCTCGGGGTAGGCCTCGTAGATCGCCATGAGGTCGTCGGCGAGACCCTTAGTGCGATAGAGGTCGTAGATCAGCTGCCAGTGGCCGATGC
>PXRY01000043.1:33076-58062 GCA_003022925.1 Halobacteriales archaeon QS_8_65_32 | reverse complement strand
GGCCATGTCGGGATGGATCTCGGCGTACATGTGCGGCTGGAGGTCGGCGGTAAAGAGGTTCGATCGGGTCTCGGAACCACCGCCCTGGTGTTCGACCTGCCGGCCGCTGGTCAGGATCGTGTTCATGCCCTGCTGTTGAGCGGCCTGCGTCGAGGTCTTCTGGGTCGCCGCGTTGTCCTGATCGAGCCGGAAGAAGTTCGTCTGCTGGCCGTTGGCCGGCCACCGCTCGACGAGGTCGGGACGCGGGCTCTCGACCGGTTCGCGGTGGACCGGGACCACATCGAGGAAGTTCCACGCGACCGCGCGGGCCTTGCCCCGCCCCGTCGGCGGGTCCGGCTGCTTGGAGTCGTACTGGCTGTATTCCTGGGGGTTGATGTCGGAAGCCGCGCCCTGGGGTCGGAGCGTCCCCTGGTTGGCCTTCCGTATGAGCGCTCGTGCGGTGTCGAACACCGATTTCGTCGGGTCGTGTGCATACCGGTAGGGGAGCGACATCGCGGTCGGGTTCGTGATGTCCTCCGGCCACACCGTCGAAAAGCCCGGGTACTGCGGGACACCTTCGACCCGGCCGTTGTAGCCGGTGTTCCAGTCGGGGGTGTACGGCGCACGCAGCATGCCCAGACCCGCCTGGCCCTGTCGGTTGACCGTCTCCGCGAACGGGTAGTCCGGCCGGTCGGGCGCTTCGCTAGAAGCGACCAGTTCGTTCCACTGCTGGCGCGTCGGGGCAGTAGCCCCCCAGCGGGCACGGAAGTCGAACCCGCCCTCTCGCGGGTCCGTGTCGTCCCGCCAGAGGATCGGGGTGCCGGGGTGTTCGTCGCCCCAACACGGCCACGGCAGCATCCAGTAGTCGCCGTCGACCGGCGTTCCCGGCGCGTCGGCCCGCAGCGTCTCGGTACTGAAAGCCCAGTCGTACTCCTTGTGTTGTTGGAGCCGTTCGGGGCTCTGCTGGTAGCCGATCGTCCGCACGCCGAGGTTGATCTCTCGGAGACAGTTCTCGTAGGTCGAGCGGCCGTTGTACAGCTCCGGCCCGGAGCCCCAATCGAAGTGCTCGCCGAACCCGAGCCCGTCGGCGAGCAACTGGATGATCTCCATGTCGGTCTTGGAGTTGTGGCCCGGCGGCCGCACCGGGTCGCGCCACTGCACCGAGCGGTGGGTATTCGTCAGCGAGCCGTGGTGTTCGTACTGGCTCGCCACCGGGAGCAGGATCACGCCGTCCTCCCGGTCGTGCATCACCGAGGCGACGCTCGGGAAGATATCGGCGATGACCAGCAGATCGAGGTTCTCCATCGCCCGCTTCTGTTTGTCCATCTCGCTGATGGAGTTCGCCGAGTGCCCCTGGATGAGCATCGCCTTGAGCGGGGAGGGCTGGTAGAGTTCGGCGTTGTTCTGGCGTTCCTCTTGGGGAAGGGCCGCGTCGTACCAGCGCGCGACGGTGATGCCCTTCTGGAACATCATCGAGCGGGTCTCGATGTCGTTGCCCTCGAAGGCGAACGTCGAGGTCGCCTCGCCGCTTGACTCCTCGTATTTCCTCTTCGACATCACGTCGTAGCGGTCGTACAACTCCTTGAAGGAGACGTTCCCGCTCGTCCAGGGGCTCTGGTTCCAGACGTCGGTCCAGTACGCCCACGATCCGGGCGATTCGACCGAGTAGTACCCCGGGAGGATGTGGCTGTTGGGTCCGAGGTCGGTCGCCCCCTGGACGTTCGCGTGCCCGCGCATCACCTGCATCCCGCCGCCAGCGCGGCCGATCCCGCTGGTAGCGAGGCCGGTAAGGGCGTACGAGCGGATGTTCTGGGTGCCGTTGTTGTGTTGGGTCCCGCCCATTGCCCACTCGATCTGGATGTTCGGTTTGTGCTCGATGAACTGGTCGCCGAGGTGTTCTATACTCTCCCGGGAGATCCAGGTGATGTCGGCGACGGTATCGAGGTCGTACTGATCGAGTTCGACCTCGACGTCGGGCCAGCCCTGGACCCGATCGGCGAGCATGTCCCGATCGAGTTCGCCTTGGTCCCGGAGGTAGCGCATGATCCCCATCATGAGCGCGACGTCCGTCCCGGGACGCATCCGGTGGAACTCGTCGGCGTGGGCCGAGGTCTTCGTATACCGGGGATCGATGTTGATGATCTTCCCGCCGCGTTTCTGGCCCTCCAAGACGTGTTGCATCGAGATCGGGTGGGCCTCGGCGGGGTTCTGCCCGATGATGAACAGCAGATCGTAGTTGCGGTAGTCATTGAGCGTGTTCGTCATCGCGCCGTACCCCCAGGTGTTCGCGAGCCCGCTGACCGTCGTGGAGTGACAGATCCGTGCCTGGTGGTCGACGTTCGTCGTCCCGAACAGGGCCGCGAGCTTCCGGAAGGCGTAGGCGTCCTCGTTGGAGAAGTGAGCGCTTCCCATCCACATCACGCTGTCCGGGCCGAACTCCTGGCGGATGCGATCGAACTCGCTTGTGATCTCCTCCATCGCGTCGTTCCAGGAGATCTTCGTCCACTCGCCGCCCTCGAGCTTCATCGGATGCTTGAGGCGTTTCTCCGAGTGTTCGGTGCCGTAGATCGAGGCCCCCTTCGAACAGAGCGAGCCGTTATTATGGGGGTTTTCAAACCACGGCTCCATGCCAATGAACGCGTCGCCCTTCCGTTCGCCCTTGAACCCACAGCCGACCGAGCAGTAGTTACAAACCGACTTGACCAGTTCCCCCTCGTCGCCGAGCGCCCCGTCGGGGGGCTCCCCGCTTCCGTCCTGAGCGAGGGCATGGCCCGTCGCCCCCCCGCCGAGCGCCAGTCCGCCGGCGAGCGCGCTCGCTTTCATGAACGACCGACGATCCAGGTCCAGCGAAACCGGTTCGGAACTCATCGGTCAGTGCCCCTCCGACGAGCCGCCTCTGACAGGTAATTCGACATGTGCTCTCACCGTCGGCGCTCTTTTTGAGGCGATGTTCATTAACGTTCGGGTCGCACGGACGGCCCCGGGCGCAACGCCGGCTCAGGTTTTAGGGCGGCCGAAACGAAACCACGGGCGGTAGGGCGCAAGCGTTTTACTCCTCGTTACCCCACGCCGGACAATGAACGTCGGCGCGTTCGTTTGTTCGTGTGCTGATACGTGTGCGATCGACCTCGAGGGGGTTCGCGAGGGGGTCGACGACGTCGACCTCGTCGCGAGTTCGCGGCTGCTCTGTGAGGACGGGATCGGGGCAATGGACCGGCTCATAGAGGAGTACGACCTCGATCAGTTGATCGTCACGACGCCCGAGCCGCGCTGCCAGTCGAAGTTCGAGGAATTGGCCACCGAGAAGGGGCTCCACCCTGAGGCGACCGCGTTCGTCGATCAGCGCGAGGGGGCCGGCTGGGTCCACGAGGAGGCGGCCGCGACCGCAAAGACCGGTCGGCTGATCAACGCCACCTACGCCGGCCTCGAACACGAGGCGCCCTCACGAAGCGTCTCGCGGGAGGCGGGCAGTTCGGTCGCGGTGGTCGGCGACGCCGATCTCGCCGCGGCCCTCGCCGACACTGCGGAGGTGACGCTCGTCGCCGACGGGAACGAATACGCCGACGCCGAGGCGGACCTCGAGGACATCCGCGTCGAGCGCGGCCGGGTCGTAAGCGTCGAGGGTCGGTACGGCGAGTTCGAACTCGCCCTAGCGGCGGGTGTCACCGAGGACTGTGTCTCCTGTATGAAATGTGTCAAACAGGGCCCCGACGAGGCGGTGACCCGCTATCCGGTCGACATCGAACCGGGCACCGAGGGCGGGCCGTGGGCCGCCGACTGTCCGACCGACGCGATCGTTCTGGAGGGTACCCATCGGACCATCGAGGCCGACCAGGTGATCCATCCGGGGGCCGATCCCCGGGCGCGGGGCGGCCAGTTGGGTTTCTATACGAACACGGGTAGCGGGACGGTCGCCGCCGTCGAGAGCCTCCTGGAAGGGACGACGAAACCGAAGTTCCTCGAGTTCGACATGGAGGTGTGTGCCGCCGGCGAGTCGAGCCAAGAGGGCTGTACCGCCTGTGTCGAGGCCTGTCCACACGAGGCGGTTGAGCGCCCACGTATCGACGAGGTGGCTTTCGACGAGATCTCCTGTCGGAACTGTGGGGCCTGTACGAGTTCCTGTCCGACCGGTGCCGTACAGCTACGCGAGCCGTCGAACGAGCGCCTCGCTCGCGAGGTAGAGGCCCTGCTCGAAGTCCCCGATACCGAGGGCTTTCTCCGCCGCCGCGAGCCGGCGATCAGCCCGCAGGTGATCGCGTTCGTCTGCTCGGAACACGCCGCAAAACGCCTCCGGGAGTACGGTCGGGCGGCTGCCGGCGACGGGGAGGAGGTGTACCGTCCGATCCTGCCCGTTCGCGCGAACTGTACCGACACCGTCGGCGAGGCCCACCTCGCTCACGCGCTCGCCGCCGGCGCCGACGGGGTAGCGATCGTCGGTTGCGGGGAGCGGTGTCTCCACTCCGGTCCGGACCCGAAGGCCGAACTGGTAGCACGGATCAACACCGCAACGGCTGACCTGGGGCTCGGCGAGCGCGTCGCGTTCCTCGCACCCGGGGAGGCCGCCGGGGAGTTCGCCACCGAGCTCGACGAGTTCGTCGCCGGGCTCGGGGAGTCGCCGGTCCCGGTCGGACACGCCGCGACGGGCGGGATCGCCGCCGACCGCGAGAACCCCCCGTTCGACAGCCACGGCTGGACCCTAGAGAGCGTCCGGGCGATCCTCGAGCACACCGAGCCCGAGCGGGACGTGATCCGCGGGCTGACCGACTTCGGGCGGATGGAGGTGAGCGACGACGCCTGTACGCTCACGCCCACCTGTTCGAACCTCTGTCCGACCGACGCGATCCGGCGAACGGACGGCGACCTCCAGTTCAACCACGAGCGGTGTGTCAACTGCGGGCTCTGCGAGGAGGGTTGCCCTGAGACCGCGATCACGATGCACGACGGGCTCGATCTCTCCTCGTTGCCCGAGAACCGCGCGCCTGTCACGAGCGGCGGGGACGGGGACGCCGATCCAGCGTGGACCACGGTGATCGAAGGCGAGATGCGCGAGTGTGCTCGCTGTGGGAAACCCTTCACGAGCGAGCGGACCGCCGAGAAGATCGAAGGCGAGGTTGGCGAGGTCGTGGCCGGGGTCGCGCCGAACGCGGAACGCGGGGTCTTCGCGTACTGTGGGGACTGTCGGGTGAACGTCCTCTTCGAGAGCGGCGGCGGGACGCCCAGCGGCGGGACCGAGCCCGGGTCCGGGGGCGACTGAGATGGACGACGACGCCGTGTACGCCGCCCGGATCGAGTTGTGCGATTTCCTCATCGCCGCGTTCTGGGACGTCCCCGACGAGAGCTTCATAGAGAGCCTCCTCGAAGGAACGCAGCTGCCGGAAAAACGGGTGAACGACGCGCTCGAGGAGGGGTTCTCCGAGCTGGAGGCGTTCATCGACGTGAACCGTGACCGCCCGGTCGCGGCGGTGAGAGCGGATCTGAAACGCGAGTACTCGCAGCTGTTCGTCGGGCCCCGACCGCCGGTGCTCGCCCACGAGACCCACTACCGTGAGGACACCGAGTTCATCGGGGAGGGCCTCGCGGAGGTCCAGGCGAGTTACAGCGCCGCCGGGTGGAGTTCCCCCGAAGAGTACCCCGAAGAGGACGACTTCCTCGCGGTGGAGCTGGCTTTTCTCCGGGACCTGCTCGCCCGCCAGCGCCGCGGCCAGGCCGAAGCGTTCGGTTACGAGCGGGTCTTCCTCGACGAACACCTCGGACGCTGGGTCGACCCGTTCGTCGCGGACGTCCTCGATCGCAGCGACGAGCGGTTCTATCGCGCGGCGGCACACGTCCTCCAGGGCGTCGTCGAGTTCGAGGACGAACTCGTCGCCCAGATGGTCTCGTGATACCCGCGCGTCGAGGGAGGGACCTACGCGGATCGCGGGGCCGTGCGTGTCCTCGGCGCACGGGGTTGTTCGGAGGCGAACGGGCACACCGCCGGCGATCGACGAGCGGCTCGTCGATCGCCGGCGGCCGACCGATGATCACTCGCTCGGCGAGAGGGCGATCAGACAGAAGCAGGCGATCATCGAGAGGGCAACGAGCCCGAGGGCAACCGGCGTCGCAAGGGCGATCGCCCGCTCCATGAGGAAATACCACTCCCAGGTCTTATGTAGTTCGGCGACGACGGCGACAACGCCGACCGCCGCGACGACCAGCGCGACCAGCGCGACGGCGACCACCGCGCTGCCGCGAACGAGGGCTCCGCCGTCGAGGCGGTCGAACCCCAGGCTCGATCGGGACCCTGATCCCGACTCCGACCGCGACCTCGACCTCGATCCCGGTCTTGGCTCCGACCCCGGTTCCGGCTCCGGCCCCGATGTCGAGTCCGGTCCGTTCACGCTTCCCACCGCCAACGGCCGTACAGCAGCACCGCAACGAGCGGCGCGAGCGCGACGAGCAGCCAACTGATGAAAAGCGCCATGTACCGGACCGTGGACTCGAGGTGGATCATCCAGTGCCAGGTGCCTTTCACCTCGGCGATGATCGCGACCGTCCCGACGACAAGCAGGGACAGACAGACGAGCGCCGCCAGCGAAAAGACCCCGACGCGGACGTAATACAGCGCCGTCGCTCGGAGGGACCCGGTCGAGTCGGCCGCCGACCCCTGGGCGTCGGAACGGCGGTCGCGGTCCTCGATTCCCATCAGCCGATCCCCCCGTCGCCCTCGTCGTACGCCCCGATCGGAGCCGGCAGCGTCGTCGGTACCGCCGGTTCGAGCGGCCCTCGTGCGATCCGCGCCGGGTCGCTCACGCGAACACCCCCTGGTAATCGACGTAGAACACGTACACAATCACGAGGAGAACGACGACTGAGACGCCGAGAACCGCTACTGCGAGACCGGGCGTCAGTGGGAGACCGGGATCGGACGCATGCAACGGCGTCGCCCACGACGGCATACGTTGATTCACCGACGCGAAGCTGATAAGTGTGCTCCTTGGCCCTCGGACCCAGCGGTGAACCGGGGGCGGCCGCGGGAACGTGCCGGGCCGATCGAGCCCGGATCGACCCGTCGGACGGCCCATCACCGGCCGTTGGCTGAGGTCCCGGACGCGTCGCGGCGACACGCCGAGCGGGTACCCGTAAACACGTTCGTAACGCGTTCGGGACGAAACGCAGCGGGGGACGACACACGCGAACGCGAAACGCAACCACCGATAGGGGTGCAACGGGACTCGAAAAGCACGATCGGGTGAGAGCAGTGCGAACGCGAGCGCGGGCACGAGCGACCGAGGGTGGTAGCGTTCGGAGTCGGGTCCCGGCGCGGCGCGGATCGCACCGAAACCCGACGGAACGACAACCCTTTTGACCGGGACAGCGCTAGCCCGAGCGTCCACACAGAGTCATGAGTTCTCGTCGCCGCATGCTTCGGCGGGTCGTCGGCCTCGCGAGTACCGTC
Organism: Halobacteriales archaeon QS_8_65_32; assembly: GCA_003022925.1. GTDB lineage: Archaea > Halobacteriota > Halobacteria > Halobacteriales > Halococcaceae > PXQR01. The sequence goes on along the minus strand of PXRY01000043.1, from coordinate 50,648 downwards.
GGGCTCGCCGGGTGCACGAGCCTCTCGGCATCGACATTGGATGGTGATTTCGGCATGGAGCCGAACCCGCGTGACCTCCCGGCGCGCCAGCACGCACAGGACGCCGTACTCCGGCGCGACGGCGATGGGAACCCGATCGCCCCGCGGCATCACGCCGTGTTGTTGCTCGATCTCGATCGCGAGCCGAGCGCTGAGGGCGCCCGGACGGTAGAGCGGGCGATGCGTGCCGTCGAGGCTGCCTACGAGTGGCGGCCCGAGGGGCTCTTGCATATGCTTGTCTGGGGGACGCCGTACTTCGAGCGGATCGGTCGATCGAACGCGGCACCGATCTCGCCGCCCGAGAACCACTCCCGGACCGACGATCCGCGCCTCGAGGGGTTCGACGCCGCATTAGTGCTCTCGAGCGACGTCCCTTCACACCTCCAGCGGGCCGAAAGTACCCTGTTCGACGACGGGGAAGGGGGCGGCGAAACGTTCGACCATCGCCTCGGGGAGGTCTTCACCCGCGTCGGGAAACGGACGGGCTTTATCGGCAGTGGCCTCCCGCGGAAACACGCCGAAGCGGAGGGGATCCCGACCGACGCGGAGATCCCCGAGTCCTCGCCGATGTTCATGGGCTTTCGCTCCGGGCTCGCCGAAACGCAAGCGAGCGAGGACGACATCACCATCTCGGGCGGGTGGTTCGACGACGAGTTCGCCGGCGGGACGACGATGAATCTCACGCACTTCCAGCAATCGCTGTCAGGGTGGTTCGAGGCGCTGGACGACGACGAGCGCGTCGACCGCATGTTCGCGCCGGACCTAACCCCCGAGGACGTCTCGTCGTTCACCCAGTCGGTGCCGTTCGCCGACGCGGTACGCGAACACGCCGCCGAACACGACGTCGTCGGTCACCACGAAAAGGTCGCTCAGGCCCGTGAGGACGGCGACCCCCTCCTCTTGCGCCGCGATTTTAACACCGTCGACGGCGGCCGCGCCGGGGTGCATTTCCTCTCGTTGCAGGCGTCGATCGACGACTTCGTGAAAACGCGACGGGCGATGAACGGGTGGTACGTCCGCGACGACAGCCCGCGGATCACCGACCGGGAGCGAAACGGTATCTTGGAGTTCATTACGGAAGTCTCGGTAGCGAATTTCTACGTGCCGCCCCGCTCGGATCGGGCGTTTCCGGGATTCCGGGCCGACCGATAGCGGCCTCGTCGGTGCGACCCGGAGAAAGGAGACACCGGGAATCGGAAACCGGGAGAGCGGGAAACGGGAGACAGGAGACGGAAACGGGCAACGATTGGATCGAGGAGGAGCGAACCGGCGGACTACTCGCCGTCGATCTCGTCGATGCCGTCGATCAGTTCCTCAAGCGCGATGTCGCCGTCGACGACGGCGTCGTTTTTCTGCTGTGGGCCGATGTCGTACTCCCAGAGTTCGAGTCCCTTGTACGAATCCATGCCGAACGTGGGTCGGAAGCCGGTGTCCTTGTGGGCCATCGCCCGTGGTTATCGGGCCGTCGATCATATATGTTTGCCCGCGCGGCGGCGTCGCCGCGTACCGGCGTGCCGGGCGACCGGCGAGGCACGGGGCACCGCAGGGCAGCCCGGCGAGCGACGCGGGATGGACGACGCCGCGGCGACCGGCGGTCGATCAGCGTGGCGGCGCGTTTGGCGGCCGCGAGACGTCCTCGTCGAGGAACGTCCGGGCGAACAGGTCGGCGTACGATCGTAACAGGACCGCCTCCTCGGTGCCGGTCTCGGCCGCCTGGGTCTCGAGAAACGAGGCGAGCTCCGGGGTGGGCTCGTAGCGGACTGTCCCGTCGTCGACCTCGAAGGAGACCTCCGTCGCGCCGGCGATCAGGTGTTCGATCTCCAGGAGGGCCTGTTCGACTTTCGTTTCGAGCGCCTCCTCGTCGTCCATGAGGCGGGCGTCGCCCCAGTCGGCCGCCGCCTCGAGGAACCGATCGCTCAGCTCGAACGAAAGGGTCAAAACGACAGCTCCTCGTCGGCGAAGGCGAGCGTCCAGTGGGTGAGTTCCTCACAGACCGGACAGCGAGCGGCGTGTTCGGCGCGGTTCATCTCCTCGAACGTGGCGAGCTGCCCACACTCGTTGCACTCGTAGTACATTTACGATCGACGGTCCCCGGTCTCCGGCGGGAACGGTTCGGGAGCGGGGTCGGTCTCGCCGAGTTCGCTGTACAACAACAGCAGTAGTCCGCCGGTCCCGGCCATGACCAGCAGGCCGATCACCCCGCTCATGCCACCCTGGCCGATCACTTCGTTGCCGAGGGTGACGGCGTTCATCGTCTCGAACACCTGCAGTGCGGTGATCGCCATCCATCCCGCGAACAGGAGCACCGCGGCTACTACCAGTTTGTTCGTCTTGAGCGCCGTGCGGAGAGCCATACGTGTTATCCGGGTCCGGCACCGACCTTCAAAAACGTTGCCCAGGCCCGTCCCGCCGACCCCGAGGTGGGACGGACGAACGCCTCGGCGACGGGCGGACGACGGCGGAGCCGAGCGGCCGGTTCCGGTTACGAGCGGGGCATATCAATCGAGGTCCCAGCCGGCGCCCTCGGCGGCGTCGTCGATCGAAACGAACTCCCAGTCGGCGCGCCGGGCGATCCCGCGGTCGGCTTCGGTCCCGACGACGACCATTCGATCGGCAAGGAACATCGAGTTCGGGTTCGTACGGATCTCGCGAAGCCGTTCGTCGGGGTCGGTGCCCGCGCCGTTGAAGAAGTCGATGTCGACCCCTTCCTCGCGTACGAACCCGTTGATCACGTAGGCGTCGACGTCGCCGACGATACCGATCCAGTCGGTCCACTGCTGTGCGTCCGCGAACGCGAGCACGGGCGAATCGAGGCGCTGAACCGCGTCGTAAGTGAACGCCATCGTCATGTCGCTCGCGGCCGCGGCCTCGCGCTCGGCATCGGCCACCGCGCGCGTGTCCTCGGCCGTGGCGACGTCGCCCGCGGGGTCATCGGCCCGGTCGCGTTCGGCGGCGGCGCGCGCCGACGCGCCGCCGGCCCCGCCCCCTTCGACCGGGACCCCCACCGGCTTGTCCTGGTTCTCCCGGGGGACGTGAGGAACGCGGGTTCCCCTTCCCTCGCCGGTCGTGGTCTCGGCGCCAGCGTCCGGCTCGTCGATCCGCCCGGTCCCCGACGGCGGTGCCCCGGCGTCCTCGTCAGCGGCGCTCGGCCTGCCGGCGTCGGGGGACTCGATACCGGAAGCGCCACCGTCGGAGGGGCCGTCGCCGGAACGACCCTCGCCGTGCCAGAACCAGTCGCCCCGCCCCGGTTCCTCCGTGCCGTCCTCGTCGTCGACATCGAGGGCGTCGAGGTCGACGCGGTCGGTCATCGAGTCGGACCCCCGAGCGACCGGAAGGCGGACCCACGGCGAGTCGGGTCGCCGGCCCACCGACGTCGACGGTGATCGCCTGCTATCCATGTGCGAGCAGTCAACGAGGTCATTAGTTGGCCTGTCGTGGTGGCGCTTGTAAGGGTTGTGCCAGCGATCGGCGGGCGTTCGAAACCCCAGCTCCCGACGCGGCCGCGCCGACGTAACCACGAACGGTTGCGTTTCGGGGTGTGCTCCCGCGAGACTTAAACCTACAGATCGGGGAGACGGTACCATGTTGGTGGACGGGTTCGGCAGGGAAGTGAGCGGTGTCAGGGTGTCCCTCACCGATCGGTGTAACTTCGACTGTGTCTACTGTCACAACGAGGGCTTAGGCGACACGCGGGGGCCGATGGACCCCCAGGACGAGGAGATGAGTACCGACGACGTGGTGCGTTTCCTGGAGGTCGCAGCGGAGTACGACGTCGGGAAGGTCAAGTTCACCGGCGGCGAGCCCATGTTGCGCGGGGACCTGGAGGAGATCATCCGCCGGACTCCCGACGGCATGGAGACCTCGCTGACGACGAACGGCACCTTCCTGCCGGGCCGGGCGGAAGACCTGAAGGAAGCGGGCCTCTCGCGAGTGAACGTCTCCCAGGACGCACTGGAGCCCGAGGAGTTCGCCGAGATAACGAAATCGGGCGCGTACGACCAGGTAATGAACGGCGTCGAAGCGGCGCTCGACGCCGGGCTCGATCCGGTGAAGCTGAATATGGTCGTGTTCACCCACACGGCGGGCTACGTCGAAGGGATGGTCGAACACGTCGCCGCAAACGACGGGCTCCAGCTCCAACTCATCGAGTACATGCCCGAACTGACGGGCAAACCCGAGTGGAACATCGACATCGGACGCGTTCACCGCTGGCTCGCCGACATCGCCGATCGCGTCGAGGAACGGGACATGCACGACCGGAAACGCTACTGGGTCAACGGCGGGATGGTCGAGATCGTCGACCCAGTAGGGAACGAGGACTTCTGTGCGAACTGTCACCGGGTGCGCGTGACCCACGAAGGCTATCTCAAGGGCTGTCTCAATCGCAACGACGACCTCCGGCCGATGGGCGAAATGACCGAACCCGAGATCCGCGAGACCTTCGAGGCAGTCGTCCACAACCGGGTGCCGTACTACGGCGAGTACATGATCAGAAACGACGACGGCGAGTGGCGGTTCAACGAGGAGTACGCGAGCGCCTGAGATCGAGAGGCAGAAAGAGGGAAGAAAGATCGCTCGTCCGACACGTTACGGTTGCGATTACGATTCTTCAGCGCAGTTCAGGCAGAAGGGCCATTTCGGATCGGCCCGGAACGCCGACATGCGCATCGTGCTTCGCTCCGAGGACTTCGAAGAACGCGAGATCAGTCAGCGGACGATCGAAAAGACCCTCGGACTCTCCGATCCCGACCCGGCCGACGCCTACATCAGAGCCTTTGCGATGAAACGGGCCCGCCAGCAGAACCTGCTGTCCGATCGCGGCTGGGTCGCCGGCGTCTTCGACGACGAGAACAAACTACAGTACACCCAGCGACCGGCCCGCGAAAAGCGCGAGCGAGCCGAACCCGAATGAGCCGAAAGCAAGCGAGCGGAACCCGAGCGAACGAGACCCGAACGAACAAGACCCGAACGGATGAGCGAGCGCAACGGTTGGTCGGTATCCTTTCGCTCTCCGACTTACAGGCTGACCCGCGAGGGTTCGGGCTCGTAACGGATCCAGGGGTCGTCGTAGTTCGCCATGAACAACTGCCCGACGGTGTCGGGATCGAGGTCGCGCGGGGTGCCCTCGGTGCAGAAGTCCTCGAAGGCGTACTCGCTGCACTTCTGGAGGTCGTCTTCCTGCATACCGATCTCCTGCCAGGTCTGGGTGATGTTCAGGTCGGCTTTGAGTTTTTCCACCTCTTCGACGGCTTTGAACGCCGCGTCGCGGGTCGTCATCCCGCTCGTATCCACGCTGAAGCCGCGCTCGGCGATGTCCTTGAACAGCTGTGGATCGCCGGGCACCTCGAACTCCATCGCGGCGGGCAGCGCGATCGAGTTACAGAGTCCATGCGGCAGGTCGTACACCCCACCCAAGACGTGTGCCATCGGGTGAACGATGCCGAGTCCCGCGCTATTGAACGCCTGTGCGGCTAAGTACTGCGCCCACGCCATGTTCTCGCGGGCCTCTTCGTTGTTCCCGTTGGCGTAGGCTTGGGGGAGGTTCTCGGCGACGAGCCGAATGGCTTCGATCGCCATCGCGCGATTGGATTTCACGCCCATCCGCGAGACGTACGCCTCGACGGCGTGTGTCAGCGCGTCCATGCCGGTCCAGGCGGTGAGGTGTGGCGGCATCGTCCGGTGGAGCGCCGGGTCGATGATCGCAACGGTATTCAACATTCCGCCGTCGCCGAGTGCCATCTTGTACTCCTCGTCGGTATCGGAGATCACCGCGTAAACGGTCGTCTCCGACCCCGTGCCCGCCGTCGTCGACATCGCGATCATCGGCAGGTTCGAGGGATTCTCGCCCTTCTCGACGCCCTCGAACTCGGTGATGTCCCGGCCGTCGTGGGCTTCGACGAGGCGGACGCCTTTCGCACAGTCGATCGAACTCCCGCCGCCGACCGCGACGATGCCGTCGGCGTTCGATTCCTGCTGGAGCTCGTAGGCCTCGTGCACCTCGAAGTCCTTCGGGTTCGAGGTCACGTCGCTGTAGACGTGCGAGCCGACGCCGGCTTCGTCCAACACGTCGGTGACCGCGTCGACGATACCGGTCCCTTCGAGGCCGGTGGTGACGATCAGCGCGTCGTCCATGCCGATGGCGTTCGCCTCCTCGCCGACGCTCTCGTGAGCGCCCCACCCGAACTCCATCCGCGGGGTCGGGAAGACGGTCTTGCGTGCGTACTGTTCTTTGCCCTCGGTGATGTCCATCCGCGGATGGCCACGGTGTAACCCCCGGCTCGGTGCCTGCGGGCTGACCGTATCGAGTTCGAACGACGTCCCTTCGTAGGGCCCCTTGCCTTCGATGTCGTAATCCTGTTTCGCCATCGCGTATCCCTCACGATCGTCCGTTCATATATAGCTCTGCGTCGAGCGAAAGGATTGCCGCAAATCGACTGACCGGGCGGATAATAGACCGTGTAGACACGGACCGGGATCGCCCGCGACGTATCCGGGCGTGGTGCGACCGCCCGCTCACGGCCCATTCACGGCTCCTGATCGGACCGGGTTCCATCCAGCCTTTAATTGCGATTCCCGTGTACCGGCCGGTATGAACGTCGCGATACTCGCCCATGGGAAGTTCCCTAACGACGCGAAGACCGCCGTCGGAATCTGCCGGTACGGCGACCAGAACGTTCGGGCAATACTCGACCGCGAGCACGCCGGCTCGCGGGTGGCCGATCACCTGCCGAGCGTCGCCGACGCGCCGATCGTTCCCGGCATCGAGGCAGTGCCTGAAATCGACGATGGGTCGATCGACGCCCTGATTGTCGGGATCGCGCCGATCGGCGGCGGGTTCGACGACTCTTGGCGGCCGGAGGTCGTGGGTGCCATCGAGCGCGGCTGTGACGTGATCTCGGGACTACATTACTTCCTTGACGACGACGAGGAGTTCGCCGCCCTCGCGGCCGACTACGGCTGTGAGATTCGAGACGTTCGCCGCCCGCCCGACGATCTGTCGGTGAGCGAGGGACGCGCGGGCGACGTCGATGCCCGGGTCGTACTCACGGTCGGCACGGATTGTTCGGTCGGAAAGATGACCGTTTCCTACGAGCTCGTCGCCGCCGCTCGGGCGGCGGGCATCGACGCGGCGGTGATCCCCACCGGCCAAACGGGCATCACCATCGAAGGCTGGGGCACCCCGGTCGACGCGGTCGTGAGCGACTTCATGGCAGGCGCAGTCGAGAGGATGATCGTCGAGAAAGGAGCGGACCACGACCTGTTGGTCGTCGAGGGCCAGGGATCGATCATCCACCCTGCCTACTCGGCGGTGACCTGTGGCATCCTCCACGGCGCGATGGCCGATTCGCTCGTGCTCTGTCACGCCGCCGGCCGGGAGCGAGTTCATGGATACGAGGCCTGGGAGCTACCGCCGATTCCGACCTATCGGTCGCTGTACGAGAACCTCGCCGCGCCGGTCCACGAGAGCGAGGTGGTCGCCGGTGCGCTCAATACGAGCCATGTCGGCGACGACACCGGAGCTGACGACGGCGACGGCGGTGACGGCGGTGGCGGCAGCGACGAGGCGGCCCGCCGTGCCGTCGAGGAGTACGAGGAAGCCCTCGGCGCGCCCGCGAGCGACCCGGTTCGCTTTGGTGCCGAGCCGATCCTGGAGGCGATCCGATGAGCGCAGAGGAACTCGACACCGACTTCGAACGCGTCGAATTGCCCTTAGAGGACGCCTTCACCATCTCGCGTGCGAGCCAGGACGTAGCGGAGAACGTCGTCGTCACCGTGAGCGACGGCGACTACATTGGAATCGGCGGCGCTGCGCCCTCGCCGCACTACGGCGAGACGGCGGCGACCGTCGAGGCCGTCCTCCCCGACCTCTTAGAAGTCGTCGAGCGGGTCGGCGACCCGGGCGCACTCGCCGAGATCGAGCGGGCAGCCCACGAGACGGTACGGGAAAACCCTGCCGCGCGGTGTGCGGTGAGCATCGCCTGTCACGACCTGGTCGGCAAGCGCCTCTCGCTCCCGCTGTATCGCTACTGGGGACTTCCGGCCGACGCGCCACGAACCTCCTATACCATCGGGCTCGATCCGATCGATCGCATGCGCGAGAAGACCGAAGCGGCCACGGAGGCGGGCTACGAGGTTCTCAAGGTGAAACTCGGCACCGACGCCGGCGTCGATCACGACGTCGAGATCGTCCGGGCCGTCCGCGAGGCCGCGCCCGACGCGACGATCCGCGTCGACGCGAACGAGGCCTGGCGGCCGAACGAGGCAGTACGCGCGATCCGGGAGTTAGCCGACGCTGGCGTCGAATTCGTCGAACAGCCCGTTTCCGCCGAGGAACCCGAGAGCCTACGATTCGTCCACGAGCGCTCCGTGCTCCCGATCGTCGCCGACGAGTCCTGTGTGACCCTCTCGGACGTCCCGCAGGTCGCCGAGAGGGCGTCGATCGCGAACATCAAGCTGATGAAGTGCGGTGGTTTACAGGAGGCGAAACGGATGATCGCGGCCGCACACGCTCACGGACTGGCGGTGATGCTCGGCTGTATGATCGAGTCAAACGCCTCGATCGCCGCTGCGGCCCACCTCGCGCCGTTAGTCGAGTACGCCGATCTCGATGGGTCGCTGCTGCTCGCCGAAGATTCGTACGAGGGTGTCTCGATGCCCGAGGGCCGGATCGATCTCGCGGGCTGTGATCGGCCCGGAACTGGGGCCCTTCGGCCGTAGCGATCGAAAGAGCAGGGAGTATCACGCCGCGAGCCGCCTCGATCGTTCGTCGCTGGTCGTTCGCGCTTCCTCGGCGCGAACGGGCCCGCCCGGCGGACGTCCCATGACGACGCCGCTCGGGAGCCCGGGCCGTAGAGCGTGACTCGAAGAACGCGGATGGGAAACCACGGGGACGACTCCGACCGCCCGACGATACGCGATCAGTCGCGCTTACTTCGGGGTAACGGTGGCTTCGATGACGTCCTCGGCGTCGGGGATGTCGAAGTCGGAGTGGCGCTCTTCGGCGAGTTGGATCGGCTCGGCTCGTCCTCGGCGGGGCCGACGTCCATCGCCATTGGGTCCTGGACGGGCTTTTGATCCGGGCCAGTACCGGGCGCAGTATCCTCTTTGATACTGGCGTCGTACAATCCGAGGTAGGTCGGTGACCTCGCCCTCGATAGGTTCGTCGCCGTCGTACAGCGCGAGGCCCTCGAAGCCGTAGAACCAGTCGTTCGACTGGACGAACATGGTTTCCATGGTGAACGCCTCTTCTGCCGACGCCATCACGCTGAACTCGACGGACTCGCCGGGCCCGAGCGTGGGTGCTTCGATCGACCCGCCGGGCGAGGAGGCGACGCCGCTGCCGGAGACGTTCTCGCTCTCGGCGAGGGTGTCGGCCAAGCCGCCGCTTTCGGGCGGGAGCGGGCCGCCGGGGAAGCCGTCCTCGGCGATGAGTTCGGTGCCGTCGTTGGCGTCCTCACCCGGCACGAATGCAGGGTTCTCGCCGGTGTAGACGCCGTAGGCGGGTGGCGAGAGCGGGACGACGCCGTTCGCACGGTCGGTGTCGACGGTGCCGGGTTTCGAGACGTTCTCGACCGTCACGGTGAACATCCGCTTGTCGCCGCCCTCGCTGTTCATGCCGACGATGAACTGCGAGGCGATTTCGAGCACCTCATCTATCGATCGGGCGGGATCGAAGGCGTTGGGGAACGGGCTCGTCGTATTGAGCACGTTGAAGTAGCTGGTGTGACGGGCCTCGACCGAGTGGACCGACAGCGCTGGCGGAATCAGGTCGTCGTTTTCGATCAACGGCGCGGCACCGGCGTACGCCGAGACGCCGACGGCCTCTATCGTCGCCGATAGCGCGACGAACGCCTCGATCGAGTCGTAGGGAACCTCGTAGTTGAGGGGTTCGACCGGTTCGCCGCCCAAGTCCTCGATGGTTTGGGTGAGGGCCTCGACGTGAGCCTCCTCGTGGTCGCGAACGGTCTGGATCTTCTGGTAGACCGTGTACCGATCGTTGCCGTCGCCGGTCAGGACCCTCGCGGGACCCGACGTCTCGACTTCCCGTTCGGAGTACTCGTCGAGGAACTCGCTGTAGTACGCCGCTTCGAGGTGTTCTAACGTCAGTGCGAAGTTCAGGACATCGACGTCAGTGACTTCCTCGGTTTCCTCGACGACGGTGACTTTCCCGTCGTCGACGACGGCTTCGCCATCTTCTGTGTAGGGGTCGTCCTCCTCGCCGCCGGTTTCGACGAAGTTGTAGACCTCGTTGTCGTTGGTCTCCATGTGGGGCATGGCGATCAGCGTCTGATCCTCGTCGAGTGCTATGTCGTCGTCGAAGTCCGCCCCTGCCACGTCGAAGAGGGTCACGTCGAGGTTTCGACACGTGCCGCCTTCGAGGTACTTGGAGATGCCGATCACGCTGCCGACGATGACGCCGTCGAGCAGCGAGGAGTCGTGGATCGCAACGTAGCCGTCCTCGGGGAGAAACACCTCCGCGACGACGACGGTCGTGCCGGTTGTCTCTTGATCATCGAACGTGACCGACGCCGTCTCCGAACTCTTCTCGTCGCTTTTATCCCCGGCTGCCGCCGTGCCACCGGCGGCCGACAGAAGCGCACCGCCGCCGCCGACTTTCGCCGTGTTCGATAGGGAAACCCCGCCGCGAAAGGCGATCACCGATGCGTTCGAACAGTTCGATGCTCCGTTTTCCGACTCGATCAGTATGTTTTTTCGTCGGTCATTGTTTTTAGTGCGCCGTAAGGCGTCATACATAAATACATCTCACTAGTAATAAAACTACGCTAAATTAACACTCAAATAACGCAACCGCCGTCACCGAGCGCGAACGGTGGCACGCGTTCGCAGGGGCTACGTCGGGACGGGAGGAGATTCCCGACGGCCGAGCGTGTGCCCACAGGGTAAACCAGCATCCAATCGATATACTAGCCGACGGAGAACAGTCGAGAACGAGCGGTTCCGACGCGCTCTCACCGAGCAGCGTCACATCACCGCCTTTGGAACGGCCGCGGCGTCGGCGCGAGACCGGAGACGAAGCCGGTAATCACGAGCAGTGACATCACGAGCGTCGCGCCGAGTCCCCACTGGAGACCGGCCAGTAGACGGCGTCTCGTTAGTTCCATCGAGTGCGACAACGAGTGGCATAAAAAATGCCTGTGGCGACGACAAAGTAACGTGATTTCCCGACGGAACGTAGGTTTCTCCGCAGTTAACCCGGAAGTGGCGAATCGTGGGGTCGTGGACGAACGCTACGTCGCCTCGATCGCGTCGGCCAACAAGTCGATCCCGAGGCCGATCTCCCGAGCGGTGACGTCGAGCGGCGGCAGGATTCTGAGGGTTTTTCGCCCGCAGCCGAGCGTCAATAGCCCCCGAGAGAGCGCCGCCTCGATAACGTCGTCCCGGCGTTCCTTTTCATCGAATTCGAGGGCGAGCATGAGTCCTTTCCCGCGGACGTCCGTGACCGACTCCAGTGTCTCGTCGCGTAGGCGTTCTTTGAACTCCTGGCCACGAACGCGGGCGTTTTCCATTAGCTCTTCCTCGTGAATCGCGTCGATCGTCAGTGCCCCCTGCATTGAGGCCAGCAGGTCGCCCGCGCCCCACGTCGAGGAGAGGCGGCTCTCCTGGGTGGGGAAGACGTCCGCCCGGGAGATCGTTGCCCCCACCCGGAGGGCCTTCGCCGCGGTGATGACGTCCGGTTCGATCGGGTAATGATCGACACCCCAGAACTCCCCCGTTCGGCCCATCCCCGACTGGATCTCGTCGGCGACTAGTAAGAAGTCGTGCTCACGTCGGAGACGCTCGATCTCGGTCGCGAACGCCTCGGAGGGGAACCGATACCCGCCTTCGCCCTGGATCGGTTCGAGAATCAGGTAGGCGACGGCGTCGGGATCGATGAACCCGCTGTCTGGATCGAGGGCCCGCCGGAGCGCCGAGGTGACGTCCTCCGGATCCCCGCCGGCCGTGTTCCCGGCGGCTCCGTTCTCGACGAAGAAGCCACAGCCACAGGTTTCTGCCGTGCAGGTCCGATCCTGACAGAAGGGGATGTCGTGAGTCCCCGCAAGTTCGGGAAACCCCTCTCGGTAGACGGACTTCGAGCGGTTGAGCGACAGCGCGCCCAGCGTGCGGCCGTGAAACGCCCCCTCGAAGGTGATGCCGTACGTGCCCCCCGAGGCGCTGTAACAGACCTTGATCGCGTTCTCGACGGCTTCAGCACCGGAATTAGAGAGGAAGACCCGATCGAGACCGTATTCGGAACTCGCCGCGACGAGTCGATCCATCACCCCGGCGGGGCCGGGGAAGTCGGCCTCCGTCGCCTCGCCGTGCCCGATGTAGAAATCGTGGCCCGCGATCTTGAGCGGGTCGACGAGATCGAACTCGGCCATCGGTTCGAGAATCGAGGGGTTGTTGTAGCCGAGCGGGGCGGCCCCGACGTGGCTCGTGAAATCGAGGAAGACATTACTATCGACGTCGGTACAGAAGGGGCCGATCGCCGGCTTTGCGGGGTCCCAGACGAAGTCGTAGACGTAGGTGCTCGGCGCGGCGTTCGTCCGATACGCCGACACCCACTCGCGGGCGCGCTCGCCGGGGAGGTCTCGCACCCGGGGTACTGCGCTGGCACGATCCATGCCGAAAGCGAGGACGCAGATATCTTAACTAATTCGTTGCGGTTCGGTCAAATGTTACCAGCGCGCGACGCACGGAACACGACTGCTGTCTGCCGTCCGCCATCCGCCGCCCGTTCGCTCCGGTCGGAGTTCACACCACGGCGAGGGCGACGACGACCCCGCTGGCGGCGACCAATAGCCCGCTCCAAGCCGTCACGCGGTACGCGAACCGGCGATTCGGGCCGGCGGCGGTGAGCGCGGCCTTGACGACAATACTGGAGGCGGTTGCGAGCAGGATCGCGGTTACTGCGGTGTCGGTGGCGACGTCGCCGGTCCGGTACAGCGAGACCGTCGAGGCCGTGACGCCGGCCGAGGAGACGAGTCCCGAGAGGATCGCGGTCGCAAAGAAGCCCGCCGCGCCGAACTGCGATTGGGCGAGTCCGCCGGCGACGACGATCGCGGCGAAGATCGCGCCGAACCCGAGCGAGTTACGCAGCGAAAAGGGACTTTCGAGGTCCATTTCGACGCTTTCTCCCCAGTCGGCGTTTGCCGCGGCAACGACGACGCTGGCGACGATCACGACCCCTAAGGGGACGATCGCGTCGCCGAGCAGGGGCCGCGGGCCGGTGAGCGTAAACGCAAGGACGATCGCGAGATTCCTGAGTGCCATCGCGGCGTCGGCAAGTAGGATGGCGGCGAGCGCGTACGACGCCGCGCCGGGACGCTGGCGGACCTGATCGAGCATCGTTCCGACGACGGCGGTCGAGGAGGCCAGTCCCCCGAAGAAGCCGGTAACGGCGACGCCCCGACCGCCGTAGGTCTTGACGACGGCGTAGTTGACGATACCGATGGCCGCGACGGTGACGACGAGCAGCCAGATCACCCGGGGCTCGATCTCGATCGCGAGTCCTGGAGAACCAACGGCACTATTGGCACTCCCGGAACCGCCGAGGTCGCCGAAACCGAGGGTGACCGTTCCGGCTGGAAGCAGGGGGTAGACGACGAACGCGAGGATCGCGAACTCGGTGGTCGATCGCAACTCCTCGCGGGACAGCCCCCACGCGAAGCGATGGAGTTCACGCTTTAGGACGAGCAACGCAGACGAGAGCACCGCGATGGTCACCCCCTCGATGACGTAGCCGGCCGCGACGAGCGCGCCGACGCCGTAGGCGACGAGCATCGAGGTCGATGTCGTCAATGAGAGCCCGACTTCCTCGTCGAGCAGTCCGCGGAGCGCGAGCAGTACCCCCTGGACGAGGACCAAGGCCCCGCCGACGACCAACAGTCCCGGTGCGTCGAGCACGGTGAAGACCGCCGCTAACAGCGAGACGAGCGCGAAGGTCCTGATACCGGCGGGTTTCTGGGACCACTCGCGTTCGAGCCCTAAGAATAGCCCGAGCGCGCCCGCGAGCACGAGCCGGACCAGCGGCTCGCCGAGAGGGGCGCTCGCCAACGCTGCAGCCGACGGCGACATGACTATTTCTTGCAGCCCATCGAATATAACGTGCTCGATTGTTCTACTCATGGCTATATACATCACAATATCTTCAGCCCTCTCCTACCGGTCCCTGCGTCGCTCGCAGTGCTGTGTCGTTCGAACGATGCGTGTCGTCGGGTCTGCTGAACCGATCGACGGGCATCAGTCGCCGGCCAGCAGGTGAACCGAGTGGTGCCAACTTACACAGTTGCTCGCCACACGGCCGCTGCGGGCGGGACTGAAAGGGGCCGACTGCGTGGCGGCTCCGCCGTGGTTCGAACGACGCCTTCAGCGTCTTTCGTCAGTGCTGGAAATCGTAGATTTCCAGCTCGCAGTCAGAACGCGAAGCGTTCCTGCCACATCTGCTCGCGGGCGAAGCGCGCTCACGGGTCGTTGCTCCCCGTTCGCTGTTCCGAGGCGCTCGCGTTCGCTCACGCCTCACTCCGCTCGTATGGTCCGTGGGACCTCCGGTCCCACGCTCATTGCGGGACTGAAGATCCCGCTTGCAGCAAAAACGCTCCGCGTTCTGACCACATTCACGAGAACGGAGTTCTCGTGAGTAAATGGGAACTCTCCGAGTTCCCATCACATCACAAAAGGCGCGAAGCGCCTTTTGAACGACAGCGAGCCACCCGAGCCGAGCAGTCAGGGGCTTTCAAATCGTTTTGTACTCCTCTTCCGTCCTACTGTCGCCAAGTTAACACCAACTCGGTGTCCACCACCAAGCCTAAGAGCGATCAGCACGAACCTGGGAGTATGAGTGAAACAGAAGCCCGGCGTGGTGAGGACGAACTGCGTGAAGAAGTGTCGAACTTCCTGCGGCGCAACTTCCCGCAGATCCAGATGCACGGCGGGAGTTCGTCGATCACCCAGCTCGATCCCGAATCGGGCGAGGTCTCGATCCAGCTCGGCGGCGCGTGTTCGGGCTGTGGCATCTCGCCGATGACGATCCAGGCGATCAAAGCCCGCATGACCCAGGAGATCCCCGAGATCAACCAGGTCAATGCCGACACCGGCATGGGTGGCGGCGGCGGTATGGGCGGCGAAGGCGGTATGGGCGGGATGGAACCCTCCTTCCCCGGCGAGACCACCGAGGACGACGAGGGCCCCCAGGCCCCCTTCTAAGCCCAATCCCGGCCCTGAGCGCGCCTTCCGATCGTATTCGCGCCGATCGACCTTTTTTACGTCCGCTAACGGCACTACACAGCACATGCTCTGTGACTCCTGCGAAGGCGGGTCGTCGAGGGGCGACCGGTCTCGATAGTACCGATCACTCCAGCAGCGACTCGCCGTCCATGACCTCGGGGACATCGAGACCGATCAGCGCACAGATCGTCGGCGCGACGTCCGCGAGGCCGCCGCCGTCCCGTACCGTTCGACCGCCGTCAGTGCCCTCGCTGTCGAGGCAGACCAGGGGCACCGGGTTGAGCGTGTGGGCGGTGTGGGGATCCGCTTCGGTTCCCATGTCGTCGGCGTTGCCGTGATCGGCGGTGATCAGGCAGTCGCCGCCCGCTTTCCGTACGGCGGGCACGAGGTCGGCGAGACGACCGTCGACGGCCTCACAGGCGGCGATCGCCGCCTCGTAGTCGCCGGTGTGCCCGACCATATCGGGGTTCGCGTAGTTCAAGACCATCACGTCTGGGTCGTTCGATTCGACGACCTTGATGGCCGCCTCGGTCACCTCGGGGGCGCTCATCTCGGGCTGGCGGTCGTACGTCGAGACGTCCGGACTGTCGAGTATCTCGCGGATCTCGCCGTCGAACTCGATCTCCCGGCCGCCGTTGAGGAAGTAGGTGACGTGGGCGTACTTCTCCGATTCCGCGATCCGCAACTGACTCCGCCCGGCGTTCGCGAGAACCTCCCCGAGGACGTTCTCAGGCGGGTGGGGCGGGAAGGCCACCGGGAGGTCGAACGTCGCGTCGTATTCGGTCAGCGTCGTAAAGCGGACGGCCGGCTGTGAGAGGTCCGCCTCCCAGTCGGGCCGGATACCGCAGAGCATGCGTGTCAGTTGGCGCGCGCGATCGGCTCTGAAGTTGAAGAAGAGCACCGAATCGCCATCGTCGAGCGCAAGACCGTCCCGCTCGCGGCTCCGTTGTTCGCTTCCCGAGGCGTGTCGGGCCTCGTTCTCGATCAGCGTCGGTTCCACGAACTCGTCGGTATCGCCGCGTTCGTAGGAGTTCTCCGCGGCGTCGACCGCAATGGCAGCTTCATGATTCGCCTCGCGGTTCACGATCGCATCGTACGCCCGCTTCGTCCGTTGCCAGTGCTGGTCGCGGTCCATCGCGTAGTACCTGCCCGAGACCGTTACGACGTCGCCGGTGCCCGCCTCGTCGACTACTGCTTCGAGATCAGCGAGGTACTCGACGCCCGCTTTCGGGGCGGTGTCCCGGCCGTCGGTAAACGCGTGGGTCACCGCCTCCACGTCCCGGTCGGCGGCGAGTTCGATCAGCGCGTGGAGGTGGGCCCGATCGGAGTGGACGCCGCCGTCGCTTACCAAGCCCATGAAATGAACCTGGCCGTCGTGGTTGCGAGCGTAGTCGAACGCCGCGATGATCGCATCGTTGCTCGCGAGGTCGCCGTTTTCGACGGCGTCGGTGATGCGTGTGTACTCCTGGGAGACGACCCGGCCGGCCCCGATAGTGAGGTGGCCGACCTCGCTGTTTCCCATCTGCCCGTCGGGGAGGCCAATCCGCCGACCCGAGGTTTCGAGTTCCCCGTACGCACCGGTCTCGGCCAGCCGATCGAAGTTCGGGGTGTTAGCCGCCTCGACGGCGTTTCGCGCGTCGTGATCGCCGAGTCCCCAGCCGTCCAAGATGACCAGTGCGGCCTGCATACCGCCCACGTCGCCACCGCTGGTTAAAAACCCGCCGTCCTCGGCGACACGTCATCAGCTTGAGTCGGCTCCTCGCGCTACGTCTCATCGAGAAATGATTGCAGACGGGTACGGTACGTGTGGATACTGTCTCAACGCGCCCGTGAAGCGGTGCAGGGTCCGTGTCCCCGGGCGCGATCATACGGATTTTGCCCGAACGGGGTTGAGGTTACATAGGGCCCCGGGCGTCATCGCATCGGTTCGGTCTTTGAGGTGCCAGATGCCAGCTCCCGATCCGGTTCGGAGGACGTCACACAGGAGACTGTCATCGACCGGAATCGTCTCTCGAAGGTGTGCGGTGCTCCGAGGCTCGACGCCGAGTTCAGTGAGGACGTCGATCGCGCCCCCCGTTCCAAGCAATGTTCGAAGCGACATCGTACTATTACGTCATTCGGAACGACACTACATAGAACTCGCGTCGGTGCTGTGACTGGTCGAGCCGCCGATCGGTACAACAGATACATGTCATCGCGTATCACAGATAGGAATATGAGTATCGAGACAGTTCGCGAGTTGTCCGATTCTCAGTTCGACGACCTCCAGCGACTCTACGGATCCTATATTTCCTGGCAGGATCGA
>PXRY01000043.1:15761-33003 GCA_003022925.1 Halobacteriales archaeon QS_8_65_32 | reverse complement strand
TCCGCCGATCGAGTCCGTCGATCTGTACTTAGGATCGCGTGACGGGCTGGTTCCGTTCTACGAGAACTGTGGGTTCGAGATGCGCGCCACGACGATCGAACTGGAGGACCGTGACGAGGATCTGCACTCAATGGTGTACCGTCGTAGATAGGCACACCGTTCAGCGGACCAGTGGGTCGTGACCGAGCTACTGCTTTCGGTACTGTTCGACGGATAGGCCGCGGAGGTTAAATCCGGGCGGCAGGTAGTCGGCGCATGCTCCTGATCCGCGGTCGGGCCGCCGGGACGGCCCTGACCGGCACGCTCTACGAACGCGGCGATCGGGTCCCCTCGTTCAAGGGCGCACCGGACGAAGAGGCTCCCTACGTCTGGGTCTGTGACGAGTTCTATTCGGTCGACAGCGGCGGCGCAGTACAGACAGTCGACGGCGAGGAGGTGAACATCGCCTTCGAGTCGCCGATGCCCCGTGGGTTCGATACCCGCGGAACGGCGATCGAGGCGGCCGAAGACCACCTCCGCACCCAGTTCGCCCGGATCGGCGTGGACAGCGCCGACGTCGAGATCGAAGTCGAGAACGCCGATACTAAAGCCGGGAGCGCGGGTACAGGAGCCGAGAACGTAGATACTGGCGGGGAGACCGGGCGATAGAAGCGATCGAGCGACGAAGCGATCGAGCGGCCGGGCGACCGGCCGTCGGGCGGGCCGCCGAGCGTCCAGCGGTCGGTTCCGGCGCGAGTTTCCGGGATCGAGTCACCGAGAGACCGTCTCGACGCCAAGGTCGCGGCCGATCGCGTGCTGTAGGTTTTCGAGTTCGTCGTCGAGATTACGCTTGAAGAAGCGCTCGACGCCCGGCAACCGGCCGTCGACGACGAAGCGGTTCACGAGCCGTGTGTGTACAGCGGCGGCGAGGTCGTCGATGTCGTTCCCGTCGGCGTCTATGCCTTCGAGTTCGTGCTCGCCGATCACGCGCATCGCTCGCGAGCGGCCGACGAAGCGGGCGTACCGCGGTTCTTCGCGGTCGGTGTCTTCGGTCTCGACCGGCACGGTCCGATCGATGATCGGGATCGGCAGCGAGACGTGCCAGGTAGCGTGGTACTCGTCGTCGGCGTCGAAGTCCTCGACGACGCTGATCGCACCCGCGCGTTTCTCGTGACCGGAAATAAACGCCCAGACGTCTTCGGGCGGGGCGTGTACTTCGAACGTCCGTTCGACGCGAACCGTCATACCTAATAGCTGTACCCGCCCGGAGAAAAGTCCGCCGGGCCGGCGGTCCGCGCGACCAAGGTCGGACCGGCGTGGTCGAACGGTTAGACCGACGTGACGCGCCAGGTCGTCGACCGCGCCCGACCCCACTTCTCGATATCGATGTCGACATCGCTGTCGTCGGCGTCATCGGCGAGTTTCGAGAGGCGCACGCCAACCTGTTTCGCCGACAGTCCGAGCTGTTCGGCGATGTTCTTCGAGCGGAAGTATTGCTGGCCCCGCGAGAGCCCCTCGCCTAAGTGGTCGATGATCCGCTGTTCGTCGTCGGTGAGATCAGTCATTGTATCTCATATGAACTCCGAGGGTTAATCGCTTTTGCTCGCATTAGTTTTCGACACTCGCTCGCGCGAACGCTGCCTCGCGTTCCGAGCGCCGTTACGTATCGCGATTCCCGTCGTACGTCGTTGGGACGATCGTCGACTGTTGATCGCCGATCGTTGCTGGTCGATCGCCGCTCATCGATAGCCGATCGTCAACGCGAGTCGGGAGGACGACGGGATCGATTCGGGTCGGGCGGTCGATCCCCAACTACCCGTAGACGTGGATCGCGACAACGAGTATCGATGCGGCGAGCATCGCCCCGGCGAAGCCTAACGCAGCGGTGAGTTGGCTTCCCGACACCGCCCCGACATACATCGCGAGCGCGCCGACGAGTCCGAGTAGGCCGAACAATACGGCGAACCCGACCTCCCTGTCCGAACCGGTCGAAATCTCGGCCATACCCCGACGTCGACCGCCCCGGGTATAGGTCGTGTGAAACGCCGCGTCGGCGGCCGGTCGACCGAGTCGATTCGATCGATCGCCCCGAGGGCCGGTCGTCGAAACGGTCCGATCGGGTCGGCCTGACTGGCCGGTCGGGGCAGTCGGGACGGTCCGGTCGGCGAGTTCCCTGCACCGTACTGTCGAAGAGCTATACCCGCTCGCCCGATACCGGATAGGAGAGACATCCATGAGTGCGGACGAGAGGTCGTCGTCGATCGTGCGGTCGCTGGGGGTGCTCACCGTTGCTCTCATGCTGGTGCTCGCCGTCGTTGCGGGCGCGTTCGCGTTCGACCTGGTAGGGCAACCGACGGTCGTATCGAGCGAGAGCCGGTTTGCGGAGGTCGGCCCCGCGACGACGATGATCCGGACCGACGTCGTTATCGCGAATCCCAACCCCATCGGATTGAACCGCGGGAACGCGACAGTTTCTCACACGGTGCGAATGAACGACGTCGCCGTGGCGGCAGGCACCGATCGCGGCCTCTCGCTCCCGCCGGGGCGATCGACCCGGGAGATCACGACCCGGCTGAATAACTCGAAGATCCCCCGCTGGTGGGTGAGCCACGTCCGGAACGGCGAGCGGACGCAGGTCACGGTCCGTACCCAGGTATCGGGGCTGTTCGGCGAGCCGACCGTCGTTCCGCGACGGGAGACGATCGAGACCGACCTGCTCGCAGCGTTCAACTCGACGGAGACCCGGCCGGTCAACGCCGACGTCCCCTTTCGCTCCGGGCCGGTGCTGTACGTCAACCGAACGAACGCGAGTTGGGGGACGGTGAGCGAGACCGAGACGCCGATCGACGTGACCTTGAGCGTCTACAATCCGTTACCCGTGCCGGTCCCGATCACCGAACTCGGGTACACGATACGGATGAACGGCGTTCGCGTCGGTAACGGCACTACCGATCGGATGTACACCCTCGACTCCGGGCGGGTAACCGATGTCGGGACGAACGCCACGGTCGACGCGACGCGCCTCGACGAGTGGTGGGTAACCCACCTCCGGCGGAACCAGTCGACGACGGTGACGGTGGACTTCTCGTTGCGGGTCGACCTCCCCGTGGTCGGAAACATACGGCTCCCGCTCGACGGGGTGGGTTACACGACCGAGTTCGAAACCGACCTGCTCGGAACGAAAAATGGGAGCGTGAGTTCCGACCGGAGCGGGGCGACCGCTCCGAGCCGGAACCCGACGGCCGGTCCGTGGGCGAACCCCGACAGCAGTGCAACCACGAACGCCGGCTCGAAGGGACGTCCGCCGGACGCCGAGGCGGTCGAAGCGACCGGAGCGGCGAGCGTCCGTCGGGGTTCAGTTTCACTTTCACTCCCCGGTTGACGCCCGTTCATACGTCCACAGGGCCTTCGATCAAATACGATCGCCAGGGGGCGAGCCGTCCGAGAGGCCGCCGAGCAGCGACGGGCGGCCCGTATCGAGCCGCCGAGTCGGACCCGACCCCGGCGACGGGAGCAACCATGAACGGACTACAGAGCCGGAGTCGAGGCGCGGCGACGTCCGCCGAACGCGCGTACGACGAGCGCCGGGCTTCGCGCGGCGAGTTCCGGGAGTCGAGCCACGAGCGCCAGCGCGACGGGCGCGACAGGCACGACGGACGGGCGAGCGAGAGCGCCACCGGTGGCGCTCGACGGCGCGGCCACGAGCCGGTCTCCGGCGAAATCGACGTCGACGGCGCGCCGATGGCGGTCGATCGCTGCCGGTTCTGTAACCAGGTCCTCCTCGATCGGGGCCGAACTGGCGGACCGTGCTCGGGCCCGAACCGGACGCTCACCGAGTTCGGAATCTCGCCGCCGGCCGATCGCGACCGGGACGCGAACCCGCCGGCCGGCCGGCTCGCCCGCGCGGATCGACGCCGGGAGGCGAAGCGCTCGGACGAAACGGAACGAGACGATAACGAGGGCCGGGAGGAACGGCCGCCGACGCTCGCCCCGCGGTGATCTACTGCTGGCACCGAACGGACCTGCGGGTTACCGACAACCCGGCGCTTCACCGGGCGGCGGCGCTCGCACGCGCTACGGGAACGGTCGTCCAGCCGGTGTTCATCTTCGACCCACAGTTTTACGGCGACCGATCGCTCGCCTACGACGGACGGGTCGAGTTATGTCACGAAAGCGTCGCGAGCCTCCGGGAGGCCTACCGCGAGCGCGGATCGGACCTCGCATTGCTGCACGGCGATCCGGCCACCCGGCTTGCTACCCTCGCGAACGGAACCGACAGCGACGGTAACAGCAGTGGCGATGGCGGCGTCGGCGGCGATGACGACGACGGTGATGACGCCGCCGACGATAGCGACGATAACAACAGTAGCAGCGATAACAATAATAGCGACGATGACTGCGAGACCGATGTCGAGGGGCTGTGTTACACTCGTCATCCGACCGCTCGGTACGGTCTCCGGCGCGACGAGCGGGTCGAACGGGCGCTCGCCGCCTCGTCGGTCGGCGTCGAGGCGCTTCCCGAGGGAGCGATCACCGTCGACGCTCGCGAACGCGGGATCGACGCCCGGACGGGATGGGCCGAGCGATGTGAGGCGTACCTGACCGACGACCCGCTGTCCGACCCCGATTCCGGCGTGCTCGTCCCCGGCTCGCAGGCGCTTGGAAGCGACGTCACGATCGAGGGGATCGAAGCGCGCTACAACGTCGCGTCGGCGAAAGGCGACGTCCCTCGCGGCGGTCGTCGGGCCGCACGACGGCGTCTCGACCGGTTCGCGCGAACGGCAGTTATGGAGGAGTACCCCGGTGGTATCTCCGCGCCCGCCGAAGCCGAACGGCGGACCTCGCGGCTCTCGCCGTACCTCCGTTTCGGCGTGCTCTCGGTGCGAGAGGCCTACCGAACCGCCGTCGATCGCGTCGGTGCCGAGCGGGCGCGCGAGTTCTTCGAGTCGCGACTATTCTGGAACCGTCACTTCCGCCAGAAACTCGCCGATAACCCCCGACTCACCGTCGAAGCCGTCAACCCCGTGTTCCGTGACCTCTGGGCCGACAGCACCGGGGACGATGGGTCCGAGGACGGTGGTAAGCTAAACAGTAGTAGCGAAGCCGGGAACGACGAGAACGCCAGCAGTGAGGCGGGAGACGGACGCGCGAAAGGGAACGAGAACGGGAGCTGGAGCGGCGACGACCGCAACTGGGACCGGGACCGGGACCGCGGTCGATGGGAGCGCAATCGGGACTACATCGAAGCGTGGAAACGCGGCGAGACGGGCTTTCCGATGATCGACGCATCAATGCGCGCGCTCGTCGAAAGCGGGGTGGCTCAACTTCCGAACCCGTGCAATGGTCGCCTCCTTTTTCGGCTACGTTCTGAAACAGCCCTGGACGATCGGCGCGGATTTCATGTACTACCACTTGATCGACGCCGACCCGGCGATCAACTACGCCCAGTAGCAGATGCAATGCGGACTCGTCGGCTGTCACCCGAATCGGATCTACGATCCCCGCAAAGGCGTGCGAGAACACGATTCTGAGGGAGAGTTCGTTCGGAAGTACGTGCCGGAGCTACGCCCGCTCCCGACGGCGTTTCTCGCTCGGCCCGAACGAACGCCGCTTTGTGTCCAGCAGGAGCGTGCGTGACGGTCGGAGACGGACCCGACGCGGGCTATCCGTTTCCGATCGTCGACTTCGATCGGGAGGCGACGCTCCCTCGCGAGCGCTTCGACGCGCTCGCCGAGCGCGCCCGGATCGCCCTCTGCGACCCGGATGTCCGTCGCCGAGCGTCGCTCTCGCGCGACCGACGCCGCGAGTTGGACGACGCAAACGCCCAGGACGCGGGGGAACGATCGGCGGACGGGAACGCGGATAACGGCGGACAACGCCGGCTCACGGAGTTCTGAGAACGCCGACCGCTGACCGATCGACGGCCGGCCGATCATCGATCGTCGGCCATTGATCGTCGGTCGTCGACTATCGACCATCGACTACCGACCGTCGAGTATCGACCGCCGACCGGAACATCAAACAAGCGCACACGGGACGACTCCCCATCGCGCCGATCGTCACGTCGGGGGCCTCGTCGCTACCTGATCGTGACGTGTTCGGAGGGTTCGTTGAGCGCGAGGTTCGACGCGATTTCGGCGTTGCGGACGGCGTACTGGGCGGTCTGCTGGAGGCTCACGAGGACTTCTCTGACCTGCAGCAGGTCCTCGTTCGCCATCTCGGGCAGGTCGTGGAGGATGGCTTTCTCGCGCTCGTCGAGTTCGGGGAAGGTCGTTCTGACCCGGTTCGAGAGGTCGTAATCGCGTTGCACGGCGGCTTTGACCGCGAGTTCACAGATCTCGTCGACGCCGTCGGTGAACTCCCGGATCCGGCGCATCGTTGTCTCGTCGACGTTCAAGCTATGATCCTCGGCGTCCATGACGATCCCGGCGATGTCCTCTGCGTTGTCGGCGGTGAGTTCCAAGTTCTTCGCGATCGCCCGATAGCCGATGAGCGGAAAGCCGTCGCTGAGGCCGACCGCCCGCGCGAGGTTCGGGTTCCGGTAGGCGGTGAAGATCAGCCGAAGGAGGAGCACGAAGATCTTGTTCGCTTGGCGCTCGCGATTCAATGCTCGCTGGGCCAGATCGGGGTTGCCGTGGGCGAGGGCCTTGATTGCCTCGTTGCGCATCGTCGAACCGGTGCGTTCGAGCCGTTCTAAGAGGTTGTCCAAGGTGAAATCCTCGGCATCGACCGAACACCGGATCGCGATGCGTTCGGGAGCTTCCTCGATGACGCCTAAGCCCATGAGCTGGGTTTCTGCGTTGTAGACGGCGTTGATATGGTCGCTGCCCAGCGTCGTGTTCTCGCCGGCGTCGACGTAGATCACCCGCCGGCCGAGCACGTACTGGGCGACGATCGCCCGTTCGGTGGCACCGGCGTCGAGCCCCTCGGTATGGATAACCGCTTCCGATTCTTCGGTGCGGGCGGATTCGGGCATCACGGTGAGCGTGCCCTTGCCGCTCATCCGGATCGAGACCTCGTTGCCTTTCTCGACGCCGTTGGCCTGTGCCCACTCCGCGGGCAGGGTCATCGCCAGCGTCGACGGTCCGAGTCGCTGAACCTTCCTCGTTTCCATTGACGTGGCTATGGACGCGAAGTACCTTAGTCCTGACTCAATCGCCTTATACTGATCCGTCCGTCTATTAACACGCCTCGGTGACGAAGAACCGGAGTTCTAGCCGTCGAACGGCCGAAAGGGGGCCGGCTGGTCAGATGATTTCCATTAAGTGGTGCTCGAACCGGCCGACCCGGACGCGATGCCAGCCCCTAAGGTCGTCGTCTACGTCGGGGTCGCCAGTATCGACGCGGAGCACCCCGACGTCGTCAAGCTTGCGCTTTGAGGCGACGATCTCGACTTCACAACGGTCCAGTACGGCCGGCGAGAGTTGGTCATTACCCCGCCCGAAAACGAACCCCTGGCCGCCGATCGGCGAGACGACGACGACGGTTTCCTCGCTCAGGTGGTCCAGAATTTCCGATTCGGCGGCGTCGCGCGCGAGGAGTTCGCCGTTTCGCCAGACGTCGACGCCGAGCGGGGAGCCGTCGATTCCCAGGGCGTCCTCGATCGTCCTAACGGTGCCGCCGGGCCCGAAGACGTACGTGGTACCCGAACCGACGTCGGCAGCGAAGCCCGCTACGAGCGTGTCGACCGTGCCACCGGCGAGTTGTTTCGAGGATTGGAGCCCCTCTGCGACCGGCACGCGGACGACGCCCCGGAGTTCGCTGCGGACTTCCCCGGCGCGGTAGGCGTCCTCGTCGAGGTCGGACACCTCGCGTTGCTCGGTCGAATCGAAGGTAGCGGCGATCCGGCCCGCAGCGGCCGGCGAGACGGCGAAGACCGACGAGTAGACCTTGACCCCGGCGGGCACGCCTAAGACCGGAAGGTCGGTATCGGCGTCGAGCGCGGCCAGGGCTTCTGCGACGTCGACGGCGGTCCCGTCCCCGCCGACGAAGACGAAGAGATCGACACCCCGGTCGGCGAACGCCTCGACGGCCGCGCGCGTGTCGGCGGCGGTCGTTTCCGCCCCATCCGGCTCGCCGTCGGGGTCGCCGACAACGGTGGGCTCGAAGCCGGCCTTACGGGCTTCGATTTCCCCCATCGGGTCGCCGTAGGCGAACAGTGCGACGTCCTCGCCGCCGCGCTCACGGAGCGATCGGAGCGCTTCGAGCGCGCGATCGGGCGCGCGCGGTTCGGCCCCGCGATCGCGTGCTTCCTCGATCTTGCCGTCGGTCCCCTTGAGCCCGACCCGGCCGCCCATCCCCGCGATGGGATTGAGCAGGAAGGCGATTCGTCGCATGCCCGCTGCAGGATCGCCGCGGTGAAAACGGTTGTCGGGCCGTGACTGTGACCGTTCGACGCCGCCCGCCAGTCGACTCGGATCGTCCGAGCCGATGGATCGCCCGAGTCGGCGGTCGTCCGAACCGACGGATCGTGGCGGTTAAGCGCGTACCCTGGGAACGATCGGGTATGGACGCAGCTGTCGAGAGCGTGCTCTTACAGTCGGCCGGGGAGTTGCTACCCGCAGGCGTTATCAACGGCGCAGGGCTCGTCGTCTCGCTCGCGGGGATCGCGATCGTCGTCGCGTGGATCGCGTACCTCTTTCTGCTCACGGGCCGGAGGCCCGTTCGCATGGTCCGCGGGACTCGGAGAGTCCCGCGTGGTTCGGGAGAACGGAGTTCTCCCGTCATCACGAGAGAGCTTCGCTCTCTCGAACGACTACCCGCGGCTCGCTGCGCTCCTCGTCTCACTCGTGGTTCGAGAGACGCTTTGCGTCTCTCGTCATTGCGGGAAATCACAGATTTCCCGCTTGCAGCAAAAACGCTCCGCGTTTTTGCCACATCACGAAAGGTGCGGAGCGCCTTTCGAACGACCTCGCTCGTTCGCCTGCGGTCTTTACTTCATCGAGGTTCGCCGAGCGGTCGGCCCCTTTCAGCCCCACCCTGGTGGTTGTTCGGTGGGCAACTGTGTGGGTTAACGCCGCTTCGAGAGTCGCCCCAATGGGGGGTTATCAGTTCCTTACCTTTCGAACGAAGCGTCACGCCGAGGAACGCCGGAGTTACGAGTCGGCGAGGTCGACGCGTTCGCGCAGCCACTCCACGGCGCATTCGACGTCCGCTTCGTCGGTGCTCTCTACCCTAATACGGACGTTTTCGCCGGGGTAACTGCCGAGCTTGACCCCGAAGGTCTCCTGCACCTCATCGAAGCGATCTAACAGCGAACTCTCGGGTTCGGTGGTGACGACCGACTCGACGTAGCGGGGTTCGCCCGAAAACTCCTCGGCGACGGTCTCGAACATCGCCTCCATCTCCTCGGGCACCCCCGGCAGGACGTAGACGGACTCGACCACACAGCCGGGCGCGACACCTGCGGTGTTGTGCAGCACGCGCGCGCCGGTCGGCAGGTCCGCGGTCCCTTCGGCCAGGTCCGCCGCGGCGTACCCGCCATGCTCGTCCAACCAGGTAACGGCTTCCTCGCTTGCTTCGAGATCGCGGCCGAACGCCGCGGCGACGCCATCCATCGTAAGGTCGTCGTGGGTCGGACCGAGCCCGCCGGTGACGAGGACGGCGTCGTACTCGGCGCGGAACTCGTTGACGACGCGGGCGATGTCGGCGACCCGGTCGGGGACGGTGATCACGCGTTCGGTGGTCACGCCCCGATCGGCGAGGCGTGCGCCCAGCCAGGCAGCGTTCGTGTTCGTGGTCTCGCCGGCGAG
This sequence comes from Halobacteriales archaeon QS_8_65_32, assembly GCA_003022925.1. Classification (GTDB taxonomy): domain Archaea; phylum Halobacteriota; class Halobacteria; order Halobacteriales; family Halococcaceae; genus PXQR01. Next base: position 23,272 of record PXRY01000043.1, on the reverse strand, counting down.
GAGTTCGTCGCCGACGGAGACGATCGCAACACGCATACGCTTCTTCAGGAAGCCACGAACAAAACGACCCCGGGGAATCGGCGCGTTCGGGGACGGTACTCGACGCCGGCCGACAGGTCGTAATCGGGGGCCGGAATCGGGACGGAGCCAAGGCGGGTTACCGAAGCCGGGATCGACGCCGGACGCCGATCGGTGCTGGAACCGGGATCGGAATCGGAATGGAGATCGAGGTCGCGTCGGGATCGAACCCGGACCGAAGCGCCGATCGTAGCCCTCAGACGTAGCCGAGCGCTCGCAGTTGTTCGTCGACGAGTTCGGCGGACGCGTCGGTGTCGGTTCCGGCGTCCGTCGAGTCGGCGAGCGGCGTCGGCTCGTGCCACCCGCTGTCGACCGCGTTCGTCTCGACCCAGGGGACCTTCTTGACCGCAGGATGGGGGAAACCGGTCAGGTGGTTGTGTGCGCCCCACTCGCCGAAGGCCTCGCCGTGGTCGGCGGTAATAATCACTTTCTCGGCGTCGACGTTCGCAAGCAGGACTTCGACCGTATCGAGCGCGTACCGGAGGGTATCTATGTACTGCGTCCACGCGGTGTCGTAGTCGATCTCGCCGCGTTTGAGCGCCGACCAGGGTTTGTACTCGGCGTCGGTGAGTTCGCGGTTCTCGCGGAGCGCGGCGGTGAAGTACGGGGTGTGTGGCTGCATGTAGTGAGCGATCGTGCGGTCTGCGTTCCAGTTGCGGCCGGCGTAGATCGCCGCGTCGGTGACGTCCTCGGGCATGACGATACCGAAGCGCTCGTCGCGTCGCTCGTGGTAGAGGTTGTGGAGGTCGCCGAAGTCGGCGGCGTCGACCACTTCCCTCCCTGGTGAGCCAAAGGGTGCGGCGTTCGGCGGTGCGTACACGCCGTCGACGAACGTTTTAGTCGCATAGGGGTTCGCGGACAGGTAGCAGGTCTCTCCGATCTCACTCGCGTAGTCGGTCGTGAAGGTCTTACACATCCACTCCGCCGAGGCAGACCCGACCGACCACACTGTGCCGATCGACGACGCATCGAGGAAATCGTACTCGGGAGCGACCGCCCGAAGCGCGTCGACTCGGCAGGCGTCGAGCACGACCAACAGGTCCCACCGGCGGTCGTAAATATTGGTCCCGATATCGAATCGAGAGGTCGCCGTGAGCCACCCACCCAGGTAGGTGTAATAGAGTCCCTCCAAGAGCGCGCGTTTCGGCGATTCGGTCCAGTTGGATCGGAACTCCTCGGCCCACTGTGTGAAGTCGATCGGCATTGTTCCTATACTCGAAGGTTCGATCAAAACTATTCGTGCGTTAATCTTATAACTGGAATGAACCGAACACGACCGCCAGTAGGGTCGTTAGCACGCGTCCGACATGACTGCACACGGGCGTGAACTCGCGCCAGTGGCATCGGTCGGGATCGGACCGACAGCGCTTAACAGTTCATGGGTACCATCGTCCGCAATGACGATAGCCGCTGGGATCATCGGAGCCGGGACGATCGCACGAACACACGCACAGGTCCTCTACGATCACAAAGGGGTCACCCTGGGGGCCGTCTGTGACGTTCGTGCCGAGCGGGCGCGAGTTCTCGCGACCGCGGCCGACGCGGAGCCGTACACCGATCACCGGACGCTGTTTCGGGAGTCCGATGTAGACGCCGTGTATATCGCGACGCCGCCAGGAACACATCTCGGTATCGTACGGGACGCGGTGCGACACGGTATTGCGATCCTCTGTGAGAAACCCCTGGCGACGACGGTCGCGAACGGGCGAGCGATCAGGGACATCATTGAGGAAGGGGACGTGCCGTTCATGATGGGGTTTCCCTCCCGGTTCGCCGAACCCTGTCGGCGGATGCGTGGGTTCCTCGCCGACGATAGCGTCGGCGAACCGATCACGGTCTTTAGTACTCGGGCCGGACACGGGGACCCCGAAGGGGACGACTGGCGGATCGATCCCGAGCAGGCCTGTGGCGTGACGGTCGAATCGGCCTCACACAACATCGATATGTTGCGGTGGCTCGGCGGCGAGATCGAAGCCGCATCGGGACGGACTACGAACGCGACCCATCCCGAACTCGAATCGTTCGACGACAACACCGTAGCGACAGTCGAGTTCGAGCGCGGAGCGATCGGGTTCCTCCAGAACAGCTGGACTTCACGCGTGGAGTACCTCCGTCACGGGGTGATCGGCACCGAGGGAACCGTGATGATCGAAGGCGACGAGTGGTGGCGGCTCGATCGGCTCACCTACGCCACGGAAACGGACGCGTACCCGACGACGATCACGTTCGACGCCGAGACCGCGACCGAGATGGGATACACCGGACAGACCGACGCCTTCATTGAGAGCCTCGATGTCGGCACGAGTCCGCCCGCGACCGTACAGGACGGGCTGCGTGCGTTAGAAGTCTCTCACGCGATCTTAGGATCTTAAGTCAGTAGCGTCGATACGCCGGCCGGCTACCGGTAGACGACTCACGGTCGAAGGTCCGTTCCGTTTCAGAGAGCGTCGTTCTCGTCGTCCTCGTCGTCGCGTTCGTGGATCGGGAGATTCTCGCCGACCAGCGGAACGTGTACGGTAAACGTATGGGTTCCGGGATCGAGCGTTTCAGTTCGTGCGTCGACGAGCACTTGTTATGATGCCTTCGGGTCGCTCCCTAAGTCGTCGAGTCCGACTTTCAGGTAGCTTGCGAGGGTCAACTCGACCGGCTCGCAGCCCTCAGCGATGGTAAACGTAGTCGTCGCCGTCCTATTCCTCCCGACAATGGGGCTACTGCTGATGCAACTGACCTCATTAGGGGTAACGAGGAGGTCACGATCCACGCTGTCGAACGGCGCTTCCTCGAATTACCGTTCGTCGCTGCCTTCGGAACTGCCCTGTGCGGACCGGATCAGACGGTCGGACGAATAGTCGTTCGGGTTGAATGACTCTGAGTCGGAGTCATCCGATTCGATGGTGAACGGGAGCGGTTCGTCCAGTACGGACACTACTTCGTAGTACGTCTCCCGGTAGGTGTCCGGGAGGCTGCTCGGCCAGGGAACCAGCGGTGATCGGTAGAAGTGCACCCCCAGTGCGTTCCACCGCGGCCCCTGTGTAGCGAGGCGCAGCCGGAAGTCCTCCCAGTCGTGTGTCGAGTCCCACGGCGACCAGTTGATCTCGGCATACGACGCCATCCGCGGGAACGCCGCGTACTCCATGATCGGAGTGGTTTCGACATCGTCCGACCAGAGGGACCCCTCGACACCGAGGACGGTCGATTCGTCGATGTCCATAGGTAGGACCCGGGGTTCCAGCTGTAGGCGTTTTCGACCGACGTACGGCCTGAAAAGGTAGACCCCATGTCGGTGTTTTCGTTGTACTCGTAATCGGGATACGCGAGGCTGTGCGGGGAGAGCACGATGTCGTGACCGCCGTCCTGTATCGCTTCGATGACCGTCGGCTCGTCGCGAGGGTCAGCGTAGTACTGAATAACGGTTTCGTCGGGCGGGTCAGCCGCCAGAATACCGTCTGTCGCAGGCGATTGCTGCCAGCCCATAGGCGTCTTATCATAGCTCAGAACGGTGTCGAGGACGCGGCTAATGAACTGGTTGTACTCCTCCTGGCTCGTCTCGTCGGCTTCGTCGCCCCCGATGTGGATGTATGGGCCGGGAGTCATCTCAGCGAGTTCGCGGATAACGTCGTCCAGAAGCTCGTACGTGAACTCCTTGGTCGTACAGACTGCACTGAACCCGACGCTAGCACCAGTGTAGAAATCGGTCGGTTCGCCGTCGCATCGGAGTTCCCCGTAGGAGGCGGTCGCCGCATTGGTGTGGCCGGGCACGTCGATCTCGGGGACGACCGTGATGTAGTGTTCCTGTGCGTAGTCGATGATCTCCTGGTAGTCTTCTTCCGTGTAGTATTCCACCCGGGCCGCCGCCGACCTCGGTACTGCCGCCGATTTCAGTTAATTTGGGCCAGCTATCGATTTCGATTCGCCAGCCCTGATCGTCGGTAGGGTGCAGGTGGAGGTGGTAGATCTTGTACAACGAAATCAAATTGATGTAACATTTAACTTGTTCGACCGAAAAGAAATGTCGTGCGACGTCGAGCATCGCGCTTCGATACTCGAATCGCGGATAGTCCAGAACCCGTCCACCGGGGACGGTCCACGGTCCCGGCTCTTCGTCATCGGGCATATCGCTGCGCTCGACCGCAGCGGGAGGGAGCTAGCGTAGGGTCTGGACGCCCATGAACAGCCCTGCCGGCTCGTTGGTGCGAACCTCTATGCCGTCTGAATCCACCTGCATCTCGTAGCCTTCCCCACTTACCTCCGAGGGGAGCAACGCGATGGTAGCGCCTGAACCGCTCGCGGACTCGTTACTGACCGGCAGTTCGTAACCGGTCGACGGCCGCAGGATGCCGGCGAGGTACTCCGCGACGCTGCCTGCCTCATCCGAATCGGTGGAAATCTGCATGTCCGACGGTATCGCAAACGCAGAATCGGTGGGTTCGGCCTCGACAGGAGCCGGCACTACCCCCGTATCGTCCTCGAACGATCGACCGCACCGGACGACTGCTCGTATCCGGTTCCTCCACCGGGGGGATCGGCCCGAGCCCCGTGGACCCCCGTCGTGAGAAAACCGGCGGCCACTATCGATTCGAGTACGCTACGCCTATCAGTAATGCTGTTATGTAGGATAGACACATGCTTGATGCTGACACTATCTCGTAATCAGTACCGATGTGAGCGTCACAGATAGCCTGGTCGCGTTACCGATACACAAACACTGAATCAGTGAGTCAGAGTAACGCTCCGCGAGACGTCTATGCCCACCGAATACACTGAACCGGAAGCAGGCCGAGTACACGAAGCGATCGACGAACGGATCGAGGACCGCGATGATTGGGCGCGGCGGCGGCGCAAAGGAATACCCACCGACAAGCAGTTATTAGTCATTGCCTGCATGGACGAGCGCATCCCCGTCGAGGAGGCGCTTGGGATCACCCTCGGCGACGCACAGGTGTTCCGCAACGCCGGCGGGAAGGTGACCGACGACGTGATCCGCAGCGCCGCCCTGACGACGAACTTCTTCGAGACGACCGAGATCATCGTCGTCAACCACACTGATTGTGGCATGATGAGCGCGCCCGACGACGCCGTCGTCGAAGGTCTCGAAGCGGCGGCCAGCGGCGATCCCGACGATGTCGCGCTCGATCCTGCCTTACCTGAACTGACGATCGGCGACGGTTCGTTCGCCGAGTGGGTGCGGATGACCGACGACATCGATGAGGCGTGTCAGGCCCAGATCGAGTACCTGCGTGAACACCCTCTAATCCCCGAGTCGGTGACCGTCCACGGGTACGTCTACGAGGTCGAAAGCAACGCGTTGCGCCGACCCGGAGAGCGAGTTGCCGAACAGGTTAACACTCGAATCGAGTAGTAGGTGAGAGTTTTCGCGCAGTGCGACCGGTATTCGCAACTTATCTAGCCACGCCCTCCAAGGCTACTCACATCTGCTGAAGTAACTATTCAGTAGCAACTGCAGCAGCGACGAACAGCGCATCTTTCCTACTAACCATGGCGATAAAGGGCGACGCTCTTGTGACGGAGATTGTTGGTAGCGATAGCGAGAGTTGGTCCAGATCGATCAACCCCTCCGTTCAGCCGGGAAGAATTACGTTCTGACCTGCTATTAGTCAACTCACCGCGACAGCGAAATCGACAGACAGCTCTCTACCAACAACGTGCTTCACAAGAGCGTATGGGAAGGTTCCCAGACTGCGGTGAAGACGTCAGTCCGGTCGAGAGCGAATCAGCAGGTCCCGGACGAAGTGTCCGGATATGTCCAGAGTGCGATGTCACTCTAAGCATCAGTGAATATTTAGTTAATTAAATGCAAGCAGATTGCCCAAGCTATATCTACTTTATCAGATTTAGTGTGAGGCTTAGAACCAATCCCTTCTTCCGATGCTATTGCCGGAGGACATACATAATAAGAAATAAATTTTCAAGTGCTATTTGTAACCGCTGCAGAACTTAATTGTAAGAAAATATCAGAAAACTTCTCGAAAGTACAACGTTTTCGACCAGCGTCAACACAGATGCGAAGTATGTATGCCATCGTCGTCGGAGCCGGTGACATTGGTACCCCGCTAATTGACATTGCAACCAGAAGCGGCAAGGACGCGGTCATGATCGAGCGCAATGCCGAACGCGCGGAGGAAGCCGCCGACGAGTTCGATTGTCTCGTGCTCAACGACAACGCTACCACAAAAGACGCCTTAGAGGGCGCTGGCGCCGAGCGGGCAGGTGCGCTCATCTCAACAACGGAAGCGGATGCGACAAACTTCATGGTCTGTCTGATCGCCCAAGAGCTCGACATCCCAGAGATCGTCTCGGTCGTCCACAACCCCGAGCATATGAGCATCTTCGAGCAGATCGGTGTCAACACGATGGAAAATCCCCAGCGACTGATCGCCGAGCATACACTCGTCGACTCCAATGAGGAGGGGTTGCTCTACGACAATATGCTCGTCGTTGCGATCGAACGCAACGGCGCTGAGAACCCTGAAGCCGAACCAGCCACCCCACGTGGGGACACCCGTATCGAGGTCGGCGATCTCCTGACCGTTTACTCCGCGACCGGCGCAACCCCTGAGACGACCGACGTGTTCGGCCACTACGCGGATCACATTGATACCGGCACCCGGTGATTAGCACCCCATGCCGATCGAATATGACGCCGCTACACTCACGCGGTTCGGATCGGTACCGTAGCGCTCTTTAGAAACTGACCGCGTCCGCTGGTTCTTCGGTAGCCGACGTGCCCAATGAACGCGAGAATACAGAGCGCAGCAAGCATAATAGTGATTGGATTCTGACCGGCAATGGAAATCAACGCGAAGAGAAGCGGACCACATATCAAGAGTATGTTGAGCACGCGATCGCGTGGTCCCAAACGAAGCAACCACCCGAGCACTGGGATGTCCGCTGCGTTCATTAGTAGAGATTAGCTCCTCGGAAAACCGCACGGAGCAACACGAGGACGGGAAAGATCTCCAGTCGGCCGATCAACATGTTGAACAGGAACATTACCTTTGCCGTCGACATCATCCCAGCGCCGGTGATCCTTGAAGAGAGACCGACGTCCCCCTGTGCGCTCGTCACTTCAAAGAGCACGTTTTCGAGAGTGAACTCCGGAGGGACGACCGCTAAGAGGACGAAGACTCCGACAGCGGGGAACGTGATCCAGAGGAAGGCGACGATGGCCGCCTCCTCGAACTCACGGCTGGCCTCAGTATCGGCCAGTTTGCGATCGCCGATACGAAACCGGCGGATCGCCTGCTCAGGGTAAAAACCCCCTGAATACGGTACTTAATACCCTTGACAAGGGTGATCGCGCGGATCAGTTTGATTCCGCCGACGGTCGATCCCGCTGCCGCGCCGATAATCATTCCGAACGAGACGATCAACTGCCCCGTCGTCGACCACGCCGTGCCGAGATTACTCGCTGT
>PXRY01000043.1:14724-15735 GCA_003022925.1 Halobacteriales archaeon QS_8_65_32 | reverse complement strand
GCGGCGAGGCTGACCGTTCCGATCGCAAAAAAGCTGAATACCCAGCGAGTTTATAGATCGCTGTAGAAATTTCGGAGATTGCCTCGGAGAATCAGATAGTGAACCGGAAAGGCGATCGAACCAAGAATCATTACAGGAAGCAGGGCGAAATCGATCATGGCGCTGTCATAGGTCGCAATCGAATCGTCGGTGATCGAAAAGCCGCCGGTCGCGAGTCCAGTCATCGCATGGTTGATCGCATCCCAGATCGGCATCCCGGCGAGCCAGAGTAGCGCGATCGAGAGGAAGGTGAACGGGAGAAAGATCCACTAGATCGTCCGCACGGTCGAGACGATGCTCGGATGAATGCGTCAGAGCGTGCCTCGCTTTCGTACAGCGTGAGCGAGCCGCTACCGGGTTGGGCAAGCACAGCGGTGGTGAGAACGATTACCCCGACGCCGCCGATCCACTCGATAAACGAGCGCCACCACTGCAGTGTTGCGGGCAGTACCGCCTCGTTATCGGTCATCGTCAGTCCAGTGCCGGTAAACCCACTCATCGACTCGAAAAAACCGTTGAGCGGGTTTTCGAAAGCTGCGAGCGTTGGGGTCGGAGCTGGGATGCTGAGACCCAAACCTGGGTCAAGTGCGACGGTCCGGGCGACGAGCGTAAACGGAAGCGACCCGAACAGCGCGATGCAGAACCATCCCGAGGCAGCGATCGTCATCCCATAGAGCTTGTTCGGCTGCCGAGCATCGGCGAATCGACTCGTAAGGTACCGTCCGATCCCGAGCGGGACCAACCGGTGATGAGAAGAGCAGGAATGACGTAGAACTCCTCCCATATGAGTGCTACAGGGACGGAGACAAATGCCATGGCTGAAAAAGCCTGGAACATCTGCCCAAGGTCACGACCGATCGTCGCCAACTGACCAGCCATCGATGTGAATGATATCCTGGCTGGCAGTATATGACTACGGATTCGGTACTAACGGGGGGCCATGGTGGATCAACGTTCTTCTGACGAGCGTAA
>PXRY01000043.1:0-14551 GCA_003022925.1 Halobacteriales archaeon QS_8_65_32 | reverse complement strand
TTCGGCGCCGGAGGGGTGCTCTTCAGCGAGAACACGTACCCAGGGGGCGATCGATGGGGCAGGTGAGTTCACTCAGCAGATGCTTCCGGGTTCGTGAGAACACTCGACATCAAGGCGCTGTTCCCTTCAGCAATCGTCGCCGTCGTCCCCGACCACCAGTCACTATCGACCGTCGTTGCTGGTCGTCAACGACACCGAGAACGGCGGGCAAGGCGTCATGACCCCAGTCAGTGTTCGCGACCTGTGCGTGTCCGATGCGTGCTGGTTCGCCCTGCCCGTTTCGTTCGACGAAAGGTTATATAATAAATATACGCCGGATACCGTCGGGCGTCGACGACCGAAGGCACCAGCTACGACCGCCGATGGGGACCGATCACCGCCGCACGACGAGCGTTAAGCAAAGGTGAACAGCCGCTCGCCACAGTCCCTGCAGGCGAGGACCTCCCGGGGGCCGCGACGCGGGTTCGTAACCCCGCCACAACACGTCGCCGTCGTCGTCTCCGCGACCGGCCCGCCACAGTCCGGGCAGCTATCGAGGAAGGTCCGCAGCGGGCGGGCGGCCGCGAGGCGCGTTTCGGGCGGGAGGTCGGACGGTTCGAGCGCACGCGTCGCCCCGACCTCCGCGATCGCGATCGGCCGGGAGAGCCAGGTTTCGGTCGCGATCGCGTCGCCGTCGCCGAGCGCGATCCAGCGGCCCGCCGTCTCGGGACCGTCACCGTCTATGACCCTTGCCTCGCTGGCGGTCGGCGAAACGGCGAGCGCCTCGGTGGCTAGGGTCTCGCTCGACACCGAACGCAACGAATCCATCTCGGCGTACCAGCGCTCGCGAAACTCGTCGTCGAGCGCGAGGTCGCCGTCCTCGCCTGCGACGAGCACGCCGGCGGCGAACAGGCGTTCGAACAGTGCCTCGCCGTCACCGTCGCTGCCTCCCTCGTCGGACGCGCCCGGGCCGCGGTCGGTGTCGCTCGCATCGTCGTCGATGCCGGCGGTAGGGCCCTCGTCACCGTCGCCGTGGCCGTCGATACGATCCCTGACGTCGGTAGCGGCGAGCGACCGCGACGCGTCGGTCCTCCCGACGCGCTCGTTCGCGTGAAAGAGGCCGTCGAAAAGCGGGACGCTCGCGACGAGTCGGGGAGCGAAGCGCGGCGTGTAGGGGACGACGTAACCGCGCAGCCAGATCGCGGCCGTCCCGAGCGCCGCGATCGCGAGGGCGGGACCCCGGCGACGGCGGGCAAGCGCGGCTACCGAGACCGCGAGCATCGCGAGGTTGACTAGCGTGCAGGGCAGACAGCGCCGCGCGCCGGTGTACGCCGGTCGGCGCAGCGCCTCGATCGAGTCCGCGAGCGAGCGCATGGCCTCGGTACTCGACGACGAGGTTTGAGCGTTGTGCGCCCGAACCGGGGACGAGGACGGGCGCGATCGAAGGGACGTGAGCGGGTTGGCGACGATCGGTCCGGCGGCGCGAACCGACGGCGAGCGGGCCAATGGTGAGCGACCGAGCGACGAGCGGAGGACGAAAGGGCTACGCCCGCCGCGCTCACAGGGGAGTGTATGGGAGGTTCTGACAACCCGGCCGAGATAGACACGACAGGGGGAGCTGCAGCGGATACGAGTAACGGAACGCCGATACCGACGGCGGTCGCTGACCTCGAACCGGACGAAGTGCTCTGCGATCGCCACCGAAAGGAGTGTTTCGTCGTTCGCGAGGTCGAACACCGCGGGACGCACCTCGAACAGGACGACGCCGACTTCTTCGTACCCCACTCGCTGCTGGCACCGTGGGTCGACTCGCGGCTCTTTTCGGTCGACGAATCGGAAAGCGCCGACCTCCCGGAGTGGTTGCCGGCGGAGTAACAGGGGATCGACGAAACCGACGGGATCGACCGGCAATCGAGGTCGAGTCGGAACTCGCCGTCCTCGAGCGCTTCGACCCGACTACGCCTCGTCGAAGAGGGTCTCGCCGTCGACCATATGGGCCTCGACGGCGTCCATATCGAGTGAAATCCCCAGGCCTGGCTCCTCGGGAATCTCGATGTAGCCCTCCTGGATAACGTCCTCGCCCTCGTACAGGTCGTTCCACCAGTCGAGTTCGTAGGAGTGAAACTCGACCGCTAAGGAATTGGGGATCGCCGTTGCGACGTGGGCTGACGCCATCGTCGCCACCGGCGAGGCAACGTTGTGCATCGCCACCGGCACATAGTAGGTGTCGGCCATGTCGGCGATCTTCCGGGTCTCGCGCATTCCGCCGACCTTCGGCAGGTCGGGCGCGATGATGTCGACGGCCTGTTCTTCGAGCAGGCGACGGTGGCCGTGTTTGCGGTAGACGTTCTCGCCGGCGGCGATCGGCGTCGTCGTGTGCTGGGTCACCCCCCGCTGGACATCGTGGTTCTCGGGGGGGACCGGGTCTTCGAGCCACCAGACGTCCAGGTCCTCGATCTCCCGGGCGAGGCGTTTTGCACTGCCCGCCGAGAAGGTCCAGTGACAGTCGAAGGCGGCGTCGGCGCGATCGCCGACCCGTTCGGTGACCGCCCGGACGATCTCCGCTTTGTGCCGGACCTCCGGGTCGCGCAGGTGGCGGTTCGCGTAGTCCTTTTCGTACCCGGAAGGCACGTCGAGGTCGAACTTGAGGGCGTCGTAGCCCAGCTCCTCGATCACGCGTTCTGCCTCGTCGGCGTTCGATTCGGGTTCGGACTCGTCGCCGGCGTGACAGTCACAGTAGACCCGCACGCGATCGCGGTACTTCCCGCCTAAGAGCTGGTAGGCCGGCACTTCGAGCACCTTGCCGGCGAGGTCGTGCAGCGCGATCTCGATTCCCGAGATCGCCGTCACCACGGTGCCCTGGATCGACCCTTCGCCCGACATCTTCTGAATGAGGTGTTCGAACAGGCGATCGAGGTCGAGGGGGTTCTCGCCGACGACGAACGGTTTCATCCGCTCGACGACCTCCGGGACGCCCGCGCCCCAGTACGCCTCCCCCGTCCCGACGACGCCCGCGTCGGTGTAGACCCGGACGAGCGTCCACGGGAAGTTCCCGTCGATCATCGTGGTCTGAATGTCGGTGATTTCTATATCCCTCCCGCCGCTCCGCTCGCCTGTTGCGTCCATGGTCTCGGCCGACAGTTCCCGCATCGTGTACTCGGCGTTCGGGTCCCGCAGCGTCGCGTAGTCCTTCGCCATACCCCGAAAATTCACTCACCACGCACTAAACCCTTGAGGTGCGGGGGAATCGACATCGCGTCCGATCACACGACTGACGGGTACGACGTGCGCCAGGTTCGATGTCGGGAGGCGAGACCGACGGCCGGAACCGACGGAGCCGCGACCGGCCCGACGCGACGACCGGCCGTGAACCCCAGTCGGGGGTCGTTACACTGGCGCATTCATAGGGAACGTTTATTACAGTCGACACGGTATGACAACACATGGTACGGGTAGGAGGGTTCGTCGTCGTGCTTCTCGGGATCGTCGCGCTCACGGCAATCCTCCTCATGGATCTGCCGAGCGCGCTCGGGGCCGTCGACCTGATGATCCCGGAGGTCGGCGCGATCGAGTACGACCTCGGAACGGCACTCATCACGGTCGCCGCGGTGCTCGTCTTCGTCGGGCTCGTCGAGGCCGCACGACCCAGAGCGCGGTAGCGACGATCGACGGTCGGGACCGAACGCGGCCCCGACGGCGGCTCTTCGTCAGTCGATAACTCGGGGAGTCACGCGCCGGCGAGCGCCGACCAGACCGCGATCACGCCGAGCACGACGGCGGGGATCAGCGGGAGAATCAGAAAGGCCACCTCGAAGGGCAGCGCCGCCGGCGGGACGAACACGATAACGGCCGGCACGACGAGAAAGGCAACGAGGAGGACGAAGACGAGTACCCAGCCACGGAGGCCGAAACGCTCGCGCTCGGGGACCGTGAGGTCCGACCGGCCCGGCGACGGGTCGTTGCGTGGGACGGCTTCCCCGGACCCGTCGCTGCCCTCGTCGTCGGCCGATCTCCCCTCGCCGAACGCCTCGGGATCGTGGACGTAGCCCTCCGAGTCGTCGCTCGCGCGCTGACCGTTACTCATCTCCTTTTCCTTCGGCGATCGAGAGGGAGGACGCTTGCGGAATCCGGCCGATCGACGGTTCGAGGCCGGGATCGGTCCTCGCCGACCGACCGCCGCTTCACTCCGAGCCCGGTTCGACGACGCGCCGTTCGCTCCCATTGTTTCCGCCGCCCTCGTCGCCATTGTCGCTTTCGTCGTCGGTCGCGGTCGCGTGTTCGACGACGACGGCGTGGCGGGTGTGACGGGCGTGCGTCTCGGCCCACCGCTGGGCGGGACGTTCGTCGAGGAAGGGCTCGCCGGCCGGGCAGCGCCGACACGCCGCGACCCACGGCGTCAGGTCGTCGGGGTAGTGGCCGGTGTGGCGGTGGTGGTCGAGGGCGAACTGTTCGAGCGCGCGGTTGCCGGCGCGCAGTTCGTCGAGTTCGAACGCTAACGTCCACGTCCGATCGCACCGGGTACACGAGACAGTCGGGGCACCGCCGGCGTCGCCGACGTCCACGCCATCCACGTCGTCCACATCGTCGGCCGGCCGGTCGGCGAACGCGTCGCCGGGGGGACGGTCAGGGTCGTGGCCGACGTCGCCCTCGCGGTCACGGTCGGAATCGGGGTCGCGCTCCGGATCGGTCACGGGACCGGTAGGACACCCGCCGGTTTCTATCGACCGGTTCACGACTCGGACCGGCGGGCACACGGAACGTAACGTACCCGCCGCGGATCGACGGTTCTCCCGGGAAGCGAAGCACCTACGCCGCTCGAACGCACAGACCTGGCGTATGAGTAACGAGCGCGAGCACGACTTGGACGAGGACGTCGGGCGGGCAACGATCGTCTACGAGGACCCCGCCGAGGGGACCGTCGAAAAGCGCGTCCCGAACGAGCACATCGCGTACTTCCAAGACCACTGGATCGTCAAGCTCCGAGAGGACGACCAGGGCCGCGACCGGATCCGACGCATCCCCGCTACGAGGGTCCATTACGTCGAGCGAACCGTCGACGAGTTCGCAGCCGAAGTCCGAACCCTGAAGAACGACGTCGAGTCGATCGCCGCGAATATCGGCGATCGACTCCCGCTCGGCGGCAGAGACGAGGGCGGTGATGATGGACGAAGCGGAACGGACGACGACCCCGGCGATGGAAGCGTTCACATCGACGTGACCGACGGCGATACGGACGATCCCGACGACCGTCGCTGAGCCGGCGACACCGTGTGTGCCTCGTCACGCCTCGTCGCGTCGCACCCCGCTACGCTCCGCCGCGTCGCGTCACATCACGTCGGTCACGCTGCGTCATGCCTCGTCGCGCCGCGCTCGGGAGGAGGGAGGTGGGTAATCGACCGTCCGACGGCGAGCGTTGGTTGGCCCTGCCCGAGAAACTACGGTCCGATCGGCGGGCCCTTCGAGCGACTACCGCTCGTCCGCGCTGCCGCCGGGCACGGGACCGCCTCCCCGACGATCGGCGAGGTATCGGTAGGCCGGGCCGGCGATGACTACCAGGGCGAGTGCCGCCGCGGCGAGAACGAACGCGGCGCTGTCGAGGGTCGCTTCCCCAACGCTGAACTCGGCGACCGAGGCCCCGACGAGCACGAACGCCGCGGTCCAGGGAATCTCCCCGAGGATTGTTCCGGCGACGAACGACCTCGTGGGGACCCCGGCGAGGCCGGCCCCGTAGGAGATCGCGTCCGCCGGCGCGGGCGCGAGGCGGGCGGCAAAGGTGCCCCTGACGCCGCCGGTCGCCTCGAAGAACCGTTCGCCTGAGTGCGAAAGCGAGCCCAGGAAGCCGACGTCGGTACGGACGTGACGAGCGACCAGGAAGGGTGGGAGACAGGACGCGACCGTGCCGACGAGGGCGACCGGAAAGCCGACGACGGGGCCGTAGGCGTAGCCGACGAGCACCGAAAAGAGGCTGAGCGGCCACGCGACGAGCGGGCGAAGCAGGTACAGGGTCGCCAGCGCGAGCGCGAACTGGGCCGGCTTCGCGACCAACCCCTCGACCGCCCCGAGAACTCGACCGGGCGAGAAGAGGACGCTCGCGGCGACGACGACCCCGGCGACGAGAAACAGGCCAACGGCCTGGCGACGGCTCCCCGCGTTCACACCCGGAGGTGGCGAACCGGTGGACAAACCAGTTGTGATCGGCTCGCAAGCCTGGTATCGTGTGTCGTTCGTATTTCTCGTCGGCTCCGTTGGCTTCCTTGGCCTCGTGGTTTCCGTCGGCGAACCGAACGTCGTCTCTCCGGACGGTCGATCGGCGACGTTTCCCCTCGCCGCTTCGTCCGCCCATCGTGCCCCAACGGTCCCTGATCTACTCGTCCGTGTCCTGACCGACTGCATCCCGACTGCTCGTGGCTCGGTTCGCGCGTGCGCCCGGCGGACGCCACGGTCAGAGGAAATCGCGAACGTCCGAGTACCACATGTCGTGGACATCGACGCGATCGACCCGGCGGGCGATCTCGACGGCCAGCGCGTGCCAGCAGCGCTGGGTCGGGTCGTCGCGATCGAGGTTGTACTCGGCGTCCTTGCAGGTACAGCCGCCGTTCTCGACGACGTACTCGGCGGCGTGGCCGACCACGACGGTGAAATCACGATAGGCTTTGACCCGGCCCTCCGAGACCGCTTCCATCGCCCGGACGCCGCGGTCGCCATGCACGGAGACGATCTCGCTTGCGACCTCCGGGGCGAGTTCGCCGCGGGCATCGAGCGCGGCCTGCCACCCTTCGACTGGCGTCACTACCCGCCGTTCGACCGGCCCGCTCAAAACAGGTTCGATACGCCGAGCGAAGCCGCCGTCGTCGAACCCCGTCACGACTTCGCGATCTTCCGATCCCCCGGTTTCCTAATCCCCCGGTCTCCAGCCCATCGCGGCGAACCGGCCGTGGCGAGGCGGTGGCGTCGATAGCGACCCGTCGTGACCCCGTAGACGGGTTCGAGACCGGTCGGCCCGCCGGGAACCCGATCGTCGTTCGACCGACCCTCCCGCCGTGCGATCGAGTCCGCGCTCGGCCGTCACGTCGGGCGGATTAGACGAGACGAAATGATTATTATGAATTCAGCGCAAGCGGGGTTCGTGTCCGATACAGACAATACGGATACCGACGCCGAGAGTGTGGAAACCAAACCCGAAGCCGCGAGCACCGGCGACGGCCAGTCGTTGTACGAGCGACTCGGCGGTGCGTACGGCATCGCCGGGGCGGTAGACGACCTGGTCGACCGGCTGTACGAGAACGAGGCCGTCAATCAGAACCCCGCGACGCTCGACTTTCACGAGGAAGGCGGACGGGCCGGGTTCAAGTACCTCGTGACGGCGTGGTCGATCGAGGCGACCGGCGGACCAGAAGTGTACGCGGGCCGCGACATGGAAGAGGCTCACGAGGACTTAGAACTCAGCGACCACGAGTTCGACGTCGTCTATACGGCGATCCTCCAGAGCCTCCACCAAGCGGGCGTGCCCGAGCAGGAGTGCGACGAGTTCATGGACATCATCGAGAGCTACCGCGGTATGGTCGTCTACGACCGCGACTACGACGACGACCCCGGCTACGTCGAGAGTCCGGCCGCTCACTGACGGCGGTCGATCGTAGCAACGCCCTTTTATCCGTCATCGCTTCGGAGATGACTCGCTGCATTAGGGGTAGCTTGGAACCCACCACACGAACCGGCCAGTCTCCCGCTCCGCCCCGCCGGACGCGACGCGATGCGTTCGCCGCAACGCGATTCGGGGTGTGGGCCGAACGGGACGGAAAGAAGTATCAATCGCCGACCGCCGAGGACTCGTCGGAATGGACGTCAGCGAGGGGACAGTCGAGATCGAGGTTCCCGAGGCGCGCGACGGGGCTGCCGCCGGACGCGGCGAGACGGTCTTTTACAATCCCGAACAGGAACTGAACCGCGACGTCACGGTCGCTACCCTCCGAGCGTACCGCGAGCGGATCGGGGCCGATAGCGACGGCCGCGGTGACGAGAGTGGTGGCGGTAGTGAGAACGGCGGCGGGAGTAACGATAGGGGCGGGAGCGATAGCGGCGATCGATCCCCGACGTATCTCGACGCGACCGCCGCGAGCGGGGTCCGGGGGGTGCGTGCGGCCGCGAGCGGATGGGCGGCGACGCTGTGTGATCGCGATCCCGACGCGGCGGCGCTCTGTCGAACGAACCTCGTGCGCAACGACCTCGACGGCGCGGTCGTGACCCGGGACGCAAACGCACTCATGGCAGCCGAGCGCTTCGACGCCGTCGATCTCGACCCCTTCGGCACACCGATACCCTTCGCCGACGCGGCGGTACGATCGGCGCGTCGCCTGTTGTGTGTCACCGCGACCGACACCGCGCCGCTGTGTGGTGCCCACCGCGCGAGCGGGATCCGGAAATACGGCTGTGTGCCGGTCACGACCGAGTTCCACCCCGAGATGGGTCTCAGAGTTCTCCTCTCGGCGCTCTGTCGGACCGCCGCCCGCTACGACCGCGCCGCCCGCCCACTTCTCTCGCATGTAACCCGCCATTACGTCCGGGTCTACCTCGAACTCGGGGGCGGCGCGAGCGAGGCGAACGCCGTCATCGACGAGCTCGGATACGTCCACTGGTGTCAGCGCTGTCTCTTCCGTGCGCACGAGTTCGGCCTGATTGCCCACCCGTCGGACGCCTGTCCGAACTGCGGGGAAACGCTCGCGACGGCCGGCCCGATCTACCTCGGGGCGACCCGCGACCGGGCGTTCGTCGAGCGCGTGCGCGGGGCGGTGAGCGACGACATGGGCACGGCGAAGCGGGCGCGGAAACTACTGGGGACGATCGCGAACGAACTCGACCGCCCCACCCACTACGATCAGCACAAGCTCGCGAAGCGGTGGGGCCGATCGGCGAGCGCGATGGACGACTTCCTCGCCCGCCTGCGCGAGGCTGGCTACGAGGCCTCACGCACGCACTACGGGGGTACGACGCTGAAGACGACCGCCGATGTCGCCGCGATCGAGGCGGCGACCGCCCGGGAGTAAGCGGCGCGACGGGCACCGATCGGGGTACATAACACCACCCCGTCTAACGGGAGGGACGTGCGGGTGCGCGAACGGACCGGGGTCGCTCTCGACGAGGTCGTCCCTACCTGTCGGACGGTGCTCGCGGTTGCTCACGAGCGGCAGTTGAGCCTCATGGCTGCGACCCTCGCGTACTACCTCTTCGGCGCGCTGTTGCCCCTCGTCCTGTTCGTGATCGTGGGCCTCTCGACGCTCGGTGACGGGTCGCTTCGCCAGGTGATGGGCCTCGCGTCGGGGACGGTGCTCCCGCCGGGAACGGGCCTCTCCCGTGGCGTGCTCGGCGATACCGGCGGGCGACTTCTCGCAGCGCCTATCGGCGGCGCGATCCTCGTCTGGAGCGCTGGCCGGACCTTCGGCGCGCTCGATGGAGCCTTCGCCGCGGTGTACGACGCCCGCGAGCACGTCTCGCTTCGCGGCCGACTGGTCGATTCGGTGCTCGTGCTCGTGACCGTCGCGGTCGCGGTCGCGGCGATGGCCCTTCTGGGGATCGGGCTCGTCGTCGCCGCTCCCGACCGGACCGTCGTGCGTCTGTTCAGTCCCCTCTTCTTGCTCGTGACGCTCGTCGCCGTGTTCCTCCCGACGTTTTACCTGCTGCCCGAAGTCGAGGTCTCGATCCCCGACGCCTTCCCCGGAACCCTGTTCGCGGCGACGGTCTGGACGGTCTCCGCGATGTTCTTCCGGTTGTACGCGACGCTTTCGAGCAGCGTTCGACTGTACGGCGTCGCCGGCGGCGTTCTCCTGGTTCTGTCCTGGCTCTACGTTGGCGATCTAGCACTGCTGCTCGGCGCGGCGACGAACGCCGTGCTCGGCGGCCACGTCGATCCCGACGCCGACTGGCTGCCCGACGACCTCGCCGAGCGAGTACGCGGGGACGCTGACCCCGAGTGAACGACCGACGATGCCCGACGCGACGCGGCTCGAACCCGACGGTACGGACAACGACGCGACCGCTTCGGCGACCCGTCGGTGGGGTCCTCCCCTCCGGGCGCTCCGACCTCCCTCTTTGGGCGCTCCGGGACAGCCCGCGTATCCGCGCGGTTCGCGCGACCTGCATAGCGAGCGCTTAGGTACCTGCCGGTCGAAGCGAGGTCGTGTCACGGGCACGGGCGAGAGCGTGGACGACGATCCGGGAAACCGTAGCCGTCGTGCGGGCGGTGCTCGCGATCTCTCACGAGAAGCGCCTCGTTTTCATGGCTGCGAGTCTCGCATACTTCGCGGTTATTTCCCTCGTCCCCCTGCTCCTGCTCGTCGTGATCGCGCTGTCGGCGCTGCGCGGCGAGCAGTTGGGCGTCGACATCGCGACGTACGCCGCGGGCGTGATCTCCCCGCAATCGAGCAACGTTCTCCTCGAAGTCGTCACGAGCGCACCCGACCGCGGGAGCGCAACCCTCCTGGGACTGGGCGTCTTGCTGTGGGGCACCCTCCTGTTGTTCCGCGCGCTCGACGACGCGTTCGGGCAGGTCTACAGCGAGGAACAGTCCTCGCTATTTCTGGGCGACCTGGCGAACGCCCTGCTCGTCTTCTTCGTCGTCGTCACCGCGATCGTTACGATGATCGGCGTCGGGGCGGGGCTGTCGGTCGTCTTGCTCAGTCAGGTCTGGGACCTGCTCGCCCCGATCGTCCTCGTCGCCGTGCTCACGGTCGTCTTCCTCCCGATGTTCACCCTGTTTCCCGACGCCGATGTCGCCGTCTCCCAGGCGCTTCCGGGCACCGTCTTCACCGCCGTCGGGTGGACGATCCTCCAGCTCGTCTTCACGTACTACACGCGAACGACCGGTGCCGGCGAGCTCTACGGCGCGGCTGGGGCCTTCCTTATTCTGCTCGCGTGGCTGTACGTCGGCAGCCTAGTGGTGCTCGTCGGCGCGGTGTTGAACGCCGTGCTCGCCGATCACGTCTCGACCGATGGCGAGCTCCCGTCCCTCGGATATATATAAGCGTCGCGTGAAAGGGGGGCCAATGAGTACTGCCGATCGCGGACCTGTATCCGTGCTCCGGGCGCTCGTCACCGAGATACAAGAGAAGAACATCACCTTTCTCGCGGCGAGCCTCGCGTACTACGCGTTCGCGTCGCTGATCCCCCTGTTACTGCTGGCGATCTCGATCGCCACGCTCGTCGGCGGACAGTCGCTGGCGGATCGGATCACCGAGGCCGCGGGCAGTTCGCTTCCCGACAGCGTTGCACAGATCATTACCCAGACGCTCAGCAGTAGCGGTGCCGCGGGCGTGTCGATCGGCGTCGGGCTGGCGTTCCTGCTCTGGAGCGCGATCAAGATCTTCCGGGGAATGGACATCGCCTTCTCGGAGGTCTACGGCGAACCGGGCCCCGAGGGCATCGTTGATCAGGTGACCGACGCGTTGATCACCCTGCTCGGGATCGTGCTCGCGATCGTCGTCACGATCGTCATCGGCGCGGTCGTCTCGTTCGTCCAGCAATCGAGCGGCGTGCTTACCCAGTTCGGCCTCGACTTCCTCCGGAACGCCATCGGCTACGTCGCCGGTCTGCTGTCGATCGTTGGCCTCATGCTCGCTTTTTACCCGCTGTATTACGTGTTGCCGGCCGACAACGTGTCCTTTCGGGAGGCGATCCCCGGAGCGATCTTCGCCGCGATCGGCTGGACGGTACTCCAGACGGGCTTTCGGATCTACGCCTCCCTATCCGGCGGGTCGGCGTACGGCATCATCGGCGCGGCGCTACTCATTCTGACCTTTCTGTACTTCGGCGGCATGATCGTCCTGATCGGCGTTGCGCTCAACGCCGTGCTCGCCGGCCGAGTCGGGTCAGCGGAAAACGCCGAGAGCGGGACGGGGATCGACTCCCGACCTGGGTCCGGGTCGGAATCGACGGCCGACTCGGGATCGGGATCGAAATCGGACCTTCAGGGCCGGATCAAAGAACGCACACAGACCCTCATCGACGAGTCGGAAGGGTCGAACTCGAACGCTGGCGACGGGAGTAGCAGCGATAACAGAAGCGCCAGCAGCGGCGACGAGAACGGACGACTCGTCACCGACGGCGGCATCGAACGCGAGGTCGAGGACGACCGCGAGGATCGTAGTGACCGTCGAGACCGTGGGGACGACGGTCGCGACCCCCTCGCCGATCGCGGCGACGGCGACCGCAATGTCGAATCGGACCAGTCGTCCGAGACGGATACCATCGGCCCGGACGACACCGGTCGCGCCGACTCGGCCGACACCGCAGAACCCGCACGCTCCGTACGGGACGAGTCCGCAACGGCGACCGACCTCGGCGGCCGCGAATATTCCCTGAGCGAGGAGTACACCCTCCAGCGCGAGATCGAGCGCCTGCGCGCGGAACTCGACGCCTTCGAGATGGAAGTCGAGGAGCGCGTCGTCGAGCGCGACGACTTGGAGAGCGACCTAAAGAGCTACGTCAGGAGTCGCGTCCGCTCGGGTAGAGCTCGTGGGTGGGGACCGTATCTCGTTCTTCTCTACGGCACTGTGATGACGATCGCGATCGCGCTCGGCGACGCGCTCACCGGCGGCTGGGCGCTTGCTGCGATCCTCGTTATCTTCCTCTCGACGCTCGGGTTGTATCTGCTGATGGTACTGGTCGGACTCGGGCTTTCGGCGCTGTCGGTACCCGGCAAGCTGCGTAACATCGTCGGATCACTCCGTTCGTGAATCGCTCGGCGTCCGCGACCGATCGAGCACACCCGGGAGGGTCGATTGGGGTCCGCGCCGACATCGGTTCTTCGTCGCGGCAGGTACTCCTCACGGCCGGTACTCGTTACGGCCGTCCCGTCCGTTCGATGCCGTCGATGACGGGCACCGAACAGTTGCCCCTCAGCCAGCGTGCTGCGTCCGAATATATATACTTCCGTAGCAAAGTTCATAGTTCGGTTCTCGGAGGAAGCGATCGATGTACGTCGTCGAGAGAGACCGGTCGGGGGAACGGACGAACGCGGGACCGGGACGCAGTACGAGGGGGAGGCGACGTCGGTTTCCGAACCGTCCGAGCTGCCTGCCGTTCGGCCGACACCCGAGGACGGGATCGTCCGAACGACCGGGCGGTTCGACGGCACGTTGGATGGCGATCGGGACGGAGAACGCCGGATGAAACGGCCCGTAGAGGAACTCGCCGACATCGTCGGAACGAACGGCCGTCAAGTACCGATGATCGTCTACCGCCTCGTCGTTGGCGGGCGGGCAACGCTCGACGTGGCGACGACGACCGTCAACGACCGCTTTCGAACGGTGCTGGCCGTCTTCCTCGTCGCGTTCGTCGCGACGTTCTACGCGTTGCGGCTGTGGGCGTGGGATCGGGTACAAGCCGATCTGCTCGCCCGTGACGCCGCGATCGTCGCCGCACGACCGTTAGAGGTCGTCGTGATACAAGCGAGGATCGGTGCCGGCGTCGGGGTCGTGATCGCTGCGATCGCCGTTACCTATCTCGCTCGCGACGCGTTCGTCGACCGGGACCCGCGAACCGTGTCTCTCTCCGGCCGAGCGCTCGCCGGTCTGGGGGGGGTGGCCATCTGTTCGTTCGTCGCCGGGGTCGCGGCGGCGTATCTCGGTCTCGTTCCGTTCCTGCTCGATCTCGTCGCGACGAACGCGATCGAGGCGGGGTTCGCGCCGACGTACTCGATCGCTACCTGGACCTCCTTCGTGCTCGTCTATTCGACCTGGATCGGTCTCGGTGCCCTGCTACCGCTGGTGATGGGGATAACGACCGCCGTCGGGGGTCTCCAACGGGGCCTTTCGACGGCGATGGCCCGTCGCCGGCATCGTCTGTCTTTCGTCGGTACTGAACTGGTCGATCGATCCGTTCACCGTCTTCTTCGCCGCCGTGCCGGTAGTTCTCTGCTACGGGGTCGGCGTCGGGGCGGCGACGGTCAGCTCGACGTGGCGCGGTCGACGCCGGCCCGACGCCGATCGGACGATCGCGCGACGCCGACCCGGGGACGACCGCCGTCGATCGTGTGACCGTCACCGCTGAACGTGACGTCGCTCGCGGCGATCGCGATACAGGTGCTCACCTCGTCGCTCTCGGTATCGGAGTCGTTGCCGGCTATCGTGTCGGCCCGCTCTTCGTCCGCGGTAGCGTTGTCGGTCCCGTTTTCGGCCACGGCGGCCGTTCGATTAGCGGACGCGTCGATGGACCGGTTGCTGTTTTCAATGTCCGAGTTGAGCGTGTACGTCCCCAGTTCCTCGATAGTCGTACACGAATCGATGGTCGTCGTCGCGGTACTCGCCGACCCACCGGCCAGCCCAGCGCCCGTAAACGCCGAGAGGGCGGCCGCGGCGACGACGAGCGCAATGGTAACGGTCAGTACGTCGATGGTCTGTCGGGACATCGCGTTCGCCTGCACCGGCCGATTACTTGTAACTTTCTCAGCATTTCTACAGAGATGAGAATAGCACCTCTAAATGTAGTTTCTATATAGGCTGCTACAGACCGCGCAGAAGATCCGCGCGCTCGGAACGTCCGTGGGTTTCGATCGCCGAGAAGAGACACGACCGACGGC
>PXRY01000037.1 GCA_003022925.1 Halobacteriales archaeon QS_8_65_32 | reverse complement strand
ATTCATGAGAGATGTGACTATTCCAGAGCAGACAATCACTCTAGATATCCTGAGCAGCAACTTAGATATCGACATCCGGGATTTTCATCTTCATTCTCTAGAAAACAAAGGCTTGCTAAACTCAACAATAAGCGGAAGTGGAAATGTAAGCGTTTATTGGCTCACCAGTGATGGACTCCAATTAGTAGCCACATCCGATCTGGATGATACTCTCGATACCACCAATACGAAGCTATCCAATCTCAACACGGAACTTAGCGAGACACTTTCGATGACAAACGAACGGCTTCCGGAGACGAACAAACAGTTGGAAAGGTTACGTCACTCGCAACGAGACAGTTCAGCAGTTCAAACACCGTTTATTATTACTCTAACCTGCGTACAGGTCCGGGCAGCAGTTCTGTCTGCGGTTCCATTTTGGCTATCAGATGAGGTGTACATACTGCTGATCGTACTTGGTGTTGGTCTTGGTGGGCAGAGCCTTGTCAACGCAACACGTTCGAAGCTCTCCGCACTCATTAGGTGACTCCCGTCGATTCCTTCTGCTACCGTGTGCGTGGAGCTCAGCTAACAACAGTAGAAACGCTCTTTATAATCGGTCAGAGCCGGTCTTACTTCCCCCAGAAGGGATCGCGCTGGCGGCGTTTGTCAAGGTACATCGAGAGGGCTTCGAGTTCGTCGGCTGGGATGTCGTCGGTCAGTTCCTGTTCTAGCACCTTCGCGTGTTTCTCGGGGAGTTCGCTCCAGACGGTATCACCCTCGTCGATCTGTCGTCCCACCGTGGGTCCGTCGATTGCGACGCTCACGCGCTCGCCGCTGCGTGCTTGATCGACGTCCTCGCCCTGTTCCTGGATGCCTTTGATCTGGCCGACGCGTTTGGGTTTCCGGTTCTCGAAATCGACGACCCGAGCGTTGCGTTTCAAGGTGCCCGAGAGGACCTCGACGCCGACGACGGCGGGGTTCGATTGACGAAAGACGTGGTCCTCCAGAATACGAAAGCGCGCCGGCCGGGCGATGTTGTCGAGCACGGCGTCCTGCTGGGCGCTCGCCCGTTCTTCGACGAACTCCTCGTATTCCTCGATCAAGCGATAGATCACGTCGTTCGCGAATATATCGACGTCCTCCTGGTCGGCGAGCCGCGAGGCGTCGTCCAAGGTGTCGGTTGCGAAGGCGAGGATCACCCGATGATCGGGCTCGTTCGCGGTTTCGGCCACGCGAACGTCCCGGGGGGCGACCGCGCCGACCTCCGCGCGCACGACTGGGACCTCCGCGTCCTCTAAGGCGTCGGCGACGGCTTCGAGACTGCCCAGGGTATCAGCCTTGACGACGACGCCTTCGTCTGCGGTCGAGACCTCGATGTCGGCGAGTTCGGCCTGCACGGCTTCGATAACCGACTCGCGCTCCCGATCGCGGATCACGCGCACCGGCGCGCCGGCCATCGCGTCGCCTAAGTCGGGCGCGGCGATCTTCACCCCGGCGGCTGCCTTGACCGAATCGACCCGCTCGAACCGTCTTTCAGTACGGATCTCGGCGAGCGGCCGGGGTTGCAGTAACGCCCGCACGTCGGTGACGATCGGTTCCCGCGAGCCGCCGACGACGATCGTGTCGTCGTCGGTTACCGTCCCGTCGTAGAGCACGATATCTAAGGTTTTGCCGAAGCCTTTCTCGTCCGTTACTTCGAGCACCGTCCCGGCCCCCGGTCCCGCAACGTCGATGGCCATCTCGTCTTTGAGGTAGCGTTGGGAGAGACCCATGAGAACGGTGAGCAGGTCGGGCACACCCTCGCCGGTTTCGGCGGAGAGGGGCACGACGCCGACGTTGTCCCCGAAGTTCCCCACGCGCCAGTACATATCGGCCGAGAAACTGTGGTCGGAGAGATCGCCGATGATCTCGTAGAGTCGCTCGTCGAGCCGGGAGGTGGCGCGATCGCTCTGGGCCTCCCTGGACTCGCGGATCGGGGTCTCTGCTTGGGGGTTCCACCCCGGGATCGTATCGATTTTGTTCGCCGCGACGACGAAGGGAGTTTGTGTTCGCCGGAGGACGTCTAAGGACTCGATCGTCTGGGGCTGGAAGCCGTCGGTGATGTCCACGACTAAGATCGCGATGTCCGCGAGCGCCCCGCCGCGCGAGCGAAGCGTCGTAAAGGAGTGATGGCCCGGCGTGTCGATAAAGAGTAGTCCCGGCAGATCGAAGTCGTCGGGGTCGACGAGGCGGCCGGCGAGTTCGGAGATCACGTCCAAGGGGACGGCGGTCGCGCCGATGTGTTGGGTGATCGCGCCGGCTTCCTCCGCCGTAACCGCCGATCCCCGAACCCGGTCGAGCAAACTCGTCTTCCCGTGGTCGACGTGGCCGAGCACCGCAACGATCGGCGTCCGTAGCGTCCGTTGAAGTTCGCCCGCCTCGCTTGTAGCGTCAGTGTCCGACATGGATACCACCGAAGAGAAGTCGTTCGAGAGAGGGTGCGGGCCGCATTTAAGCCCATCGTCACGACCGTCCGGAGGGGCCACGATCGCTGGGAAGCTCGCGATCGACGGGTCCGAAGCGGTACTCGTCTCAGCAGCGTTCGGCGAAAGAGCCGCCGGGGTCGCTTCGGAGGTCCCCGAATGATCGGCTGGGGGCTCACTGTCGCTCGAACGACGCTTCGCGTCGCTCAAGTTGGGAACGCGAGGCGTCAGCCCGACCGCGGCGGAGCCGCCATGCGGTCGGCCCTGTCCCGCTGTTCTAGTTTCCGCTGCGTCGTCACCGCGTCGCTACCGTATTGCTCCGTTGCTGTAACACTGTACCGCTACTGGAGCACCCGCTCGCGCTCGGGGTCGAACAGCGGTTCCTCGCGCACGGTGGCGGCGTAGCGCTCGCCCTCGTACTCGATCTCGACGCCGACGCCGGGTTCGGCGTACTCGGCGGGCACGTAGCCGTAGGCGATCGACTCGCCGACGCTGTAGCCGTAATCATGGGCGTCGACGTGGCCGACGATCTCGCCGGCGTCGGGATCGACGATCGGCTTGCCGGTATCGAGCACCGAGCCGTCGTCTACGGTGAGACAGGCGAGCTTCCGGTCAATGCCGGCCTCGCGCGCGTCGAGCAGGGCCTCTTTGCCGACGAAGTCCGTATCCAGGTCGATGGCGAAGCCGATCCCTGCCTCGTAGGGGTTGTACTCGGCCGTGACGTCGGTGCCCCACAGCCGAAAGCCCTTCTCCAGGCGGAGCGAGCCCAAAAAGGCCCCGTTGCCGAGCGCGACCATGTCGTGGTCCTGGCCGGCCTCTCGGACGAGGTCCCAGAGCTTGCCGCCGTACTCGGTGGGGCAGTACAGCTCCCAGCCGAGTTCGCCGACGTACGATACTTGTAGTGCAGTGACCGGGATCGAATCGAGGTAGAACTCCCGCGCGCGGAAGTAGCCGAAGCCTTCCTTCGAGAGGTCCGTATCGGCCAACGGTTGGAGGACCTCCCTTGCCTTCGGGCCCCAGACGCCGAACCCGCACTCGTCGGAGACGTGGGCGTCGATCGTCACCGATCCATCACTCGGAGCCTGCTCGCGGATCCAGCGCGAGTGCAGCGTCGCCGACGAGCCCCCGCCGGTCGTACAGACGAACCGCTCCTCGCCGAGCCTGGTGATCGCCATGTCCGCGAGCACGCCGCCGGTTTCGTCCAACATCGGCGCGTAGCGCACCTGTCCGACCTCAGTGTTCATGTCGTTCGCGAACAGTCGCTGGACGAACGCGGGCGCGCCCGGTCCCGTGATCTCGATCGGGGTGTACCGCGAGAGGTCACAGATACCGACGTTCTCGCGGACCGCGCGGTGTTCTGCGGCCTGGATCGGCGACCACCCCGTTCGCTGCCAGTCCGACCGGGCGGGCATCTCGATGTCGTACTCGTCCAATAGGTCCTCGTTCGACTCGTACCACTGAGCCACCTCCCAGCCGCCCGAGGAGACGAACTCCGCGTCGAGTTCGTCCTGCTGATGGTAAAAGGGGCTCCGGCGCAGGTCGCGCTGGTTGCGGGGCTGTTCGGCCGGGTGGATGAGCTGGTATACCTCCTGGTACTGCTGGCCGCCCCGATCCTTCGTGAACGCCCGGCTGCCGGTATGCGGCTGGAATCGCGAGAGGTGTGCGCCGCTCACGTCGATGCGCTCGCCGTCGAGCCGGGGGACGTCCTCGGTCATCCACTCGGCCATGACGTCGCCGACGCCGCCCGATTGGGTGACCCAGATCGCGAGCGCCCACCAGAGTCCGTCGACGTCCTCGGTCTCGCCGAGGATTGGCATGCCGTCGGGCGTGAAACAGAACATACCATTAAATGCGTCCTCGAACTCCGCGCCGTCGAGCGCCGGCACTAACTCCCGAGCGGCGTCGTACGCCGACTTGTCGATGTCGGGGTGGGTCGGCTGGTAGAAGTGTTCCTCGGTGAACTCGCGGATCGAGGGCATCCGTTCGGATTCCTCGGGTGCGAGAATGTCCTCGGGATCGACTAACAGGGGCTCGTGGTCGTACGAGCCGATACCGTAGGACTCGCCGTGCTGGCGGAAGTACATCGAGTAGTCCTGGTGGCGGAGAATCGGCTGTTCGACCTCCTCAGTTGCGCTGGCGAGTTCCTCTAAGGGTTCGCTCACGAGGTACTGGTGGGCACACGGTGTGAGCGGGATGTCGACGCCGACCATATCGCCGAACAACGGCCCCCAGATGTTCGTACAGACGAGCGCTTCGTTGCACTCGATCCGCCCCTCGTCGGTGACGACCGCCGAGATACTCCCGTCTTCGACCTCTAAGTCCGTGACGACGGTCTCGCCGAAGAAGTCCGCGCCGCGCTCGCTGGCCGCCGCGGCCATGTTTTCCGACGCCGCGACGCCGTCCGCCCGGCCGTCGGTCGGGAGGTAATACCCGCCGTAGATGACCTCGGGATCGACCACCGGAATCTCTTCTGTGACTTCTTCCGGCGAGAGCAGTTCGCCGCCTTCTAAGCCCCACGCGCGGCCGTACTCGCGGTTGCGTTTCAGGTAGTCCCACCGTTCTTCGGTGTAGGCGACTTCGATCCCGCCACACCGGTCGAAGCCGTCGAGATCGGTGTAGAGTTCCTGGGTGTAGTTCGCCAGCTTCGTCATGGTCTCGTTCCCGGTGGTCTGGTAGACCAGTCCCGGGGCGTGTGACGTCGAGCCGCCGGTTTCGAACAGCGGGCCCTGATCGAGAACGACGACGTCCTCGCGACCGCGCTCGGTCAGGTGATAGGCCGCGCTGCACCCGACGCAGCCGGCACCGACGACGACGGTGTCCGCCGTCTCGGGAAGCGTGGAGTCCGTACTCATATGTTCACGTACTACGACCCGCGATATCGGCATAAATCCGCGGGTGGTATTGTGAATGCCGATCGACCGACCTTCGATCTTCAATCCCCGATCGATCAGCCCTTGATCCCCCAATTCCCGACGACCGACCCCTGACGACCGACGATTGACGGAACCCTTCCCAGGCGGGATCAGGAGGGGCTTGGCTCACCGCGCCAGTGAACGCTCGGGGGCTTCCGGGACGGCCTCGGCGACTCTGTTCCCGAAGCTGCTACACGATCAATGCTTTAGACTCGACGTCCCTGATGCGTACGTATGAGCGACGACGAGCGATCCGACGCCGGACCAACGGACGACGACACCGACTCGGACGGCGAAACCGGCTCGAAAACGGACATCCCGATCTCGACCGGCGGGGACGAGGACCCAAAATCCGGCGACGGCGACGAACTGGACGGGGACGAATCGAGCAACGATGGCAAACTGAGCGACGACGAACCGGACGACGGCGAGTCGACGAGCAACGGCGAGCCGACGGCAAACGGGAACGACACGTCGACCGACGATGGGATCGAGATCGACGTCGGGACGGGCTCGCCGGGGTTGGACGCGAAACGCCGGTCGAACCGCGACGGCGGAAGCGACGCAAGCGAGGACCGCGGCTTCGATCTCGGTGATTCGGAAGACGATCTCTTCGATCGCCTCGACGAGTCGGTGCTCGTCGTGCTCTCGCGGGTGCTCGACACCGAGACACACCTCCGGGTCTACGTCGCGTTGCGCGAGCGACCCTGGAGCACGGCGGCGGCGATCGCCGACGAGACCGGACTATACCCTCGAGCCGTCGAGGACGCAATGGAAGCGCTTCGCTCCTACGGTGCCGTCGAACGGCGCGGGCCGCCGGGCGACGCGGACGAACCGAGCAACGTCGAGGCGCCGGACGACGACAGGGACGCGGGTGACGACCACGACCGTGGTCGGGAGTACGAACCCGAGTACGCCGCCGTCGCGCCGAGCGTACTGCTAGCCGACGCGATCAGTGCCGGCCGAGGGGAGCGAGGAGCAACAGGGCTCCCCGGGGGACTCGATCTCGATCGGTTCCTGGGGTCGGGTTCCTCGGATTCTTCGGCTCCCTCGGACTCACCCGACTGCTCGGACCCTTCGAGCACGACGACCAGCGGGGGCAACCCGGTGCGAATCGATGTCGATGGTGTGGACGAGCACGACGACGCGGACGAACGCAACGGCGCGAACGGTGACGGGCGTGGTAGCACGAACGCAGGTGGGCGCAACGACACGAATAGCGCCGACGACGCGAGCAGCGAGGGCGAGACAGGCGACGAGAGCGGGACGAAGGGGGGCAATGGCACCGATGGGGCTGATCGGGACGACAGTGACGGCGATGACGACGAGGAACGGTCGGCGTCCTGAGTGCGGACGGTCCGCCCGAAGCACGCGAGGGGATCGGTCGTGTTTCATTTGGCAGCTTTTTGGGAAAAAGAGTCGCCACGACCGTTTTGGAAGCCCCCGACACGCTCGGCTTCTGCTCACGGGCCGGAGGCCCGTTCGCATGATCCGTTCGGGAGAACTCCGTTCTCCCGTCATCACGAGAGAGCTTCGCTCTCTCGAACGACTACCCGCGGCTCGCTGCGCGCGCTCGCTCCCTGCCGGTCGCTCCAGTGCTTGCTTCGCCGGGGTTCGCCGACCTACGGGAGAGCTTCGCTCTCCCGAGCCAACGGGCGCTTCGCGCCCGTGACCGCCCGGCCCCTTCCAGTCCCACCCGAAGTAGTTACCGTCGGTCTTCGTCACTTCGCTGAACACCGCCAGGAAGTCATGCCGAAGGCACTAAGCCGCCGGGCCGCTCGGAGGGCACATGAAGGTCGCGTTGGGCGGGACGTTCGATCCGATACATGACGGCCACCGGAACCTCTTCAAGCGGGCGTTCGAACTCGGTGACGTCACCGTCGGGTTGACGAGCGACGATTTAGCGCCCGAAACCCGCCACGAGGACCGTTACGTCCGGCCGTTCGCCGACCGCCGACGCGACCTGGCGAACGAACTCGCCTCGCTGGCCGCCGAGTACGACCGTTCCTACGAGATCCGCGAGCTCACGGAGCCGACCGGGATCGCAACCGAACCGGCGTTCGACGCGCTCGTCGTCTCCCCAGAGACCGAAGCCGGCGCGAACCGCGTGAACGAAATCCGCCGGGAGAACGGGATCGACCCGCTACGCGTCGAAGTCGTCGATCACGTCGCCGCCGAGGACGGGCAACGCATCTCCTCGACACGAATCGTCAGCGGCGAGATCGACGAACACGGCCGGCCCACCCCCGAGCGCGAACCCCGGACCCGAGCGGCCGAGTAGCGCCTCGACCATCGGAACGCCGACGAATCGGACCCGATCGAGCACCGACGGTCGAGACGGCCAATACCGTCGATCGAGGCGGCTGCCGACACGACTACCGATCGACGCTTGCTGCTGGAAGTCCCTTCTTCGCTACCAGGTCGGGGGTTGGAGGCCGGCTTCCTCTAACAGGGGTTTCCACCGCTTTTGAACCGTGAGCCGGGAGACGCCGGCGGCGTCTGCGACCGCCCCTTGCGAGCGGCGATCGCCGGCGATGAGCGCCCCTGCATAGATGCTCGCGGCCAGTACTGCGCGTTTCGAGCGGTCTTCCGCGGGGATCGTCGAGAGAAAGAGGTCGGTCGCGCGCTCACGGGCGTCGGTGCCGAGGTCGAGGGTGTCGGCTGCGCTTTCGAGATCAGCGAGCCAGCGTTCGTTCGCGACCTGATCGCGCGCCCGGTACACGCTCTCGCTTGGCACGCGAGGCGCTTAAACCTGCTTCCGGCCGTTTCGCCCGCTCGACGAACCGCTTATGAGTTCGAGCGCCGAATCAGGAACATGGCAGGAACCGATGCGGGGTCGGGACCCGAGAACCGAACGACGAGCGACAGCGGGTCGAAGACCGACGGCGAGTCGGAAGGAATCGTCCCGACGGGCTTCGTCGAGGCAATCTTCACCACGCCAGAGGGGTCAGCACCGATGGAGGAAGTCGAGGGAATCGAGGCCGTCTCCCGGCAGGGACTCGACGGCGATCGGTACATGAAGGGCACCGGCTACTACTCGGGGTTCGACGAGTGCGAGGTGACCTTTATCGAACGCGAGGCGATCGACGAGATCGACGCGGAGTACGGCATCGACCTCTCGGACGGTCGCCACCGCCGGAACGTCGTTACGAGCGGCGTGTCGGTTCACGAGCTGCTAAACGTCGAGTTCCGGGTGGGCGACGTGGTCTTCGAGGGCACCCGACCCCGACCGCCGTGTGCCCACGTCGAACAGGTCGCCGGCGAGGACGGCGTTTCCCGGGCGCTCAAGAGCGATCGCGGCGGGATCTGTGCAAGCGTCGTCGATGGCGGCCGGATCGCGGTCGACGACGAGGTAGAAGCCTTGGAGGCGGTGAGCGATCCCGACGGGCTTGCGGACGCGATCAGGGATCGGCTGGCGAGCCGGTAGTTGAGAGGAGACGACAGGTTCTTACTCGATTCGTTTGAAATCAGCGTTGCGCGCGGGTAGCCAAGCTAGGTCAACGGCGCAGCGCTTAGGACGCTGTCCCGTAGGGGTCCGTCGGTTCGAATCCGATCCCGCGCAGTGAGTGAGAGCAGCCTGCTGTTCGGAGTAAGTGAAGGGAATCGTGACTTCGCTCGATGACACTGTGTCGTGTCGTTGGTGCCGGAACCGTCGAGCGAGAGCTACGCGCGATATGTGCCGCCGACCAAGTCGAGGCGACAGTAGACGAACGTGCGCTCGCCGAACCTCAAAGGTCGCTCGTTTCTCGGCGAGAGGACTGAACAAGAGTTTTGACCCTCGTATACGGACGTATACGACGTGGCAACGAAAGCAGTTCGGCTCGGCAATTCGGTGTACGAGCGAGTGAAAGCGCACAAGCGGGCCGACGAGACGTACTCGGAGGCGATCAACCGGCTCATCGGCGACTGGTCGCTGCTCGACTTGGCGGGCACGATGTCGAAAGCGGAGGCAACGGAGCACGAAACAGCGGTCCGGGCCTCCGAGGACGCCGGGATCGCCGACGTAGAAACCCTGGTCGATCGCGAGGAAACGACCGGAATTGGGACCGGAACCGGGAAATAAGCTCTCCGGATGATCCTCGACACGGATTTCATTATCGCGCTGCGCGAGGAGCGACCGGCAGTCGTCCGCAAAGCGGCCGAACTCGAAGCCCCCGGCGCTCCGTTGCGAGTGTCCGTTATCACCGTCTTCGAACTGTACGTCGGCGTCGGTACCGGTTCGAAGCCGATCGAGAACCAACGGGAGTACGAGGCGCTCATTGTGAACAAACCGCTCGTCGGTATCGACGAGAACCTCGCTCGACGGGCGGGCGTGATCGAGGGGGTTCACTACGCCTCGAACGAAAAGCCGCAATTAGGGCCGGCGGATGCGCTCATCGCAGCGACGGGGCTGCAGTTCAACGAAGCCGTCGTATCGACTGACGAGGACTTCACCTCCGTCGACGATCTCGATGTCGTATCGCCATGAGTCACCGTCGAGGACGAACCCGTTCGAGCGAGTGAGGAATCCTTAACAATAGCTCCGGAGAAGTACGGCTAACACCCCTCTCCGCCTCCCCATCGTGCCCTCCGAATCGACGCGGGCGACCGCGACCGAGTTCGTCGAAGAAGCGTTCGAGACGACCGTCGACGAGCAGAGAACGACCCCTCGACACCATCGACACCGCCGTCTCCGCGCTCCGCGAGCAGATCGACGACGACACGCCCGAACGGATCCTGCGAGCGGGTGCCGGGTCGTACCTGCTCCGCGCGAGCATGACCCGTGACGGCCTCCAGTCCGAGTCGCTTACTCAACAGGCTGTCGTCGAACCGCTGTTGGACGTTCTCGAGTACGAGTACGCGACTGAGGCCGGCGGCTTATCTGGCGGCTGGACGCTCGTCGCCGATTACGCCGTCTCGCTCCGGGCGTACGACGGGATCGACTCAACGCGCCTGTTGATCGAAGCCGAACGCATAAACAAGGCCCTCGATTCGCGCGAACACGGCGCGGGCCAGGTGCGGGACTGGCTCGGCCAGCGCGAGTTCGAGTCCGATTTCGGTTTCGCGACCGACGGCCTCCGGTGGGTGTTCATCCGCTACGACCCGGATTCGTACACCCACACCGCCATCGAGGAGATCGGCCTCGCGCCGGTCTTTCTCGCGCTATTCGAGAACCAGGTCGGGAGACAGGACCCGCTCGAAGCGGTCCTCGCCGACGCCGATAGCGATCGGGTTTCCCGTCTAGTCCGGACCTTCGCGTTCGAGAACTTCGTCTCGATCGCAGCGGACGCCCGACAGGTCATCGAGCGCAAACAGCGGGAGATCACCGACGACTTTTACGACGACTACACTCGCTATGTCTTCGGCATCGTCGGTGGGGACGAACGGAGCGCGCGATCGCTGGTCGGCGACGGGGTACGAGCGCCCAACGGCGCGACCGCGGAGGACTCCCGGCTGTTCGCCGTCGAGTTGATGAACCGGCTGCTCTTCATCAAGTTCTTGGAGGACAAGGGGATCTTCCAGCCCGATCTGCTCCGGACGCTCAAGGAGACCTACTAGCAAGGGGTCTACGGCGGGTCGCTCTACGAGGAGTTCTGCCAACGCCTGTTTTACGACGTGATGAACCGAAAGCCCGCAGAGCGCTCGCCGACCATCAGGAACATCGACCTCTTCGAGCGCGTGCCCTATCTGAACGGCGGCCTGTTCCGGCCGACGATCGGCGAGGACTTCTCCGAGCGGGCGTTCGACGTTCGCAATAGCGTGCTGTTCGACGTGATCGATCTCTTGGAGGAGTACAGCTTCTCGGCGAAGGGCGCACCGACGGACCTCGACCCGAGCGTCTTAGGGAACGTTTTCGAGAAGACGATGAACTACGTGACGAGCGACGACGCCGATACGAACAAGGAACTCGGCGCGTACTACACCCCGAGCGAGATCACCCGCTTCTGTGCCGAGGAGACCATCCGGCCCGCGCTGCTCGATCGCTTCGAGCGCACCCTGGTCGAGGAGTGTGACTGGCCTGAACACACGGTCGAAAACTTCGAGTCGGTGTACGAGTTGATCGAGGGGCTACCCGGTTACTGGGGGACGATCGGGCCGCTCCTCGATGCGGTGGACGATCTGCGGGTCGTCGATCCGGCGTGTGGGTCGGGGCACTTCCTGACCTCGGTGTTAGAGGAGATCGTCAGCGTCCGGAAGGCGCTCTACGCTCGGAACGACTCGTATCCCCACACCTACCGGCTGAAGAAGACGACGGTGCTCGAAAACATCTACGGCGTGGACTTAATGGGGCCAGCAGTGGAAATCGCAAAGCTCCGACTATGGCTCTCGATCATCGCCGAACTCGAACGCGAGAATTTGGAGGACCTGGACGACGAGGACCTCGCGTTGCCGAACATCGTCTTCAATCTCCGGCAGGGAAACAGCTTAATTGGGTACACCGGCTTTCCGGAGACGACCGACGACGGCGAGGGGTATACGTTAGGTAGTTTCAGCGCGGACAGCGTTCGCGAGCGGTACCGGGGGATCATCGACGAAAAGGAAAAGCACGAGGAGGCGATCGACACCGAGACCGCCGAGTACCACCGGAGAGAAGCGTTCGAGAAGCTTCGGGCGGCCCGGGAGGGCATCGTCGACGACACTCACGCCGATTTCGTCGAGGCAGGGAGCGAGGGCGTCACGATAGAGGACGTCAGAGCGATGCAGCCGTTCAGCTGGGTGCTCGAATTCGCGGAGGTCTACGCCGAGGGCGGGTTCGACGCGATCGTCGGCGACCCACCGTGGGACCAGTTACGGCCGAACCGCGAGGACTTCTTCAGCCGGTACGACGAGTGATTCCGTACCTACCTCCCGACGGAAAAGAACGCGAAACAAGAGGAGCTGTTCGAAAACGAGGAGACGGCGGCGTCGTGGGAGTCCTATCAGGAGCGTATCGAGGTCCAGATGCGCTATTTCACCGATGGGCCGATCTACGAACTCCAGAAACCGACTGTCGCCGGACGGAAGGACCCGAACGAGAACAACCTCGCCGGGCTGTTCTTAGAGCGCGTCTTCGCCATCGCAGGGGAGAACTCGTACGTCGCACAGGTGCTTCCCGGTGTCATCTTCAACGGGTCGTTCTCGAAAGACCTCCGACTCAAGCTCCTCGATAACGCGGAAATCTCCGCTCTCATCGGATTCGAAAATCACGGCATCTTCGATGGGATAGAGAATCGATACAACTTCGCGGTCACAGCGTTCAAAAACAGCGGCAGGACTGACGTTTTTCGAGGGATTTTCCAGCAGCGAGATGTCGCAGTTCTCGACGAATGGAGGGAGCAGGCAGTTGAAATCCCGCGAGAAGTATCAACCGAATATTCGCCCGAAGCGCGTATTTTCCCGTTTATTCGGAGTCATAAAGAGTCCGAGGCACTGAGTGCGATCCTTTCGTATCCGTCTCTCGGTGACGGTATCTCGGACCGGTGGAATGTGATCCCACATCGAGGACTCGATCGGACCCGCGACGCTGATAGGTTCGTTGAAGACGAACAAGTGGGCAGTTTCTCGGTATATAGCGGGAAGAACGTTCACCAGCACGTTTACGATGACACGCCGGAAGTAGGGGCACAGCCGTTCACTTTCTGGAGCGTTGAGGAAGACGTAGCGCCTGCACAGAGCGCGAAACGCCGTACTCGGGAGCGGACGTTCAATAGCGGCGATTTGAAGAAAGCTATCTATCGAGCGTTCGGAGAACCGGAGACGAGCAAATCACAGAAGCAATCCATTGACGGCCTGCTGATAGAACATCGCGGCGAACTGCTTGGGTTGAACGACGTGCTGCTTGACTGCACCGAGTACCGCGTTGCCTATCGAGATATCGCCCGGGCATCCGATGAGCGGACGATGATCGCCGCAGTGCTTCCGAGCGAAGTCGTCCATCACAACAAACTTCACTCGCTGAGACCGTACGATATCCGTCCCACCGAAAGCCACCTCGCTGAGGACCCGATCCATGGCGCATATAAGAGAATTTTCTCAGATGAGGAACTATTCGTCGCGTCGGGGCTTACTAATAGCCTACCGTTTGACTTCTTGATACGAACGAAGGTCGATAGCACTGTTGTAACGTACAAGTTCACCGAATCGCAGGTCCCCCGTCTCACCGCAGGCGACGACTGGTTCGATTACGTCTGGCGGCGAGCCGCGCGTCTGAACTGCTATGGCGAGGCGTTCGCCGAGATGCGCGACCGTTTGGGCGGCCTCGAACCGGCTATCGATACCGACGAGCGCCGCCGGCTCCGGGCCGAGACCGACGCGGCGGCGTTTCACGCCTACGGCCTCGATCGCAAGCAGACGAAGTTCGTTCTCGATGACTTCCACCGGATGCAAAATCCCCAGGTGATGGACGAGGACTATTTCGATTCGGTACTAAGGTTCTACGACCAACTGGCTGAGAGCGGGCCGCGGTCGTAGCGGAGGCGGTAGGCACTAGCACTGCACGCGCGAACGAGCGCCGCAGGCGCGAGTGAGCGTTTTTAGTGCGATGGTCGTTCTCGTTCGTTCCCTTCGGTCACTCACTCTCACTCCCCGCCTTCTCGCGGGCCGTAGACCCGCTCGAACAGTCCGCGGGACCTTCGGTCCCGCGCTACTCTCGTTCGCTCGCTGGCACTCGCTCACGAGAACAGATTTTTGCCGGGGTCCTCGCTCGCGCTCCTTTCACTCGCGCTCGTGGTTCAAAAGGCGCTTCGCGCCTTTTGTCATTGCGGGACCGAAGGTCCCGCTTGCAGCAAAAACGCGGAGCGTTTTTTGTCACATCACGAAAGACACGAAGCGTCTTTCGAACGACTGCGGGCCCGGCAAAGAGGTGCGAGCTTTATACACGTAGCCTCCTTTGGTATGAGTATGAGTTCCGTCGAGGTATACGGTATCGTGCCCGGCGAGGAGTCCGAGATTCACGATGAGCCACACATCGAGGGCAGTCGGATCACTGTCAGGTACGTCTATAGCCAGGTAGAAGAACGCGGACTCCGTCCGGAGTCAGTCGCCGATCGATACGATCTCGACCTCGCGGACGTGTACGCAGCGCTTACATACTATCACCGTAACCCCGAGGTGATGGGCCGAGTCGAGAAACGCCGCGAGCGGTTGAGCGAGAAAGCAGCGGAGATGACGACGCTAACGCCCCCTCACGACCGACTCAGGAGGTAGGAAGTGACGTACCGACTGCTTCTCGACGAGAACGTAGAACACGAGGTCACCGGTCGCCTCGAAGCGCTGGGACACGATGTCGAACACGTCGATTCGGTTCCGGAACTCGGCAAAGGGGCGAGTGACAGCGATCTCGCCGCGTTCTCGCTTACAGCGGACCGGACGATCGTGATGCACGGCGACGATTTCGTCGAGGACGTACCGCCGGAGGAGTATCGTGCTGTATTGTTCTTCGAGGACGACACGCTACCCGCGAAAGCGGTCGCGGATATCGTTCACTCGATGGCGGTAGTCTATCCGCACGAGGAGGTACGAGGCCTGCAGAAAACCGGACGCGAGTGGCTGTGAGGTCGGGTGGGTCTGTTAACTGAGGGCAGACGGACAACGTGCTTATTGTCGTACCATGGTTGATCTGTAGTATACTATGGGAAGTACCACGGTGAAATTGCCGGACGATATGGAAGAGTACGCTACCGGGTTGGGCCAGTACCTCAATTCGAGCGAGGTCGTTCGCGACGCGATCCGCCATCTGATCGAAGAGCGTCCCCTGCGGCTTTCCCCGTGGGCACGCCGGGAGATCGAAATCAGCGAAGAACAGTTCGAACGCGGCGAAACCGTTTCCCACGACGACGTGAAACGTCGCCTCGGAGTGGAGTGAGGTCGTGACCGATCTGGAGTACGCAGAACGCGCGGTCGAATACTTGGAAGGACTCGAACGGGAGCACGCACAACGCCTCGTCGTGAAACTCGGAAAAACCGTGATTCTTCGATACGAACACCCCACCAACGAGGACGATATCCGAGTCGCAACGGTCCCGATCGAGCCGGCCGATCGGATTTCCCAGGACACCTACCGATCGATCGCGACACAGTGTCGAGCGGGCGATTTCGGCGAGAAGTGTAAGTGGATCGAACGGAACGATAGCTGACCGTCATCGACGCAAGCGTGGTCGTCGACATGGAAAGCGAGCACAAACGGAGCTTTCTCACCGAGGTCCCGTCGTTGAGCAACCATCGAGTCTTCTCTCGCCTCTGATCCGACAGCGACCACCGCTAACCACCCGACAGGGCGGGACTGAAAGGGACTGGTGCGGTCGGCTCACGGCTGCGCTGTTCGCCATCCGAGGCGCGTAGCGCCTTGCGTTCGCCGAACCTCGGCGAAGTAAGCACCGGAGCCGAGCGACCGGAGGGAGCGAGGTGAGGAGCGCAGCGAGCCGCCCGAGCCGAGACCACGGTCGCAGCAGAGCTGCTCCCTGCTCTCGTTCGCTACCGCTCACGAGAGCGCTAGGGGCCTTCGAGCTGTTGTCGATCGCTTCCGGTCCAACTCCCGCCGAACTACCATTCGTTCGATCGGTTTCGCTTCACGCCGAACGTTCAAATACCAAACCGAAGCCACCGCGTCCCAAGCACGCAGTCGACCGGCGGCCGGTCGCATCGGACGACCGAGCGGCCGTCGCCGCGAACAGGCTGTGTGTCGAGCAATTACGATGACCCTCAAGACAAAACTCGAATCGGTGTTCGGCGGCGACGACGAGCGGGCGGTCAGCCCGGTGATCGGCGTGATCCTCATGGTGGCGATCACGGTGATCTTAGCGGCGGTGATCGCGACGTTCGTACTCGACTTAGGCAGAGACCAGCAGCAGGCTCCACAAGCGAGTTTCAACTTCGAAGGCGATTCAACTTCTGGTGTCACTGTCACTCATAACGGTGGTGACACTATCAGCTCTGATAATATTGTCTTCCGAGGAGCCGGTACTGGCGGTGTCACCTGGACGTCTACCGGCGCTGGTGCTCCCCCTCCCACAGTGGACGTCAACGCTGGCACTAATACCGACCCTGGTGCTTCTGCGGCCGGTACACTGCGGGTTATCTGGAGCGATCCTAACAGCGATCAGACCTCAACGCTCGCGACATACGAGGTCAGTTAGTCGACCCTCTGGGTTCACCTGTATCGCCCGCTGACTTCCCTTCTCGTTTTTTCGCCCGGCGAGCGTCGCGTCCGCGGTCCCACCGGCGTTGCTCCCTACTCCCGGTCGCTCGTATTGCTCGCTCACGAGAACGCCGGCCGCTTCGCAAGCGACGACCGCCGAGCAACCGGCAGGGCGGGATTGAACGGGGCTGGCGGGCTCGGCGACGGCCGGCGAAGTAAGCACCGGAGCCGAGTGACCGAAGGGAGTGAGGCGAGGAGCACAGCGAGTCCTGGGAGCTGAGCCCGCCAGGGGCTTTCGAGCGGTCGTCCCGTAGTCCGCTGACGAGGATTCACATCTCACCGACCACTTCTGCCGAGTCATGACCCGTGCGTTCAAGTTCGTTCGGGTTCAATCCGAACGAGAGAGGATTATCCAGATGGCAACGGACCAGTCCGAAACCGACCGCGAAGAACGGTCGTGGGAAGAGCGCGCGAACCCGCTTCAGACGTTCATGGGTCGATTGCAGGAAACCGGCTACGAGGACACGCTGCACCACTTCGACGACCTCGACGAGCGCGTGCTCACGAAGCGGCGCTTAGGGGTCGTCGAGTACCTCGCCGAGCACGACCCCGAATCGATCCGCGAGTTGGCTCGTCGGCTCGATCGCCACGTTTCGAGCGTCAAGGAGGACTTAGACGTACTCGCGAGGAACGAACTCGTCGAGTACGAGACGAACGGGAACAAGAAGGCACCGCGGCTCAAACACCGAAACGTGTTCGTCAGACCGCTGTTGCTCGACGGGGAGTTCCAGTGGGATTTCTACGCCGATACCGACGACGCTGAATGACCTACGAGGACCGCCAACGGCTCGGTCCACACCGAGGCGAGGTGTATTACCTCTACCTTCGCGCGGAACCCGGGCTCAACGACCCCGAGGAGTTCGCGGTCGTCGTCTTTCGCGATACCACTGAAGGTGAGAACGTGCAGATCGCTCGCATCGACACCGAGCACGGCTATACGCACTTCGACCGGCTCTACCGCCGCGATCAGGCGAAAGACCCCGTAAGCATGGATTTCTGGGACGCCTGGGAGCACATGAAGTCGAACTGGCGCACCTACGCCCGCTCGTACGAACAGGAGTTCGGCTAACCCGCTGACGGCCCTTCCCGTTTTTCGCGCGGCGAGCGTCGCGCCCGCGGTCCCACCGGCGTTGCTCCCTACTCCCGGTCGCTCGTATTGCTCGCTCACGAGAACGCCGGCCGCTTCGACGACCGCCGATCAACCGGTAGGGTGGAACTGAACGGGGCTGGCACGGTCGGCGACGGCCGGCGAAGCAAGCACCACAGCGACCGGACGTAGGTTCAAGTATGTCGCTCGGTTAGTCCTGGTATGAGCAATACTGTCGAGATCGTGGAGACCCCCGACGTTCTGCACGGTCAGCCCCGGATCGAGGGAACCCGTCTCGGGGTGTTCATGCTCGGCGAGATGATCCGCCGGGGAGAATGGACTGCCGAGGAGGTGATCGACGAGTGGGACGAACTCACACGTGAGCACGTCGAGGCAGTGCTCGAGTACTACGACGGCCACCCCGAGGAGATGGAGGACCACCGCCGCGAACGCAACGCATTGCTCCAGGAGATCGACGAGCGCGAGGGTAACGCTGATCGGAAGCAACAGGACAGGTCGGCGTCGAACGCGTGAGAATCCTCTGTGACAACAACGTCGCCCCGAAGTACGCGAACGCGATCCGTGGAAGCGATCGACTGGAGTTCGCCCACAGTAGCAACGTACTCTCCCCGAAGGCATCCGATCCGGCCATCATCGAATACGCCGAAACCCACGACTGGGTGATCCTCACGGGTGACAA
Source organism: Halobacteriales archaeon QS_8_65_32 (assembly GCA_003022925.1). Classification (GTDB taxonomy): domain Archaea; phylum Halobacteriota; class Halobacteria; order Halobacteriales; family Halococcaceae; genus PXQR01. Next base: position 25,734 of record PXRY01000037.1, on the reverse strand, counting down.
GCGATTTCTGATCGACGACGAGGACGAAACTAGCACCGGCGACCGACTCGAAGCCGATTGCGGAGTGATCTTCTACGCCCAGGACCGCAACCCCACCCCCGGCGATTTCGTTGATGCTCTCGAAACGATCGCCGAGAACGCGGACGACTACTGGGCAATCGAGACGTACGTTCCGTGACTGATAGGAACGACGTATCGCCCGCCGACTACCCTTCTCCTTTCTTCGCCCGGCGAGCGTCGCGTCCGCGGTCCCACCGGCGTTGCTCCCTGCTCTCGCCACGAGAACGCCGGTCGCTTCGGCGGCGACGACCGGCCGATCAACCGGCAGGGTAGGACTGAAAGGGGCCGGCGTTCCCGCGAGCGAGCGAAGCAAGCGAACGAACCGTCGGCTGGACGTAGATTCAAGTAGGTTGCCCGGCTAGTCCGGCTATGAGTAAGACCGTCGAGATTGTCAAGACTCCCGACGCGCTCCACGGCAAATCACGTATAAGGGGTACGCGTATCGGTGTTTATGCTCGGCGAGAGCATCTGTGAGGGCGACCAGACCGTCGCCGAGATACTAGAGAGGTATCCGGACCTCACGCGAGACAGGGTCGAAGCCGCCCTCGCGTACTACGGCGACCACCCCGACGAGATGGAAACGCTTCGAGCGCGACGGGAAGCACACTACCGAGCGGTGCAGCGCAACAGCCGCGCGCCGGACGCCTAAAGACTCTCTGCGATTGAAACGTCGACGAGCGCTACACCGAGACGTTCCGACGAACGGAGTAGGTTCACCGTTGCGACGGTCACGGAAGCGTTGGCTATGGACGCACTCGACCCCGAGATCAGCGACTTTGCGGCGCGGAACGGCTGGGTCGTATTCACCGAGGACGACGATTTCCTCGCCCTCAACGACAACCACGGATTGGTACTTTTCCGATAGGATCAGCTAACCCGCTGACACCCTTTTGATTTTCCGCTCAGCGGCCGCTTCGATGGCGACGACCGCTGATGGGGCGGCAGGGCGGGACCCAAGGGACCGCGTGCTCGTGAGTAGCGCGAGGGACTGCCGGTCCTTCGAACCGTGTGAGCGGGGTCGTTCGAACGACTTGGCCGTTTCGTGATGTGGCAAAACGCAGAGCGTTTTTGCTGCAAGCAGGACCTCCGGTCCCACGGACCATGTGAGCGGGCTTCGCCCGCGAGCAGATGTGGCAGGAACGCGCAACGTTCCTGCTGCAAGGTAGGAGTCCGCGATTTCCAGCACTGACCGAAAAACGCCGGAGGCGTCTTTCGAACCACGGCGAAGCCGCCACGCGGTCGGCCCCTTCCAGTCCTAACCCCCGACGGTTATTCGGCCAGTAGTTGCATAACTCAACACTACCGTTCTCGACGACGGTAGCGACGGTGCCGCAGCTACCCACGAAGCGCTCGAAAGAATAGCGTAGATGTACCTGGTCGGTTCAGACGCCGTGGCCTTGCTGAGCGCGGTCGTACTGCTCTGCGACGTTGTCCCAGTCGACGACCTCCCACCAGTTGTCGATGTACTCGCCTTTGTTGTTCTCGTACTGGAGATAGAAGGCGTGTTCCCAGACGTCACAGACGAGCAGCGGCCGCGAGCCCTGGATCGCGCGGTTGTTGTGGTTCTCGGCCTGAATCGTCATCAACTGGTCGGCGACATTTTCGTAGACCAACATGCCCCAGCCCGATCCTTCGACGCTCGACGCCGCGCCGGTGAACTGGGCTTTGAGATTCTCGACCGAGCCGAAGTCCTCCTCGATCTTGTCGGCCAACTCGCCGCCGGGTTCGCCGCCGCCGTCGGGCGACATGTTCCCCCAGAACACCGAGTGGTTCACGTGACCTGAGAGATTGAACGAGAGGCTGCGCTCGACGGGCTTGGCGTCGCTGAAGTCACCACTCTCGCGCATCTCCTCCAAGCTATCGAGCGCGGCGTTCGCGCCGTCGACGTACCCCTGGTGGTGGGCATCGTGGTGGAGTTCCATGATGCGCGAGTCGATATGTGGTTCCAGCGCGTCGTAGTCGTACGGTAGTGGCGGTAGTTCGTATGTAGCCATGGTTTTTCCCCCTCCACCGTCCACATCGCAACCGTCGGTGTTAAAGTTTGAGGAACCGGCGGTGGTCCGCCGTGGGAAAACGATATTGGAGAGCTACGACTGAGTCGACACCGACGAACCGACGGACGGGAGCCGATCGGGACGGAAACGGATCGAGACGGGCGATCAGGTGACGAGTTCGATCGGGACAGGGGTGAAACAGAGCACGCCGAGGACCAGCGTCCCGATCCCGACGGCGATACGCTTTGCGTCGAGCGAGTTGTCGTCGACTGGCGTCGCCGGGCCGGCGTAGGCGATCCCGATCGCGAAGACGCCCCAGAACACCCAGAGGAACACGGCGTTGAACGAACTGCCGAGCACGTAGTAGAGGTACGCCGCGAGTGCGAACAGCAATGCGGGCACTGCCGCGGCGATCGTCTCCTGGCGTCGCCCGAGCATGGCGCGTAAGATGTGCCCGCCGTCGAGCTGTCCGACTGGCAACAGGTTCATGAACGTGAAGAACATGCCGATCCAGCCGGCTAGTACTACGGGATTGACCGAAGTCCGTGGGTCAGCGTATTCGAGCGGTTGGCCGATAGCATCGGCGATGAAATGGACCAGTAGCGGATAATTAAAGTCGAATTCGATCGCGCCGGGGCTGTTCATCACCCACTGGGGCGTGGTCACTGGGTCGAGCGAGAGCCCGATCGTGGTGACGCCAACGGCGGCGACGAGTCCGGCCAAGGGACCGGCGACGCCGATGTCGAACAGCGCGCGTCGGTCGGGCATTCGCCCGCGCATGCGGATGACCGCACCCATCGTCCCGATGAACGAGGGAATCGGGATGAAGTACGGTAGACTCGCCTGAACGCCGTGATACCGGCTCATGACGTAGTGGCCGAACTCGTGGATGCCTAAGACGCCGAGTACCGCAACGGCGAAGGGCCAGCCGCCGAGCAGCGACAGCGGGTTCGCGAGCGGGTCGACCTGGACGTAATACCACTGCGTGCCGGCCCACAGCGTCGTCAGTACGGTTAATACCGCCAGAACCACGTTCGTCCACGGGATCCCGTTCACTCCGATCGACCGTGGCTCGGCGACGAGCGCGTGTTCGTTGCCGGTCTGTACGCCGGTGAGCGGGTCGCGTTCGGGAACAGTGGTAAGCCGAACCTCGTAGCCCGCCTCGCGAAAGAGCGGCCAGACGCGCCGTTCGACGTCCTCCGGTGGAGCGAGCGGTTCGCCGTAGTACAGTAGTCGACCGTCGTCGGCCCGGGCCCGCTTGACGTCGAAAACGGCGTCGAACGCGGCCGCCGGGGGACCGTCGCCCGGTGGTTCGTCGCCCAGCGATCCGAACTCTGCCATCGGTAGCCACTACAGCATGCACGTTGATAAACACGAGGCCGGCGGCACGAGCGGACGCCGATCGGCCCGCCAATCCGTCGACCGACTCATAAGTCGACGGGTCGAGGCGAAACAAAAGCGGGGAGGCGAGCGCCAGCGGGGATGGCGGCCGGGGACCGGGAGTTCGGGCGATCGCGATCAGCGGCGTCTCACAACATCGCGTGCGAACTCACGCGCGCCTGACGCGCCACGTCGTCGCGCTCGTGTACGACCACTTTTCGATCACGAGGTCGGTCGCTGACTCGCGAAGCTTGACCATCAGCGCGCCGATCTCCTTCGGAGAGAGCCCGACTTCCTCAGCGATGAACTTGCTTTTGAAATACAGGTCGCCGCCGTTCGCCTCCTCGTCGAGGAAGGCTCGCAGCCGCTCTTCTTTGCTTGCTTGATCGGTCGCAGTCGGGGTGGAGGCTTCGGTGCTCATCTCTCGTACCTCGTTCATTCATGGTTACTTTGGGAGCATATAACCGGACGAACGTTGGCGTTAATTCGCGCTTGGAGCGTTTGAATTAGGCCAAAAGGTGTCGACTAGGACGTTTCCAGATCGACGCAAACGTTTTACAAACGGCTCTCAGTCTGTTGGATCGATCGGCTCGTCGGCCGGCCAGTTCGAACCGTTCGACCACGGAAACAGGGCGTTTCCGAGCGCTACACACGAGTGTCATTCGAATAAAATAAATATTGTATTAAGATTGTTGACGCAATGACGACTTACTTTCACCGTGCCTGTTCCGAAAACGCATTGTCGAGCGGCCGACTCCGAGTTTCGGTAGGGGTCAGGGCCGGTCGTGAACCCAGAACTGCTCGTCGACGGTGACTTCTTTTTTGAAGATCGGCACTTCGGCCTTCAGCCGGTCGATCCCGTCCTCGACGGTCCGGAACGCCTCCCCGCGGTGGCCGGCGAGGACGACGACGAAGACGATGTCCTCACCGTACTCGATACGGCCGCTGCGGTGGTGCATGAGGACCTCGTGCACTCCGTCGCGTTCTTCGAGTTCGGTGCTGATCGCCGCCATCCGTTGTTCGGCGACGCCCTCATATTTCTCGAATTCGAGGTATTCCGTCGGGGTGTCGTTTACGTCCTCCTGCGCGCGGACGCGACCGGTGAACGTTGCGATCGCGCCCGATTCGGGCGCTCGGGGGGATGATTTCGCCCTCTCGACGAGCGATTCTATGGTCTCTACCGGTTCGGTGGCTTCGAGGGTGTCTCGAACCTCGTCGAGATCGATCGCCTCTGGGTTCGCCGCGGTCGCGAGCACTGCTCCGCCGGCCGAACCGAACTCGGAACCCGGTTCGGGGTTAGGGCTCGTTTCCGGGTCGGCATCCGCCGCCACGCCGGCGTTGGAACTGCGCTCTCGACCGCCGTCCGGATCGCCGCCGCTCTTCCCGTCGCTCCCGTCGGCCATCCGATCCCTGAGGACGATCCGCGAAAGCCCCTCGCTGACCGCGTCGGGGGGGTTCTCGACGACGCAGAACTCACAAGCCGGCGCGACGGCGTACAGCGCCTCGCGTTCGGTCATCCCGCCGCCCGCTGCGCGCCAGTTCCCAGCGTTGAGTTCGTAGACCGACGCCGCGCCGGCGCTTCGGTACGCTTCGAGGTCGTCACCCTCTCCAGGAGTCGTTTCGGTAACGGCGGCTCCGCCATCCGTCGTGGTCTCGTCGTCCTCGCCGCTCGACCGTCGGTCGCCGGTGATCACGCTCACACGGCCGTATTCGGCGAGGAATTCGGTGAGGCGTTTCGTAAGTCGCTTAGAGCCAGGACCGACAACGCCGATCGGGTACATAACCGGAGGAAGGACGCCGCGGCGCTTGTAGCCTTCGCTCGGCGGTTAATAACCCTTATACGGATCTCCGGGTTAACCGAGTTCGATGAGAGTCGTCCTTTCGATCGGCGGGAGCGTCTTGGTACCCGACCTCGACGCCGATCGGGTCGCCGCGTTCGCTTCAGTCGTCAACGGTCTCGCCGCCGACGGCGTGACGCTCGGGGTCGTCGTCGGCGGCGGCGCGATCGCCCGGGAGTACATCGGCGCGGCCCGTTCGCTGCGCGCCAACGAGATCGAACTGGATGGACTAGGAATCGCGGCGACGCGGCTCAACGCCCGGCTGTTTATTACCGCGCTCGGCGGCCGGGCGATACCCTCGCCCGCGACGGACTACGAGGCCGCCGGGGCCGCGCTCCGCCGAGGTGACGTCGCCGTGATGGGCGGCGTGACGCCCGGCCAGACTACCGACGCCGTAAGCGCCGCGGTCGCCGAGTACGTCGGAGCCGACCTCTTAGTATATGCGACGAGCGTTCCGGGTGTGTTCAGCGCCGACCCGGAGACGAGCGCCGATGCTAGAAAGTTCGAGCGGCTCTCGGCGGGCGACCTCGTGGACGTGATCGCCGACGTCGAGATGAGCGCCGGAGCCTCCGCGCCGGTCGACCTGCTCGCGGCCAAACTCATCGAACGGTCGGGCACGCGGACGATCGTGTTGGACGGCACCGACCCCGAGCGGATCGAGCGCGCGGTTCACACCGGCGAACACGGCGGCACCGACGTCGTCCCCGAGGGCAGCAACGACGAGCCGACGTACTGGGTCGACGGATGAACGACGGCAACGATCCCGATGACCCTGACGATCCGTACGTCCTTGGCGGGCCACAGCCACACGACTTCTGGGCCGAATCGGTCGCCGACCTCGTTCTCGACCGCGTCCTCGATCCCGATTCCAATTCCCATACAGATGCCGACCCCGGTCCCGACGACCCGATCGTTATCAAGGGCGGCATCTCGCCATCGGGCGTGCCCCATCTCGGCAACATGAACGAGATCGCGCGCGGGTACTTCGTCGCCGAAGCCCTGCGCGATCAGGGCCGGACGGTTCGCCAGGTCTTCACCGCCGACGACCGCGATCCGCTTCGGAGGGTTCCCCGCAAACTCGCCGACCTCGACGGGAACGTCGTAGGCCTCGACAGCGTGGACGCCGGGGCGTTAGGTCGGAATCTCGGTAAGCCCTATACCGCGATTCCGGACCCGTTCGGCTGCTGTGACTCCTATGGCGCGCACTTCTCGAACCTCGTCGAGCGAAGCGCCGATCTCGTGGCATTTCCCGTCGAGACGATCTCGAACACCGAACTGTACGAATCGGGTGAATTCGAGGACGTGACGCGGCATCTCTTGGAACACCGCGAGCAGGCCCGGACCGTGCTCGCGAATTACCAGGAGAAAGTGAACAACGACTACGTGCCCTTCCGTCCGATCTGTGCCGACTGCGGTCACGTCACCGAGACGAACGCCGTTCGAAGCGTCGATATGGAGGCCGGTACCGTCACCTATGTCTGTGCCGACGTCGAGGCCGGCGACCGGACTATCGAGGGCTGTGGCCACGAGGGAACCGCCACCTTTCGGGAGGGAAAGCTCCCCTGGCGCTTCGAGTGGCCCGCCCAGTGGCAGGTCCTAGGCGTGGACTTCGAGCCCTTCGGCAAGGACCACGCCGAAGGATCGTGGCCCAGCGGCGTCGACATCTCGCGAAACGTCCTCGGCGAGACGCCACCGGTACCGATGGCCTACGAGTGGTTCACGCTCGATGGCGAGGCCTTCTCGTCCTCCGAAGGCCACGTCGTGATGGTTCAGGACGTTCTCGAATTCCTCGAACCCGAGGTCCTTCGCTATTTCTTCACGAAGAATCCGAGCCGGGCCCGGGATTTCTCTGTTACACGCGCCGACCAGCTCGTAGACGAGTTCGATGCCTTCGAGCGAACGTACTTCGACGCGGCCACGTCGAGCGTATTGAGCGACGAGACGACGGGCGACGGACAGCAGAATGACGGACCGCAGGACGACGAAGCGAGCGGAGCGAGAGCCGCCTATCCCGCGGTGGTCGGCTCGGTCGCCGACCGGCCGATCCGGCTTCCATACACCTTCGCCGCCGTGCTCGGCATGACCGACGACGTCGATCTGCGCGAGGCAATGGCGCGCCGGGAGGGCCACCTCCCCGACGCGGCTACGGAGAAAGTGGTCGAAACAGCCCTCGCGCGCGTCGAGTACGCTCGAACATGGGCGAAGCGTACCGACAACGCCTACAACTACCGCCTAGCGACCGACCTCCCGGCCGTCGAGTTCGACCGGGCGACCGAGGCGGCGCTCGACGACCTCGCGGCGGCCGTCGCGGCGGGCCACGATGGTGAGGAAATCCAGAGCGAGATCTTCGAAACCGCACGCGACCACGACCTCGATCCCGGCGAGTTGTTCACCGCCGGCTACCGCCTCCTGTTCGGAACCGAACAGGGACCGAAACTCGGACCGTTCCTGGCCGAACTCGATCGCGAGTTCGTCGTCGAGCGGCTCCGCCGCGAGGCCTGAGGGGCACGACGATCACTCGAAGGGATCAGTGGCGGACGGAGCAACTTGCTGGACATCGTATAATAAGCACAGCGTCCTACTGGTGGCGGTGTTTGACCAAGCGTTTCAAACCTACACAACGTGTCTCGGGTGGGACTGGAAGGGGCCGGACGCTCGGCGAAGGCGGGCAACGTAAGCACCGCAGCGACCGGAGGGAGCGAGGCGCGTGGTTCGAAAGGCGCAAAGCGCCTTTCGTCACTGCGGGACTGAAGGTCCCGCTTGCAGCAAAAACGCTCCGCGTTTTTGCCACATTCACGAGAACGGAGTTCTCGTGAGTAAATCAGAACTCTTCGAGTTCTGATCACATCATAAAGGACGCTTCGCGTCCTTTGAACGACAGCGAGTCCCCCGAGTCGAACGTCTGGGGGTTTCCTGAACAGTCTCAGCGGCTCTCCTCCGTCAAAGTACTAAAGCGAATACTAGTCGGTGAACCGAACCCTCTTATTCGACAGTGCCCCAACAAAGACAATGGTCCGCGCGCTGACCTGGGTGCTGATCGGCGTCGTCTGTTACATGCTGGTCGCGACGGCGCTCAGCTCCCGGAGGGTGTTGCCCGAGTACGTCAACGTGAGCGGGCCGATCACGACGCTTCGCACCCAGCGCGGGAAGGCCTTTCTCGACTGGCTCGCTGGCCCGAGACGCTTCTGGCGCGCCTGGGGGAACTTCGGGGTCGGCATCGCCCTTGTCGTTATGGCCGGGTCCTTCCTGTTGATCATGACGGCGGCATACAGTGTCTTCACCAACCCGCCGGAGGCAACGGCGATCAACCAGCCACGAAACGTGTTGGTGATCCCCGGCGTCAACGATTTTCTCCCCTTGTCAGCCGCCCCCGAGATCGTTTTCGGCCTCCTGATCGGCTTGGTCGTCCACGAGGGCGGCCACGGCCTCCTTTGCAGGGTCGAGGACATCGAGATCGACTCGATGGGACTGGCCTTTCTCACGCTGATCCCGATCGGCGCGTTCGTCGAACCCGACGAACAGAACAGGGAAAAGGCCGATCGCGGCGGCCAGACCCGGATGTTCGCTGCCGGCGTCACGAACAACTTCGCGGTCTCGCTGCTCGCCTTCCTGTTGCTCTTTGGCCCCGTCGTCGGCGCGATCACGCCCGTTGCCGGCGTCACCGTTGGCAACACCCTCCCCGGAACGCCGGTAACGCAAGCGGGCATCGAACGCGGGGACGTCATCACCGCCGCCGGCGGCCAACCGATCGCGAACGAGAGCGACCTCGACGCGACGCTCGCCGATGCCGATCGGCAGGTAACGCTCACAGTGCGGAACGACGGAGAGCAGCGGCAGGTAGAGGTGACGCGCTCGCTCGTCGTGACCGGCGCGGTGCCCGGAGCCGTGCCCGGTATCGACGTGAGCGGACGCGATCCCCCCGAGATCGTCGCGGTCAACGGCACCGAAGTCCACACCCAAAGCGGGTTCGAGCGGGCGCTTCGGGACAGGACGGTCGCGACGATCCGTACCGCAAACGGAACCACGGCGACCGCCCCGATGGGTGCGTACTCGGCGCAGGTAGCTGAGGACGGCCCGCTCGCGGACGCTAGCGCACCGATCGGATCGTCGATTATTATCACTCGGATCGACGGCGAACGGATCGTCGACGGAGCGGGTCTCCGAGAAACGCTCGCCAACCGCGACCCCGGCGAACGGGTATCTATCGAGGCGTACGTCGACGGCGAACGGCAGTCCTACGACGTCGAACTCGGACGGAACCAGCGAACGGGCGGCGGATTAGTAGGCGTTGCAGGTGTCCAACCCGGCATCAGTGGACTGACCGTTACCGATCTCGGAATCGATCCCTATCCTACCGAACAGTTCCTCGGGTTGCTCGGGGGCGGTGCGGACGGCTTCAGTATCGGCTCGTTCCTGTCGAGAGCCGGTACCGTACTCTTCCTTCCGTTAGCGAACGCCGTCCCCGGGCTCGGGCTGTCGTACAACTTCGCAGGATTCGTCGGCCCGGTGACGAATTTCTACACTATCCAGGGCCCCCTCTCAATACTCGGCGGCGGGGTCTTCACGCTCGCAAACGTCCTCTTTTGGGCCGGGTGGATCAACGTCCAGTTGGCCTTCTTCAATTGCATTCCGACCTTCCCGCTCGACGGCGGCCATATCCTCCGGACGAGCACCGAGGCGATCGTCTCGCGACTCCCCGGAAGTTTCAGCCACGATCTCACGAGCGCCGTGACGACCGCGGTCAGCCTGACGATGCTCGCCGGCCTCGTACTCATGATCTTCGGGCCGCAGTTGTTGGGGTAATCGATCGTTTCACACCGCTATCGGGCGCGTACGCCTCCAGCGCGGGTTGACGAACGTGCTGTCGGCGAACGGGGCACTGGACGATCGGCGCACTCGACCCGAACGGTGACTCGACACTCTCAAACAACTCCGACGCGAGATTTCGATATGCACTTACTACGACGATCCGGTGGGCTCGACCGGAGCGCGGATACGTGTTCGTGGGCCCATGTCGATCACGGCGACGGATCCGAGTGGCACGATGGCGGGTGAAGAGATGGACACTCAGCGCGATTACGAGGACGTTCTCCGTCTCCAGATCGCTGAAGGGGTCTCCGAACTCGAACGGCCCCCGGCCGGACAGTTCCTCTCGGCGCTTTCCTGTGGGTTAACTCTCGGCCTCGGCGTGTTCGCTTTGTTCCTCATGGGGACGCTCGCCGCGGGATCTTCGGCGCTCCTATTCCTCGATTTCTTGAGTCGATCGGCTACACCGTTGGGTTCGTCCTCGTCATCGTGAGCCGGACCGAGCTGTTTACCGAACACACGACACTCGCCGTTCTCCCCGTGTTGGACGGATCCGCCTCCCTCTCATAGTTCGGCCGGCTCTGGACGCTCGTCTACCTCAGCAACCAGGTTGGTATCTCGCTGTTCGCCGGCTTCATCGTCGTTCTCGGTCCCGCACTCAACGTCATCAACCCACAGCTGTTCGTCGACATCGCGAAGGTCTTCATCGATCTCTCGCCGGTCGAGATGTTCGCCGGTGCGATCCTCGCCGGCTGGTTGATGGCGTTGCTCGCCTGGATCCTCACGTCGGTCGGCGATACGATCAGCCGCATCGTCGTGATCTTCGTGATAGCGTTCCTCATCGGTGTAGGCCACCTCCCACACATTATCGCGACCAACGGCGAGATTATCGTTGGAATGCTGGCCGGCGCGGACATCTCGATTTTCGAGTGGCTCCGGTTCGTGCTACTCACTACCGTTGGCAACGTGATCGGCGGGGTAGCGTTCGTCGCGTTGCTGAACTACAGCTACATCGTCCGCGGGTCCGACGAATCCGACATCGAGATGGATGCCTGAACGCCGAGAACGACGACGTTGTACACGATGTCGACCGACATCTCGGCGATCCGTCGAAGGGTGTTTTCTAGCGGCCTTCGGTCTCGGGGAGCCATCCTGCGATGCGACCGATCCTTCGTGAGATAGCTACCGGCGGCGTTTTGACTTTGACACCGTGTTCTCTCGGTATCGCTCATGGACCGACGGATCGGGACGAGCCTCCATGCGGGACTGCTCATTGCCGTCGTTGGAACGTTAGCGTGGGCGACCGGACTCCCGGCACTGTTCCCGAGCCTCGGTCCCTCGGCGTTCGTGCTCGCGACTCGGCCCGACGCGGCGGCGAGCCGACCCCAGCGGGTTAATCGGCGGGCACGTCGTCGGCGTTCTTACCGGGCTGGCGGCCTACCACGCGCTCGCGGCTCCGATCGCCGTTACGGACTCGCTGTCGCCCTTCTCGATCGCGTGGCTACGACTCGCCGCGAGCGCAACGGTCGCAACGGCGCTGACCGCCGGCGGGATGCTCGTAACCGACCTCCATCACGCGCCGGCGTGTGCAACGACGCTCATTGTCGCGCTCGGCATCCAGTCGACGCCCGTCGGCGGGGACGTCATCGTCGTCGCCGTCGCCCTCTTAGTCGGCGTCAACCGCATCGCTTTCGAGTGAGGGTTCGAGGTCGCCCGGCGGCGTCGCATCGAAGTGAACCGATCGACGCACAACGCACATGTTCGTGGCGCACTATGGATAGATATGGAACGACGCGAGCCCCCACAGACCGAGGAGGGTTGGTATGCGCTGCACGACTTCCGAACGATCGACTGGGACGCCTGGCGCGCGGCCCCCGAGGCGGTTCGCGAGCGGGCGATCGGTGAAGGTACCGACTACCTCCGCCGTCACGAAGCCTTAGCGGACATCGAAGCCGGCGATGCCGAAAGCGACGGCGAAGGTTCCGGCGGCGCGAGCGCCGTCTTCGCCGTGTTGGGTCACGAGGCCGATCTCATGGTCTTGCACCTCCGGCCGAGTATGGCCGACGTCGAACGCGCCGAACGCCGATTCGAGCGGACGAAATTCGGCGACTTCACCGACCACACCGACTCGTTCGTCTCGGTTACGGAGGCGAGCGGCTACACGACCGATCTCGACGACGAGGAGATGGACGCCGGCCTTCGGCGCTATATCGACATGCGCCTGCACCCGACCTTGCCCGACGCCGAGTACGTCTGTTTCTACCCCATGGACAAACGCCGTGGCGAGGTCGACAACTGGTACGACCTGCCCTTCGACGAGCGCGCCGAGCACATGAGCGCCCACGGCGATATCGGCCGCAAGTACGCCGGCAAGGTGGTCCAGGTCGTCACCGGCAGCGTCGGCTTCGACGACTGGGAGTGGGGGGTAACGCTCTTTTCCGACGACCCGGCCCAGGTGAAACAGCTGCTCTACGAGATGCGCTTCGACCCCTCGACCTCGCGCTACGCTGAGTTCGGCCCGTTTTACTTCGGACGACGATTTCCACCGGCTGACCTCGGCGCGTACATGGCCGGTGAGGCGGTTCCGAGCGCCGAGGAGGGAATCGTCGAGGAGACGGCGGCCGCGGACGACGCAGCAGCGACCGGCGATGCGGCGGCAGCCGGTGCCCGGGTCGGACCGGCCGACGGGGCGAGCGCCGACGGCGGCACCGAGGGTGAGTCGATCGACCCCAGCCTCGGTCCGGCGGTCGAGGCGATAGACGACTCGATCGAGGCCCCCGATGGCGCGTACGCAGTTCTCGTCGAGAGCGAAGCCGACGAGAGCGAGGTCGGCGAAGCGGTCGACGGCCTGCGCGGGAACTTCGACCACTACGACACCCACGTCGCGACGAGCGTCGGCACTGGAGAGGACCTCACCGCCGTTGCGAGCGTCTGGGAGAACGAACGGGCCGCCGACACCGCCGCTGGATTCCTCGCCGACCTGCCCGGCGTGACCGACCACCGGGTCGGTCCCGTCGGCGCTGACGGTAATGGCGGCGGCAGCGACGGTAATGGTAGTTCGGCCGCCGAAGCGCGAGAGGCAAGCACGAACGAGGCGGCTGTGGCGGGCACCGACGACACCGACGACGACATCCGCGGCGAACTCGAGGATCTGGATATCTACGCCGGCCAGCCCCACGGCGAGGACGTCTACGCGATGGTACTGTACTCCGAGCACGACGCCGACGAGTTAGAGACCCAGGTCGACGACCTCCGGGCGAACTTCGCACACTACGACACCCACGTGAAGACGGCGGTCTACGCCGCCCGGGGCGGCGGGCGCGCCGCGATCGTGAGCATCTGGGAGACACGCAAGGCCGCCGACACCGCTGGAGGCTTTCTCGCCGACCTGCCCGAGGTCGTCTCGCGGGCCGGCGAGGAGTCGGGTTTCGGGACGATGGGGATGTTCTACACCATCAAACCTGAGTATCGCGAGGAGTTCGTTACGAGCTTCGACGGGGTTACCGACCTCTTGGCGGACATGGACGGACACTTGGAGACCGATCTGTTGGTCAACCGAGCCGACGAGAACGACACGTTCATTTCGAGCCAGTGGCGCTCGCGCGAGGACGCGATGGATTTCTTCCGGAGCGACGCCTTCCGCGAGACGGTGAGTCAGGGCCGCGACATGCTCACCGACCGGCCCCGACACGTCTTTCTCGCCTGATCGGTCAGCGGTGCTTGGCGTAGTAGCGTTCGACAAAAAGGCCGATCAGACTGCTTTGAAACCCCCCGACACGCTCGGCTCGGGGGGCTCGCTGTCGTTCAAAAGACCGCGCTTTGCGCGGTCTTTTGTGATAACGAGAGAGCTTCGCTCTCTCGAACCACGCTGCTCGGCTCGCTCCCTTCGGTCGCTCACCTGTGGTGCTTACGTCGCCCGCCGTCGCCGAGCGGTCGGCCCCTTTCAATCCCGTCCGAGACGCTCTGTGTCGGCCCTCGTCGTTCGATCGGACGCCGCCAGGTGATCGTTGCTGAACGGTTCCAGCTTCGTGGTTTTTCTGCCGTTGCTCTGCAATTTCTCCGCTGGCTGACGGAACAACTGACGACCGGTGAACGTGACGGCAGGCGTGACACTCCACACGGACGACGGAAATCCCTATGAACGAGGATGAGGTAGCGGAGCTATGACGAAGCGCCACGTCTCGTTGCCCGATGACGCCGAAGCCGGCTTGGAGGCCTTTCTCTCCGCGGTCGACGAGCGACTCTCGGGTCCGGAGGACACCTGTGACGTCGTCACGGACGTGTTGGTCGATCTGTACGGTGATCGCGAAGCCTACGAGCGCTGGCAGGCCGGCGAAGAGGTGTCGCCCGCGACCCGCGTTCGCCTTCAAGGGTATGACCCGTGTAACTCGACGCTCGAATCGGAGTACTACGCCGAGAAGAACGAACGAAAGTTCGAGGAGTCGAAACACCTCCAGTGGCTCTGGCGACAGTTCGACGCCACCCCGATGGCCGATAACGTCGAGTTCGCGCTCGGGTTCAGGGCGATGTTGGCCGAGCACCTCTTCGAGGAGGCCGGCAAAGGCCTTCGGCTATTCAAGGGGATCACGATGACCTACGGTCATAATATTACCATCGGCGATAACACGGTGATCCACGACGGCGTCCACTTGGACGATCGGGGTCGGCTTTCGATCGGGGATCGGGTGAGCATGGCCGATACGACCCACGTCTACAGCCACGATCACGATCTGGTCGATCAAACCGAGATCACGAACTACCACACGATACTCGACGACGACGCCCGGTGTGGGTACGACTCGATGATCCGTGCGGGCGTCCGTGTTGGCGAGAACGCAATGGTCGGCGCGAAGTCGATCCTCCAGCGTGACATCCCCGCCCACCACGTCGCCGTCGGCACGCCCGCAAAGAGCATTACTATCAAACCCGGCTGGGAATCGGTCGCCGAACCGGTCGAGGACGCGAACGAGGACAACCGGGAACAGCGCCGGATCGACGACGACCTGCCCGACGACTTGGAGGTCTTCGACGAGTTCGGTCGCGACCGCACCCCGCCGGGGTAAGCCCGAGTCTCGACTCCGGACTCCCGATGCTCGGAGTCCGGAGTTCGCATTCCGGCTCCCGGCTTCCGAGCCAGGTCCCGATGGTTCCGACCTGAATCCCGGTTTCCCGACCGAAGTTCGGTTTTCCGATCCGAGTCCCGGTTTCCGGTTCGTCGCTCGAGCCGTCGATGACCCCAAATCGACCCGTCGATCGACGCCAGGACTGCGTTAGTCGGTCGGGTCGGCCATCGTCGTCACCGCCATCGCCGTCGCCGCTGCCATCGTTGCCATCGTCGATTCAACGGGTCAGCTTCGGTCCTCTACGCGGGGCTCGAAGCACGACGGTGACGTTTCGCGCCCGCCCGCTTCTCAGCGTGTAAAGACAGCACACACCAGGGATGGCGACGAATGCAGCCATAAAGGCTTTTAGCGGCGCACGACTTCGATCGAACAACATTGGCTGCTATGCGCCCGAATATCTGTGTCGTCGGCATGGGGTACGTCGGTCTCCCGCTGGCGGTCGCGTTCGACGCTGAGGGCTACAACGTTACCGGCTTCGACATCTCCCCCGACGTCGTCCGCACCCTCCGCGGCGGCGTCGATACCACCGGCGAGATCAGCGACGCCCGCGTCGAGTCCAGCGATATCACCTTCACCGACGATCCCGCTGCGATGGATTCTGCGGAGTACGTGGTTATCGCCGTCCCGACGCCCGTTGACGAGGTCTACCGGCCGGATCTGAGCTACGTCGAAGCCGCCGGCGAGACGATCGGCGAGCACATCGAGCGGGGGACGACCGTCGTACTCGAATCGACCGTCTTCCCCGGTGCTACCGAGGAGATCCTCGCGCCGGCGATTTCCCGAACCTCAGGATGGTCCGCCGGCGAGGGCTTCTACGTGGGGTACTCGCCCGAGCGTGCGGTCCCAGGCGATCGCGAACACGGGCTTCACAACGTCGTGAAGGTAGTCAGCGGCGGCAGTGAGGCCGTCCGCGACGACCTGGCGGATCTGTACAGTTCGATCGTCGGTGCCGGCGTCTATCGCGCGCCGAGCATCGAAGTCGCAGAGGCCGCAAAATGCATCGAAAACGTCCAGCGCGACGTCAACATCGCGCTCGTCAACGAACTCGCCGCGCTCTTTGGCCACTGGGACATCGACACCCACTCGGTGTTAGAAGCCGCGGGCACGAAGTGGAACTTCCACAAGTACCAACCGGGACTCGTCGGCGGGCACTGTATCCCGGTCGACCCCTACTACCTCATCCACAAGGCCAATCGCGACGGGTACACCGCCGATCTAATCGAAACGGCACGGGATGTGAACAACCGAGTACCCGAACGGTTAGCCGATATGACCCTCGCGGCGCTCGCCGAACGCGCCGAACGGGTCGGACGGACAGTGCAGGCGACGACGGCGAGGGAGGGTACGGCCGAAACCGCGCTGGCGACGAACGGGGGCGAGGCCGCCCTCGAAGAACCGTCGATGGTGGTCTTCGGCGTGGCGTACAAACCCAACACCGACGACGTTCGCTCGTCCGCGATCGAAACGTGCATTTCGTTGCTGCGATCGGCGGGCGTGAGCCTCGCCGCCTACGATCCCCACGTCGAGAACGCCACGATCGAACGGCAGTTCAACATCGATGCCCAGGAAGAGCTATCGTTCGAGGGGTTCGACGCCGCGTTGATCATGACGCCACACCGGGAGATCACCGAGTACGACTTAGAGGGGATCCGAAGCGAGCTCGGCGACCAGCCGGTCGTCGCCGATCCCCACGCCGTCTTCAGACACGAAGGGACGGACTCCCAACACGCATTCGAGTACGTCACGCTATAGATGTATCGCGAACACACCGTCGGCGTCGTCGTCCCCGCTTACGACGAGGAAGGGTTCGTCGGGGACGTCATCACCGGGATTCCCTCGTTCGTCGATCGAGTGTACGTCGTCGACGACCGTTCGACCGACGGCACCTGGGCGGAGATCCTCGCGGCCGCCGACGCCACGGCCCGAGCAGGGGAAAACCGAGACGCCGTCGGTTCCGGCGACGGCGACATGACGGCGGCTTCGGGCGACGCTGACGGCGACGGTGAGAATACCGCGCGGACGGCGCTCTCGCGACGTTCGATCGGCGACGGGTACGCCAAAAGCGCCCTGTTCGCGCGTGCGGAGGTGCACGAGCCGATCGGCCGAGCGGTACCGATCCGTCACGAACGGAATCGCGGTGCCGGCGGCGCGGTCAAGACCGGTTACCTCGCCGCGCTCGAAGACGGGTCGCCGGTCGACATTGTCGCGACGATCGACGCCGACGGTCAGATGGACTCGCGGATGTTGCCCCGATTCCTCGATCCGATCGTCGAGGGCGCTGCCGAGTACACGAAGGGCAATCGACTGCTTGACCCAACCACCCGCGAGGAGATGCCTACCTTCCGGCTGTTCGGCAACTCGATTCTCACCCTTTTGACGAAGATCGCGAGCGGCTACTGGAAGACGATGGATCCCCAGAACGGCTACACTGCGATTTCGACGGAAGCGCTCGCGGCGGTCGACGTCGAGGGGATGTACGAGTACTACGGCTACTGTACAGACCTGTTGATCAAGCTCAACGTCGAGCGCGCCCGGGTTACTGACGTCGGTATGCCGGCGCGCTACGGCGAGGAGACGTCTAGCATCAAATACGAAGAATACATCAGGAAAGTCTCGTTGCTACTGCTCCGGGGATTCCTCTGGCGGCTCAAGACACGCTACTTGTTGCTCGGTTTCCACCCGCTCGCGCTACTATACGGGCTCGGCGCGCTCGTAACGGGAACCGGCATCGTAGAGGCCGTTGCCACGCTTCGGCGGGCGCTCTCGGCGAAGGAGTCCGCGACCGATTCGACAGCCGGCTCGCTGACTTACGGCGCGCTCACCACCGCCGTCGGTTGTACGCTACTGGTGCTCTCGATGATCTTCGACTTAGAGGCGAACGAAAGGCTCGAGGCTCAAACCCGCGAATAACTGTCAGGACCGGCCGCAAGTTTCTTTAGCCCCGTTGCTGTGGGCAGACGAACCCTCAGCGTGCACCGACATCGGTTCGAGTTACATTCAAATTTCGTCGACAGTTACTTAAGACCAATAAAGCACGTACAAACAATGGCCCTCTCCACACGAACGATGCCGCCCTCAGAAGTCGTCGAATCGCCTCAGGTAGGTCGGTGGGCCGATCGTGACCTGCTGATCGTCTGCCACAACTACGACACGTTCGTCAAGAGCCAGGTCGACCCATTGGCCGCGGCGTTCGATAGCGTTACGATTCTCGTCCGGTATAACCCGATCGCGGCGGTTTCGGACTACCTCCCGATCCAGTGGCTCCGGCCCTACCGAAAGGAGGCGAAACTCGACCTGGCGAGCGTGCCCGAAAACGTCACCGTCGCGGTGACGCCGCTTTGGTACCTCCCGACCGACCGCGGGTACGAACGGCTGGGGGGCAAACACGCCCGGGCGCTCCGCGCGCAGGTCGACCGGCTGGGTATCGACCCGGACCTGATCCACGCACACTTCACGTGGACCGCCGGCTACGCAGCGACGCGTCTGGGGGCCGACCGCGAGGTCCCGGTCGTGTTGACGGTTCACGCGAACCGCGACCGATTCCTCGACGAGTACACCTCGGGACTTCCGGACGTTTACGAGACGTGGCGCGACGCCGACGCCATTGTTCGGGTGAACGAGCGTGACGTCCCCCTGTTAGAACGCTATAGCGAGAACGTCCGCGCGATCCCCAACGGCTTCTCGCGCGATCGCTACCGATTGTTGGACCGGGACGAGGCGCGATCGGAGCTGGGTGTCGATCCGGACCGAAAGGTTATTTTTACCCTTGGGACGCTCAAACGCCGGAAGGGTCATCGATTCCTCGTCGAGGCGATGGAGCGGGTCGTCGCCGAGTTCCCCGACGCGCTGTGTGTGATCGGCGGCCAGGGCGCGACGCTGCGTGACCTCCGACGTCGGGTGCGGCGACGCGGCCTCGAAGACCACGTCGAGATATTGGGCTACGTCCCCGAACGCGAGGTCGACGTCTGGATGAACGCCTGTGATGCCTTCTGTCTCCCGAGCCTTTCGGAGGGCAATCCGACGGTGATGTTCGAGGCGCTCGGCTGTGGGAAGCCCTACATCGGCACCGCAGTCGGCGGCGTTAGCGAGGTGATCACCGACGAGGCGTACGGGCTGCTCTGTGAACCGGCGAACCCCGACGCGCTCGCGGCGGCTCTGACCGAGGCGCTCGGTCGCGAGTGGGACGCCGAGGGTATCCGGACGTACGCCGACGCCTTCACCTGGGAGCGGATCACCGACGGGATAGAAGGACTCTACGCCTCGCTTCTCGACGACGAGCCGGGTTCCGCGGAAGCGACCGACGGGACGAACCGCGATCGGATCCCAGCCGGGCGTCGACCGTGACTGCTGAGGACCGATCGGGACCGACCGGCGTTCGACCCGTGTTCGATGTCCGAATCCGTTCGCATCCAACTCGACGGCTCCGACGGCCTTTTAAATTCGGCGAGCCGAGATACCGTAACGAAGGAGCGACGACTCTGGAGCGCCGACGAGGGGAAGACGAACGGGACGGTCACGACGCGACGACGGGACTCGATACCGATGACAGGGCCACAGGACGGACGGCGATACGACAGACGGGACTTCCTTAGGGCAGCGCTCGCCGGCACGGTACTGACGCTTTCGGGGTGTAGCGAGAACTCACGGAGCGCGCGGACGGACACGCCTGCACCGACGAGCACCGAGACGGCGACGGCGACGCCGACCCCACCGGCGACGCAAACGACGACCGACGCCGAAACGCCGACCGAGACCGAAACGGACGAGCCGACCGACGAACCCGAGGAGCTGCCGCCGGTCGGTGAGTTGCGCTACGTGAGCCCGCGGAATCTAAGGGCCTACGGCGGCCTCGTCGCGAACCGCAAGCTCGTCGCGTTGCGACGGGTGCTAGCTGTCCCCGAGGTCGCGAGCGCCGTGACCGGCGCGGTCTCGTCGAGCGCGTACCACCGGATCTTCGACGGACGCGACGTCGTCGAGATCCTCGCGCCCCATACGATGACCGTCGAGAACGGCGGGGCGCTCGAAGAGGAGTATACGATCACCTACGACGATATTAGACGAGTTCGAGGCGTCGTCGACCGGGAGAGCGATCGATTGTTGAAACTCGACGTCGGTCGCTGGCGAAACGGTGCCTCCCATACGATCGAGGAGAACCACGAGAACACCGACTTCACCGCGGCGGAACTCTCGCTCTCGGACTCGCGGGTGAGTGAGGTGCTCGCCGGCAAGAACTGGTATCTCGACTTCTCGGCGCGGGACCTGGTTTCCGCCTTCTCGTCGGAGTACCCGCTTTACTCGCTGTCGACGGCGGGGTTCAACTGGAACGACCGCGAGGGCGAGATCGTCTCGCTCGCGACGATCGTCGACACCGACGCCGAGGAACTGTTAGGGGTCTTCACCCCGACGCGGAACTCGCCCGATCCGCTTTCCGATATCGTCGCCGACGTGGAGAGGGACAGCCCGGACTACGAGGTGCCGCGCGGGTCGCTTCCGGTCCCCGGAGACTTCGATCCGCCCGAAACCGTGACTGGGGCCGACTGGGAGGTGAGTTGGGAGAACAGCTTGCACGACGGCTACCGGATCGAGGCGAGCTACAAGGGCAAACCCGTCTTCGGCCGGCAAACGGACATTCCGTGGATGCTCTCGGATTACGAACCCTTCGGCATGCAAGCGCCCGGCGTCCCCGAAGGCGAGACGGTCAATTACCATTTCTGGGACCCGTTAGGCGTGAGCGGACCGGGCGTCGTCGAGACCCACGACCTACCGGACGGCTTCCGTATCCGGGGCACGTTCCACACGGGGTCGGAGGACCGCTGGGAGTGGCGCTTCGGGCAGAACTACGGCCCCTACCGGTATATCGTCGACTGGTCGTTTTTCGCCGACGGCACCTGTACATTGATCTCTCGGCACCCGACAACGGGCTATCGAGTTACTAACGGCTACCCGAAGTACACGTTTCACGTCGGGATCGAACCGGCGTTCGACCGGGCGAGCGTCAGCGCCGACGAGAACGGATCCTGGCGGGCGGTCCCCGAGGAAACGGGCTTCGACCGCGCCGGAACGCCACGACTGCGCGTCGAGAACGCCGATGGACCCGAACGGATCGTCGTCGAACAGCCCGGCCAGCGGACCTACGCGCTCCAGTACGACGCGGACCTGATCGAGTACGAGCAGTCGATAGACGGGCTCGAACGCGAGATGTTAGACGATCAGAAGTACCTCAATCCCGAGAACTACCTCCGAGGGCGCTCGCTCGAAAACGAGAAGATCTACCTCCGGACGCTGTCGAGCCGGGACACCGGCGAGGGGTTGCACGCGACGACCGAGCCGTTCGTCTTTAACTACAAACTTCGTACGGAGAACTACTGAGGCCGCCGGTGGCCACCATGCGCTGTTCGCTCGGGTTCGCCGGCGTGGGTCATCGTCCCGTTGGTGACTTCGTTTCGTTTTTCGAGCGCTGGCCGAGCGGGTCGATCGCCGTCGGGGGAGGCGTTTTCCGTTCGGAGCTCCTAATAATAATACGATCATGAACCGACGGACGTACCTCCGGGCGGCCGCCGCTACAGCGGCCGCTTCGGGGCTCGCGGGGTGCTCGGGCTTCCGTCCGGGTGGTTCGGGGGGCGACCCGGGCACGTCCGGTTCCGGGGGCACGCTCGGGGCCGTCGACGCACGCGTCGAGACGATTACCTCGGACCTCGAAGTGCCTTGGGGGGCTGCCTTCCGCGACAACGCGTTGTACCTCACCGAGCGACCGGGCCGACTCCTCGAAGTACCCAGCGTCGCCGGCGGAACGGGCGGCGAACCCGAGGTCGTCGCCGACCTCACCGACGGCACGGAACCGGCCGGCGAGGGCGGATTATTAGGGCTCGAATTCGATCCCAGGGGTCGGAACGTCGTCTACCTCTACCAGACGTACAGCACCTCGAAGGGCATCCGTAATCGCGTGCTGCGTGGCGACCTCGCGGACCTCGAATCGACCGCTCGACCGATCGTCGAGGGGATTCCGGCGTCGAGCATTCATAATGGCGGTCGCCTCGCGATCGACGGCGACGCGCTGTACGTCACCGCGGGCGACGCGAGCCGCAGCGGGTTCGCACGGGATCGCGGCTCGCTCGCTGGCAAGGTCCTTCGATACACGCTCGATGGCACTCCCCACCCCGAGAACCCCTTCGGGAGTGCGATCTACTCCTACGGCCACCGCAACCCCCAGGGGTTGGCCTTTCGCGACGGGCGGCTGTACGGCACCGAACACGGTCCGGACCACGACGACGAGATCAATCTCTTAGAACCCGGCGGGAACTACGGCTGGCCGGACGTGATGGGAACCGGCGGCGACAGCGGCGGGAATGGCGGCAGCGGCGACGGTTCCGACGGCGGATTCACCGCACCGCTCGCGACCTATACGCCGACGGTCGCGCCCGCGAGCGCGGCGTTTTACGACGGGCCGATCGCTGACTGGCAAGGCGACCTCTTTTTCGGCACGCTCACGGGGGCGTTCCTCGGACGAGCGCAGGTAGACGGCCGAACCGTCGGCGAGCAGGGTACCCTCCTTTCCGGGGAGTTCGGCCGCCTGCGAACCGCCTTTACCGGGCCCGACGACCACCTCTACGTGACGACGAGCAACCGTGATGGACGCGGCTCGCCCGCGAAACCCGACGACCGAGTGCTCCGGATCCGGCCACGATAGCGCCCGGCGAGAACTGGCGTACCGCCGGAACCGTGTGTCCGCGGCCCCGTACGTCCGCGACCGCAGCGTGTGTCCGTGACCGTAGCGACACACGAGGTCGGGCGGCGCTCGGGTAGAGATCGCCGTCAGCGTTGTCGCCACCAGCCGACCCCGAGGTCCGCGACGATGGCGAGGCCGGCGAGCACAGCTCCTAAAAAGGCCGCCATCTCCGGTAGGCGCATCCAGATCGGGAACACCCACGCGCCCCACCCTTCCAACTGGCGCACCGTGCCGACGACCGTCCCGACCTCCTCGGTTTGCTCATCCAATCGCCAGCCGGGGACGGTTCTGCCGTCTTCCTCGTCGATGGAGAGACGGTCGGCGCTGTAGGGGATACGGATCCCCTCGTACTCCCAGACGATCTCGCCTTCGGGGTTGATCTCGATTACCCGGTTGTTGATCGTATCGGTAATGAGCGTGTTGCCGTTCGGCAGACGATCGGCGTCCCGTGGGTATCGCAGCAGGTCCTTGCCGCCGTACGACCAGACGATCTCCTCGGTCTCGCGGTCGATCTCGATCACCCGGTGGTTCTCCGAGTCGGCGATGACCGTCGTCCCCCAGCGCGTGAGCCGGTAGGGGTTGTGCTGGTGGTGCATGAGAGAGCGTTTGCCCGGTTCGCCGAGCACGCCCACGATCTCCTTCGACTGGCGATTCACTTCGAGCACGACGTCGAAGTTGCGAACCGAGAGCTCGAAGTTCCCGTTCGGGAGTAAGTCGATGTCGTTCATGTGTGTCCAGTCGCGCTCGCGGCCTGGGTTCGGTGGCCCGCCGTACTGTTCGCGAAACGAGGTGTTCGCGCCCAAGTGTTCGGTCGCGCGCCACTCCCAGGTGACGTTGCCCTCGCCGTCCACGATGAAGGCCCGATCGTTGCCCATGTCGGCGATCGCCGTCTCGCCGCTCGGCAGGCGGTCGGCATCGTGGACCTCGTGGCCGAAGAGCTTCTCGTCGAGCCAGGCGTAGCGCCAGACGACTTCTTGTTTCCCTTGCAGCGTGTCGCCGTCGAGTTCGACCACCTGGTTGCGGATGCAGTGGCTTCCCTCGTACTGCAAGAATCGCTCGGGACACTCTGCGGAGGGGAGTCGCGTCGTGTAGGTAACGAGCATGTTGCCGTTGTCGAGTTCCTCGCCGTCGAACACCCGTGCGTTCGGCGGGTCGAACTCCCAGACGGTCTCGCCGGCGGGCGTAACCTCGATGAGCCGGCCGTCGTTCTCGCGGTAGGTCTGGACGCTGATGAGCGTGTTTCCGGGATACGGTCCGTCGCCGGCCGCGCGCGCGCTCGTCCCGACCTCTGCGGTCATGCCCTGCACGCCGAGCGCAGAGACACACAACAAGAAGACGAGACCGAAAGCGAGCAGACGGCGGCGACGAGCCATACCCGTTCGACCGCTCGCCCCGTCTTAACCGTACCGACCTCGCCGGGGCGCTTCCGACGGCGGGAGGACGGGAGGAGGGGTCGCTCACTCGCGGCCCCCCAACCCGGCGCTGTATCGACGGTTTATTTCACGTTTCGAGAGTTGTACGGACCGAAGGTACAAAGTATCGTGAGAACCCATAGCACAGCAGATGGAGCTCTGGGGATGGGTCGTCGCGTACGTCGTCGGCTTCAGCCTGCTACAGGTACTCATTTACCGGTACCTCAGGGACCGCGACGACGCCGGTACGAACGCGACGAGCGGCGAGCGCTCGCTCGAACGGACTGCGCCGCCGCGCGAGCACCCGAACACCGACCGGGGGCCGGCCGTCGGCGAGTCATCCCACGGGATCGATTCGCCGGACGCGCCCGGGAACGCCGACCGAGGGGACGGACACCGGGACCGGGTCCGAGCCGCCTCAACATCGGGGCGTCATTGCCCGCGGTGTGGCACGCTCAACGACGTCGATCCGGGCTTCACGTACTGTCGCGAGTGCGTCAGACCGCTCGGGTAACTCGAGTAACGAGGTAACGATCGACCGTTGGCGTCCCGCGTGATGCCGACGGTCAGCAGAAGTGCTGTGTCGCGTACACGCGGAGTCGGCCGCCCTCTTCAATTGCGTAGACGCCGATCCCTTCGTGTGCCCAGTAGGGTCGCAGCAGGTTCTTCCGGTGGCCGGCGGAGTTCATCCAACCATCGACGATCCCCCGGGCGAGTTCGCGCTCGCTATCGTACAACTCGACCCCGCCGTCGGTTCGCACTGGCGTTCGGTAGAAGGTATACGCCAAGTTCTCTCCGCCGGTCGCGACCCGTCCGTTCTCTACCGGAACGCGACAGTCGTAGTCGAAGCGGTCGTACCGGTCGGAAAGCGTCCCGCCGTCCGGAGCGGTGTGGGCGAAGAAGTCCTCCCGTGCCATCCGGGCGCTGTAGTACCGTGCGACCTCGCGCAACTCGGCGTCGGACGCTAAGGGTTCGAGGCCGCGTTCTGTGCGTTCGGCGTTGATGAACTCGTGGATGTAGCGTTCGGTCGCCGCCCGGTCGATGGTCGGGTTCGACCCGCTCGCGTTCGCGTCGGCCGCGGAAACGTTCCCGGCAACCGACTCCGACCGATCCGCCTCGCCGACCGCTTCGTCGGTTCCGTCGGTCCCGTCGGACAACGCCGCACTCAGGTCGGCGCTCAGGTCCTCGATCGCGTCGTAGGCCTCGTCGGCGGTTCCGTCGACGGCCGGGATGCCGGTACCGCCGAACGGGACCGCCGCGAGCGAGAGCACTGTGAATAGCACTGCAAGTCGGATCAGCGTCGTCGCGAGCGAGGAAAGGCCCCGGACGACGGCGCTCGTCATGCTCCCTGACCGGTTCGCGCTCTCGCGTCGCTGCGACGTGGGACGGCCGTTG
>PXRY01000042.1 GCA_003022925.1 Halobacteriales archaeon QS_8_65_32 | reverse complement strand
GATTACCTCGATCTGATCCACGAGTTCCCGGCAACGGAGGACAAGTCGTTTCTGGTCCAGGAGTTCCTCCCCGACGCGCGGGACTATCGGGTCATGGTTCTCGACGGCGAGTGTGTCGGCGCGGTCGAGCGCCGGGGGGCGGGCTGGAAACATAACGTCCACCGCGGCGCGACGGCCGTCGGCGTCTCGCCACCGACGGCAGTCGCCGGCCTCGCCGAGCGCGTTGCGAGCGTGCTCGATATCCCCTATCTCGGCGTCGACGTCTTAGTGTCGGGGGAGCGAACGGTCGTCACCGAAACCAACGCCCGTCCGACGATCGACGACACCTCGAAGTATCGGAAGGGCTTCTACGACGATCTCGCCGCGCTGATCCGCGCTACGGCGGCGTGAGCGTTCGGTCTCGGTTCGATCCCCTGGTAGTATCACGCTACCGGGACATGGGAGTCGAGGAAGGTACACGAGCGATGGGAAACGAATCGAACGACCGACCCCGAAAGCCGGGAGACGAGAGCAGTAGGGAGACGAGCAACCGAGCAGCCGTCTCAGTCGACGTTGATGTTCGCGGAGGCGTCGGCGCGTTCGAAGACGACTTCGAGAACGCCGTTGTTGAACGTGGCGTCGGCGGCGTGTTCGTCGACTCTCGTCGGCAAGCGCACGCGTTCTTCGTACTCGCGGCGTTCGCTCGTGGCGTCGATACTGAGAGTCTTTCCGTCGCATTCGAGCGAGACGCCCTCCTTCGAGATGCCCGGCAGGTCGACGACGACGCGGACGACGTCGCCTTCCTCGTAGACCGTGGCGTGAGCTTCCGCCGGCGAATCGGAGCCGTTCTCGACGTGCATGTCCATATCCATGTCCACCCCGCCCCCCATCATCTCGTTCATCATCCGTTCGAGTTGGCGAAACAGGTCGTCGAACGGGTCGCGGTCCCGATCACGATCGTCACGTCTCATGGCGATGAATGGGCTACACACGTCAAAAAGCCTTCCGGCGATTCGAGACTCGATGTCGAGCCTGAACGAGAGCTCGAAGGGCGAGCGGAGCGAGTCCTTCGTCGAACCCCGGCGAAGTAAGCACTGGAACGACCGAGTGAAATCGTTCGAAAATCGAATATTTTCGTGATGTGGCAAAAAACGCGGAGCGTTTTTGCTGCAAGCGGGAAATCGCGGATTTCCCGCAATGATAAGAGAGCTTCGCTCTCTTGAACCACGAGGGAGTGAAGTCGTTCGAGAGAGCTTAGCTCTCTCGTGATGACGAGACGGCGAAGCCGTCTCGAACCACGCGCAGCGAGCCGCGGGTAGCGAGGGACCGAAGGTCCCACGGACCATGCGAGCGGGCCCCCGGCCCGCGAGCAGAAGCCGAGCGGGAGGGGGCTTTCAAACCGTTCTATACCGCTCTTCTGTCTCATTGGCGCTAACTTAACACCGCTGACCGACCGAGCGGCCCGGAACCCGGATTCGGAGCCCCCGTTAGAAACCCATTCCGAGCGCTTCGTTCGTCCGCTCGATACTGGTTTCGGCGTCCTCGATTTCGGTCACCGCTCGCACGGCGTCTACGTTCTCGGGCACGACGTCCGACTCCTGGTGAATCGCCTGGAAGAGATAGAGATCCGATCCTTCTACCGCGATCGACTCGCCCCAGATGCAGTTCTCCCAGACGTCCCCTCGCGGGCGGCCGGCGTCGAGCGCGAACTCCTTGATCGCACCCGACCCGTCAATACCCAGGTCCTCGCCGATTACGAACAGCCGCGATTCGTTCTCGAAGAGGTCGCGAACCTCGGCCGCGCTCGCCTCGCGTTCGAGCGAGACGTTGACGCTGTGGGTGTGCGTCAGCGTCGCGGGCACCTTGAGCCCGAGCGTGTCGATCGCGAGGTCCGGGAAGATCGTCTTGACGTCCGGGCCGTGATGGGAGGGCAGCGAAACCGGGTCCGGCAGTACGTCGTTGATCGGCCCTCGGCCGCTCTGTGCGGGGTCGCCGCCCCGGCGGACGAGCGTTGCCCGTACCTTCTCGATCCCGAAGGCCTCCTCGATCGGCGCGACCAGCCGCGAGAGGCCGGTCGTGTTACACGAGACGACCCGGACGTGATCGGCACCGACGGCCTCCGAGAAGTTCGCGCGTGCGTTGAAACTCGTTTTCACGAGGTCGGCGTCCTCGCCGCCCTGGTAGAGCGCCGGGGTGTCGTAGGTCTCGTACAACTCTTTGTTCTCCGCACCGATCCCCGAGGGCGTCGCGTCGACGACGACGTCGCTGCGTTCGACCAACTCGTCGACCTCGCCGGCGAGGTCGATGCCTACCGCCGCGAACCGCTCGACGCGTTCGGGCACGGCGGCGAAAAGCGGGTAGCCATTGGCGACCGCTCGTTCGGCCTCGAAGTTCGGCCGCGTCTTCGCGACGCCCGCCAGTTCCATGTCCGGCTGGGAAACGACGGCATCGGCGACCCGTTTGCCGATCGTTCCATAGCCATTGATCCCGACCTGGAGCATGGGTCCGCCTGTGTAAGTCCCGGATATAACGGTTTCTGCTCGTCGCTCGGTTGTGCTCGATTCAGTAGCTTTTCCGGAACGAGTCGCCGAGACCGTCTTGGAAGCCCCCGGGCGCTCGACTTGGGGGGCTCGCTGCGGTCCTCGTCGCTCCCTCCGGTCGCTCCTGCGGTCCTTACTTCGCCCGCCGTCGCCGAGCTACGGGAGAACGAAGTAGTTCGAAAGGCGCTTCGCGCCTTTCGTTATGCCGAGAGGTCTCTCGTAGCACTCTCCCGAACTAACGGGCGCTTCGCGCCCGTGAACGCCCGGCCTCTTCCGGTCCCACCCGAACCGGTTCCCATCGGTCTTCTTTGCTTCACTAGACACCGCCCGTCGCTCTCGACCGGCCCGCAGTGCTCGTCGTCGGTCGGTGCCGGTCACCTACTCGATCACGCATGTACGCGGAAACCCGAAACACGGACCCGGACTTCGACGGGCCCTACCGGTTCGCGGTTCGACACCGCACCCCAAGGCGAACACTGACGGTATCGCGTCCCCTCCGAACCGCCATGAGCCGCCTCGATCGGGACGGAAGCGAGGGGACCGACGGAAACGACGAGCGTAACCGGAGCGGTCGAACGGCGCTCGACACGGCCGCTGCCACCGCGGTCGGCCAGTGTATGGCCCTCGGAAGCGACGAGTCTTGTGTCGTCGTCACCGACGATCGGACCCAGGAGGTCGGCGAGGCGCTCTACCGGGCCGCCCGCGAGCGCACCGGTGACGCCTCGATCGTCCGGTATCCGCCGGGCGACCAGCACGGCGAGGAACCGCCCGAACCTATCGGAGCGGCGATGGCCGCCGCCGACGTCGTCCTGTGTCCAACGGCGAAGAGCCTGAGTCACACCCGAGCGCGCACCGCGGCCAACGAAGCCGGTGCACGGGTCGCAACCCTGCCAGGGATCACTGAGGAGATCTTCCTCGCGGGTCTCGACGCCGACTACGACCGGATCGCAAGCGAGTGTGAGAGAATTCTCGAACAGGTCGCAGGGGCAGCAGAGATCCGGATCACCTCGCCACAGGGCACCGACTTCGCCGTTCGACCGGGTGACCGAGAGTGGCTGTCCGATACCGGCATCGTCCACGACCCCGGCGAGATGTCGAATCTCCCCGCAGGAGAGGTGTTCGTGAGCCCTGAGACGAGTTCGGGAACCTACGTCGTCGACGGGACGATGATGCCTCGTGGCCTCCTCAGCGGCGAGATCGAGTTCGTCGTCGAGGACGGCACCGTTACCGAGGTATCGGACGACGCGGTTCGCGAGCAGTTGGACGACGCCGCCAAAGAAGTCGGTGAGGACGCCTGCAATCTCGCGGAGGTCGGCATCGGGACGAACGTCGCCGTGACGGACCTCGTGGGGTCGGTGCTCGCTGACGAGAAAGCCGCCGGCACCGTACACATCGCGATCGGCGACGACACAGGCATCGGCGGGAGCGTCTCCGCACCGATCCACACCGACGGCGTTCTCCGGGAGCCGACCGTCTACGCGGACGGGGAGGTCGTAGACCTCCCGATGGTCGAGTAGCGCGGGACCGCCGGCTCCACGGACCGGTCGCCGTCCTCTCGGCGGCGTCCGTCAGGGCTTTCGGGGATCGGCCGGTAGAGCGGGTATGAGCGACAGCGCAGCACGCGTCGCGGTTACCTGTCCGTCGTGTTCGCCCGGGCTCGAAGTCGCCCACGAGATGCTCGCGCCGGGCGGGCAGGCGACCGTTCGCTGTACGGACTGCGAACACGTCCACAAGACGACGCTACGGAGCCCCGAGACCCGCAGCGTCACGGTGATCGTCTCCCAGGACGGCGAGTCGGAATCGACGACGGTCGACGCACCCGCCACCGAGGAGATCGCCGTCGGCGAGGAGTTCATCGTTGACACCGACGAAGCGATCCTCACCGTGCGGATCACGAGTCTGCAGGTCGGCACCGAACAACGCGCCGAGCGCGCGCCCGTCGAGGCAGTCGAGACGATCTGGACGCGCGTCGTCGACAACGTGAAGACGGACGTCACGATGCACCCGGCGGACGGCCGCCACGACGCGACCCGAAGCGTCGAGATGTACGTCCCCGGCGATTACGAGTTCACCGTCGGCGAAACCGAAAACGCGGGCGACCATCGGTTCACGGTTACCGGCTTGCAGGTCCGCGAGGACGCACACGGCTACGGCTTCGCGAAGCTCGATCACGACGGCGACATGGCCTTCGCGAAGGACCTGAAGCGAGTGTACGCCCACGAGGAGTCCTCCGGGTCGACGGCCTGGTCGGGTTGGTAACCACACCGCTGCACTACCGACCCGCGACGCCTCGAAGCCGGATCGGGACGTGCCGTCTACCATGCCCATCGACGACGATCCGATCGACGACTGGCGCGCCGAGCGTGAGCGCCTCGTTGCCCGCCTGCTCGATCGGGGCCGGATCGAACGCGACTCGACCGCCGCAGCGCTCCGGGCGGTGCCGCGCCACGCGTTCGTCCCGCCGGCGAACCGGGATCGGGCGTACGCCGACCGACCGCTCCCGATCGGTGCGGACCAGACGATCAGCGCGCCGCACATGGTCGGACGAATGACCGACCTGCTGAACCGCGCTTCCGACGATCGCGTGCTCGAAATCGGCACCGACTGTGGCTATCACGCCGCGGTCACCGCCGAGATCGCCGACGAAGTGAGAAGCGTCGAGTACCGCGCGACCCTCGCTCGCGAGGCCCGCGACCGATTGGACGAGCTGGGCTACGAAAACGTCGCGGTCCGCGTCGGCGACGGCCACGACGGCTACCCCGAAGGTGCTCCCTACGACGCGGCGTACCTGACCTGCGCCGCCGGCGAGATCCCGCCGCCGGTCGTCGCACAGGTCCGGCCTGGAGGACGGATCATCGCCCCTCCGCCGCGGCCGCCAGACGCTCGTAAGCGCCACGAAACGGCCGGACGGCTCGCTTGCGCGCGAACGCCGCGGGAGCGTCCGGTTCGTCCGAATGCGACGGTCGGAGCAAAGCCTCTTTCGCCGCCAGTCCCGGCTCGTTCTGACCCGCTCATGCGTGTGCGCCGACCGGTATCCGAAATGGCGCATCGGGAACTCGGGCCGAACGTATCGAACGCGTCGGGACGGCCGCCGGCAGGCGCGCGATTCATTAGGGTTCACTGCCGAGGCGGCGTATGGACCCCGCGGTGCTGCGCGACGATATGGTCGCGGGCCTCGAACACGACTCCAAACGCGTGCTCGAAAGCGAGGCATTGAGCGTTGCCTTTCGCACTGTGCCCCGCGAGGCGTTCGTGCCCGACGAGCGCGGCGCGTACGCCGACCGGTCGTTCGAGCAGTACGGAACCAAGGTCCTCGCTCCGAGCACGGTTGCGCGCCTATTCGAGGTTCTC
Organism: Halobacteriales archaeon QS_8_65_32; assembly: GCA_003022925.1. Taxonomy (GTDB): domain Archaea; phylum Halobacteriota; class Halobacteria; order Halobacteriales; family Halococcaceae; genus PXQR01. The sequence goes on along the minus strand of PXRY01000042.1, from coordinate 26,826 downwards.
GACCCCCAGGAGGGGGATTCGGTGCTCGTCGTCGGAGCCGGCGTCGGCTACACCGCCGCGGTGTGTGCACAAGTCGTCGGCGCACGAAACGTCCACGCGGTCGACATCGCCCGGCGGCTCGTCTGGGAGGCCCGGGACAACCTGGGACGAGCGGGCTACGGAGCCGTACTCGTCGACCGGCGCAACGGCGAGCGGGGCCTGCCGGAGTACGCCCCCTTCGATCGCGTGTTGCTCGAAGCTGCCGCCATCCGTCCGCCCGACGCGCTCCTCAGCCAACTCGCGCCCGGCGGTCGACTCGTAATGCCGCTCGGACTCGGCGAGCAGCGCTTGGTTGCGATCGAGAACGGAGCGGTCGCGAGCCGCCACGGGGCCGTCTCGTTCGCGCCGCTACTCATCGAAGGCGAGCGTTCCGATACCGTCGAGCGCAACCGAACGACCAGGGAGGACCGGGAGTTCGCCGAGCGCGCCGCCGAACGCCGCCGCGGCTGGGAACACGAGTGGATCGATTGGGACCGGTAGCACCGACCGTCGGCCGACCGAGATCGATCGTAGCCGTCACGATCGACTTACCGTCTCGCTGCTCGCCTCGCCCTCGTTCTGTTATCGAGTTATTGAGGCCGGTTCGCCGCCTCGTCCGGCCGCGTTCTCCGTGCTTCGCCCTCCGTGGCCGATCATCCCCCGACTTGACGGTGCTCATAGTCGTTTCGCACCAGATTATGGTATCTGATAACACGAATCGCCGTGTGCCGGCGCGCGCGAACCGGCGAGCGCGGTCGTTCCGTGCGTCGAAGTCGGGTTCTCCCGCTCGGTTCCGTGACGGGACCTGGACGGTAGGGCCTCGAAGAACGAAGTAACCGGCCGTTCGTATCGTTTCGCTCCCCCGAAGCGAGCGACTAGCTGATAAACGGGGTGTTTTCGGCACTCAGGGCGTCCGTCCGTGCTCGCGCGGACGCGATCGCCCGGGATCCGGCGGCAACCGTTCGCCCGAATCAGGGTCTCATATTTCATACCACCCGACCGCAGCGGGTACTGTTCGATTACTTCGTTCCGCACTGTTCGAACGGGCTGTAACGGTCCGGAACGCTCCGTAACTGCACTGCCCATTTATTGTCCCCTGTGGCGGTGGCGTGAATCGTCAATGCCGCAGAAACGCGACCGCGAAAGCGACACGGACAGCAGTGCGAACGACTGTAACGGATCGTTATCGACCGGGCTCGGCTCGAAACTCGCCGGACGGGCACCGATCGACCGGCGCGGATGCCTCCGGCTGGCGGGTACGGCGCTCGCCTCGACGGCGGCGGTCGCCGCTTCCGGCAGCGCGTCGGCGAAGGAACTCGTCAACGCGAGCGACGTGAGCGGGGGGACCTACGACGTGTCCTCTGGCGAGGAAGTCCGGATCCTCGTCGGCGAGAACGAATACGGTAACTACGGCGATCTGGAGAACGCGCTCATTGACGCGTCCAGCGCGGACGTCCAGATCAAGTCCTTCGGGGACGGCTGGGAGATACAGAACGTCGGCGTTGAAGGCCCGACGGAGGGGACTAACTCGGTGTTCAACCTGAAGACCGACGGGGGTTCGGGACTCGTCGAGAACGTCTACTTGGGCGACGGCGGCAGCGACGGCCAGCCCGGCATTTTCGTCAAGAAAGAACACAGCGGGTCGATCACGATCCGAGACACGTACGTCGGGAACTTCCGCGATAACGGCATTTATGCTAGCACGCCCGGCAAATCGAGCGGTGGCGGCGGTTCGGTCGACATCGAGAGCTGCTACGGCGAGGACAACGGGATCGCCCACTTCCGCGTCGGCGGCAGCGGTTCGTCGGTCAGCGACTCGGTCGCGGTCACGACGAGTCAGTCGAAGACCTCCCGCGGCGTCTGGGCCCGGCGCGACGACATCGACGTTGAAAACACCGACATCTCGCTGACGGCCTCCAGCAGCGCGACCTCTGCCATCTGGGCGACCGGCGGCGCGAGCGTCGATTACCGCAACTCCGATTACGAGACGGTCTACGACTTCGGCGATTTCGAGGGTGACGTCGACACGTCGGATGTCGGCAACAGTCCCTCGACGAGTCCGCCCTCCGGCGTTCCAACTAGCGCCGAGGCCGCGGCCGGCGGGTCGGCGTCGAGCACCTCCTCCGACGCCGACGACTCCTCCGGCGACGAGGAATCGACCGACGGTGAGGAGTCCAGCGAAGGAAGCGACGACTCCGACGACGAGGCGTCGAGCGGCGAGGCGTCCTCGGAAGCGAACCAGGAAGCCGACGGCGACGAGTCCGGCGACGACCTCCCCAACTCGGTAACCGTGCGAAGCGAGACCGGCGACAACGTGCAGTACGCCTTCTCCGTCGAGGGCGATCTCGAAGCCGAGCCCTCCGGCGACGAGGTCTCAGGGAGCAGCGCTCGGGGCGTACTCCTCAGTTCGAGTTCCGAGGACGCCTACGACTTTGCCGGGGAGTTCACCGAGTTCCGCTACGACGGTCCTGTCGAGATCGAGGTTAACGGGCGGACGGTCTACCGCGACAGCGAGTCGTAAAGACCGTATCGACGACCGGGAGCCGATTCCTTCACCACTCGACCAGCGACCGGGACCACGACTACCTATGGACTGCTCGTGGGTCATCCGCGCGCTGACGGTCGCGCCTCGGTTTGGAAAGCGTTAAGTTCCGAAATGGACAATGTTCGATTGCTTCCCGCCCGGGTGGTGTAGTGGCCCATCATATGACCCTGTCACGGTCGTGACGCGGGTTCAAATCCCGCCTCGGGCGTTCCTTTTAGTCTTCGTGAGCAGAGCCGACGAGTCGGATTCACAGAACTAAGAGAAAATTGCCGACACCTCATAGGAACACGGAGCGGCCGAACCCCAGCCGCCCTCGATGTAACTAACCAGTACCTATTCGTCACTATCCCTCGTGTTGGTTCTCTGTGAATATGAAACAGAGGGGTGACGCCAACGAGGCGAAGATTATCGCCGATCTCATCGCCTGCGGGTACAGCGTCTCGAACCGTTCGGTGACAACGATCCGTACAATCTCGTCGTCGATTCGGGGTCAACGTTACATCGGCTTCAGTGTAAGAGCGGATAGATCGAGGACATCAGATGTGTCCGATTCAAAACGGCCAGCAAGACCACATCGAACGGACGCGTCGAGATGACCGACTACGGAACGGATATCGATGCCTTCGCCGTTCGGTGCGACGAGTTGGATTCGCATTACTGGGTCCGCCAACGAAGTAGGCTCGAAGAGTTCGTACCTCCGGATCGAGGAAGCGAAGATCGACCACCCTTCAATCAACTACGCCGAAGAATACAGATTCAATGCGAACCTCCCACCGCTCGACCGATGAGCGTGATAGAAAAGGACCCACCTCCTCGAGAGCAGTCTCCGCTCTTGTCTCGGCCGGTAGTGCCACGGAACAGTTCGGCTACAATCGGATTGCCGGACCGGAGTCAGACACGTAGGAATTGAAAAGTCTTAAACCTGCGTGCTTAGTAAGTGTACTGTAGCATCTCGTGAGACACCTTTCTCTCCCCCCGACGGAGGAGCTATGGTAGACGTAGGCCAACACAACCAGGTTCCCGAGCACGCGGTTCTCGACGAGGCGGGCGTCGAGACGCTGCTCGCGGACTACGATATCGATCGCACCGACCTGCCGAAGATCACCCGGCGGGATCCCGCGCTGCCCGACGACGCCGAGGTAGGCGACGTCATCGAGATCACTCGGGATTCCAGGACCGCAGAACGAGCACTCGTCTACCGATTGGTGGTCGAGTCATGAACCGCGCCGATCGCCGCGAGATCTCCCGGCAGTACTTCTCGAAGGAACGTCTCGCCGAACACCACTTCCGGTCGTTCAACGCCTTCCTCGACCACGGTATGCAGGAGGTCGTCACCGAAAAGGAGACGATCGACACCGATATCGGCGACAAGGAGGGCCAGGAGCCGGTCTGGGTCGAACTCGGCGACGTTCGGATCGTCACCCCCAGAGTTCGGGAGGCCGACGGCTCCGAGGAGCTGTTGTATCCCCAGGAGGCACGCCTGCGGAACATTACCTACTCCGCGCCGGTGTTCATGGAGATGATGATCGTCCGGGGCGGCGAGGACGAAGGGGAGCACGTCGTCGACACGACGGAGACGAAAGTCGGCCGAATGCCGATCATGGTCGGCTCGAACAAGTGTAATATCGCTGGCTTTTCCGACGACGAACTCATCGAGATCGGTGAGGACCCAGCCGATCCCGGCGGGTATTTCGTCGTCAACGGCTCCGAGCGCGTGTTAATGACCTCGGAGGACTTAGCGCCGAATAAGATCTTAGCGGAGTACGACAGCCGGTACGGCGACGAGATTCAGGTCGCGAAAACCTTCAGCCAGCGCCGCGGCTACCGCGCGCTCGTGCTCTGTGAGCGGAACCGCGAGGGCCTCTTAGAGGTCTCGTTCCCGAGCGTTTCTGGTAGTATCAATTTCGTGACGATCGTGCGCGCCCTCGGGCTCGAATCCGACGAGGAGATCGTCCACCGCGTGAGCGACGACCCCGAGGTCGTCAAGTTCATGCTCGAGAACTTGGAGGCCGCCGACGTCCAGAGCGAGGCCGAAGCTATCCAAACGCTCGGCGAACGGGTCGCGAGCGGCCAGGGCCGTCAATACCAACTCAAGCGGGCGGACTACGTTATCGACCGGTACCTCCTTCCCCATCTCCACGAGGAAGGCGTTCCCGACGAGGACGTTCGGATCAACAAGGCGTACTACCTCTGTCGGATGGCAGAAGCCTGCTTCGAGCTCGCCCTAAAGCGTCGCCAGCCCGACGACAAGGACCACTACGCCAACAAGCGCCTCAAGGTGTCGGGCGACCTGATGAAGGATCTGTTCCGAACGGCGCTGAACAAGCTCTCACGGGACGTCAAATACCAGCTCGAACGCGCGAACATGCGCAATCGCCGATTGTCGGTGAACACGGTCGTGCGCTCGGACGTGCTCACAGAACGGCTCGAACACCCGATCGCCACCGGCAACTGGGTCGGCGGGCGGTCGGGGGTGAGCCAGCTCGTCGATCGGACGGACTTCATGGGCGTGCTGTCGCACCTCCGGCGGCTGCGTTCGCCGCTTTCGCGCTCGCAGCCACACTTCGAGGCACGCGATCTGCACGCCACCCAGTGGGGACGGATCTGTCCGTCCGAGACCCCGGAGGGGCCGAACTGCGGGCTGGTCAAGAACTTCGCACAGGCGATGGAACTCTCCCAAACCGTCGAGGACGAACAGGAACTCAAACGCGAACTGGCGTCGATGGGCGTCGAGGGCATCCCCGGCATCGAGGGTGTGACCCATCCGACCGCCGACGACTGACGAGCGATCACCATCGTTCCACAGCACCACTGCAATCGCCGGCCGACGAACGCTGCCGCCGAGCGTTATCTACCGGTCCGCTCGCCGCGGGCATCCCGGCGCACAAACGGCCGGACGACGCCCCACATACAGGGGGCGCGTAACGTACACGACGCGTACGACCCGCGTGATGCATACAGCGCATACGACGCACCGCACGAACAAACGCCAACGAAACGACAGGAATATTAACACATGAGCCAGGGACGCGAAGCGAAGATCTACGTCAACGGCAGTCTGATCGGCACGCACCCCGAGCCACAGGAACTCGCGAACAACGTTCGGGAAGCACGTCGGCGCGGGGACGTCTCGCCGTCGGTGAACGTCTCGGTCAAGGAACGAACCGACGAGGTAATCGTCAACGCCGACGCCGGCCGAGCGCGAAGACCCCTGTTGGTCGTCGAGGACGGAGAGGCACTGCTCCCCGACTCGGACGCCGACGCCGTCGCCGATGGCGAGATGGAGTTCTCGGATCTCGTCGATCGGGGCTACGTCGAGTTCATCGACGCCGAGGAAGAGGAGGACGTCTTAGTGGGTGTCGACGGGGACGAACTCACCGACGATCACACCCACTTGGAGATCGACTCCCAGCTCATCTTCGGGATCGGCGCGGGGATGATCCCCTACCCCGAGCACAACGCCAGTCCCCGGATCACGATGGGCGCGGGGATGATCAAGCAGTCGCTGGGGCTGCCCTCGGCGAACTACCGGATCCGGCCGGACACCCGCCAGCACCTGCTTCACTACCCCCAGCTCTCGATGGTCAAAACCCAGACCACCGAACAGATCGGCTACGACGACCGTCCCGCAGCCCAGAACTTCGTCGTCGCCGTCATGAGCTACGAGGGGTTCAATATCGAAGACGCCCTCGTTATGAACAAGGGATCGGTCGACCGCGCGCTCGCGCGGTCGCACTTCTTCCGGACCTACGAGGGCGAGGAACGCCGGTATCCCGGCGGCCAGGAGGATCGCTTCGAGATTCCCGACGACGACGCCAGGAATGCCCGCGGCGAGGAGGCGTACACCCATCTCGACGAGGACGGCCTCGTCAACCCCGAGACCGTCGTGGGCGAAAACGACGTCCTCCTCGGAAAGACCTCCCCACCCCGCTTCCTCGAAGAGCCGGACGACATGGGCGGACTATCGCCTCAAAAGCGCCGAGAGACCTCGGTGACGATGCGGTCGGGCGAATCGGGCGTCGTCGACACAGTGACGCTGATGGAAGGCGAGGACGGCTCGAAGCTCTCGAAGGTAAGCGTTCGAGACGAGCGGATCCCCGAGCTCGGCGACAAGTTCGCCTCCCGGCACGGCCAGAAAGGCGTCGTTGGCCACATCGCTCCTCAAGAGGACATGCCCTTCACCGAGGAAGGCGTCGTGCCCGATCTCGTCATCAACCCCCACGCGCTACCGTCGCGGATGACCGTTGGCCACGTGCTCGAAATGCTTGGCGGAAAGGTCGGCTCGCTTAGGGGTTCGCGGGTGGACGGCACCGCGTTCTCGGGCGAGGACGAGGAGGAACTCCGTGACGGCCTCGTCGATCACGGGTTCGATCCGTCGGGCAAGGAGACGATGTATTCGGGGGTAACAGGTGAAAAGATCGACGCAGAGATCTTCGTCGGGACGATCTTCTACCAGAAGCTGTACCATATCGTCTCGAACAAGATCCACGCCCGCTCGCGTGGCCCAGTCCAGGTGCTCACCCGCCAGCCGACCGAGGGTCGCGCGCGGGAGGGCGGTCTGCGGGTCGGCGAGATGGAGAGGGATGTACTCATCGGCCACGGCGCGGCGCTCACGCTCAAAGAACGGCTGCTCGACGAGTCCGATCGCGTGAACGTCCACGTGAGTTCGGACAGCGGGATGGTCGCGACCGAGGACATCGACCAGCGCCGGGTGTACGATCCGGTGAGCGGGAACGAGTCCGACATCCACGAAGTCGAGATGAGTTACGCATTTAAGCTGTTGCTTGACGAGATGATGGCACTCGGCATCAAACCCAAACTCGATCTCGACGATGCGGTCTGATCTACTACCACACTACCACCTCTCGATCACCACATCATAACTCCAATCATGACAGATCAAACGCCGAAGGAGATCGGGGCCGTCAGCTTCGGGCTGATGGACCCGGAGACGTACCGGGAGATCAGCGCAACGAAAGTTATCACCGCCGACACCTACGACGACGACGGTTACCCCATCGACATGGGGTTGATGGACCCTCGACTGGGCGTGATCGATCCAGGACTGGAGTGTCGGACCTGCGGGAAACACTCCGGGTCTTGTAACGGTCACTTCGGGCACATCGAACTCGCCGCGCCGGTGATCCACGTCGGCTTCTCGAAGCTCATGCGCCGCTTGCTTCGCGGGACCTGCCGTGAGTGCTCTCGCTTACTGCTCACTGAGAAACAGATGGACGAGTTCCGCAGTCGGCTCGTCCGTACTCGACAGTTGGGCGACGACCCCCAGGACGTGCTCAAGGCGGCGATCCGCCAGGCCAGAAAGACCGATCAGTGCCCGTACTGCGCCAACGAGCAGTACGAGGTCAAACACGAGAAGCCGACGACCTACTACGAGGTCCAGGACGTCCTCGTCGGCGATTACTCCGAGACGATGGCCCGGGCCATGCAGCCCGATTCCGACGACGAGGAGGACGAGGGCACTTCGCCCCGGGAACTCGCGGAGCAAGCGGGCATCGATCTATCCAGGGTCAACGAGATCATGAGCGGCGAGTTCCGCCCGCGGCCCGCGGACCGCAAGGCGATCGAGGAGGCACTCGACGTCGACCTCACCGAAGAGGACATGAACAAGCTCATGCCGTCGGATATCCGGGACTGGTTCGAGGACATCCCCGGCGAGGACTTAGAGGTCTTGGGCATCGACGCCGAGAGCTCCCGGCCGGAGTGGATGGTACTTACCGTACTGCCCGTCCCGCCGGTAACCGCCCGGCCGTCGATCACGCTCGACAACGGGCAGCGATCCGAGGACGACCTGACCCACAAGCTCGTCGACATCATCCGGATCAATCAGCGCTTCATGGAGAACCGTGAAGCGGGTGCCCCCCAGCTGATCATCGAGGACCTCTGGGAGCTGCTCCAGTACCACGTCACGACCTTCATGGACAACGAGATCTCGGGGACGCCGCCCGCCCGCCACCGGTCGGGCCGCCCCCTGAAAACCCTCTCCCAGCGGCTCAAGGGCAAGGAAGGTCGCTTCCGGGGCAGTCTATCGGGCAAACGGGTGAACTTCTCGGCGCGAACCGTGATCTCGCCGGACCCGACGCTCTCGCTCAACGAGGTCGGGGTACCAGAACGGGTCGCGACGGAGATGACCCAGACGATGAACGTCAACTCCCGGAACTTGGAGGACGCCCGCCGGTACGTGTCGAACGGGCCGGAGGGCCACCCGGGTGCGAACTACGTCGAACGCCCGGACGGCCGCCGACTGAAGGTGACCGAAAAGAACTGCGAGGAGTTAGCGCAAAAAGTCGAAGCGGGCTGGGAGGTTTCCCGACACCTCGTCGACGGCGACGTCGTGATCTTCAACCGCCAGCCCTCGCTCCATCGCATGTCGATCATGGCCCACGAGGTGGTCGTGATGCCCTATCACACCTTTCGGCTCAATACCGTGGTGTGCCCGCCGTATAACGCCGACTTCGACGGCGACGAGATGAACATGCACGCGCTCCAGAACGAGGAAGCCCGTGCGGAAGCCCGGGTGCTAATGCGCGTACAAGAACAGATCCTCTCCCCGCGGTTCGGCGAGAACATCATCGGGGCGATCCAGGACCACATCTCGGGCACCTACCTGCTAACCCACGAGAACCCCCGGTTCAACGAGACACAGGCGCTCGATCTGTTGCGGGCGACCCAGGTCGACGAGTTGCCCGCGCCCGACGGCGAAGACGAGGCGGGCAACGACTATTGGACGGGCCGGACGGTCTTTTCCGAACTCCTACCCACCGACTTCGATCTGGAGTTCACCTCCGCTGCGGGCGACACCGTTCTGATCGAGAACGGCCGGCTCGTCGAGGGGACGATCGACGAGGACGCCGTCGGTGCTTTCGGCGGCGAGATCGTCGATCGGATCATCAAGACCGACGGCAGCACGCGCGCGCGGGTGTTCATCAACGAGGTCGCCGCGCTCGCGATGCGTGCAATCATGCACTTCGGGTTCAGCCTCGGCATCGACGACGAGTCGATCCCCGACGCGGCCGAAGAGCAGATCGACGAGGCGATCGCGAGCGCCTACGATCGCGTCGAGGAACTCATCGACACCTACGAGGCCGACGAACTCGAAAGTCTGCCCGGCCGGACGGTTGACGAGACCTTGGAGATGAAGATCATGCAGACGCTCGGCAAGGCCCGGGACTCGGCGGGCGACATCGCCGAGGACCACTTCGTCGACGACAACCCCGCCGTCATCATGGCCGAGTCGGGCGCTCGTGGTTCGCTGCTCAATCTCACGCAGATGGCTGCCTGTGTGGGTCAGCAAGCAGTCAGGGGCGAGCGGATCAATCGCGGCTACGAAGACCGTACCCTCAGCCACTACAAGCCGAACGACCTCTCGGCCGAAGCACACGGCTTCGTCGAACACTCCTACCGCGGCGGGCTCACGCCGCGGGAGTTCTTCTTCCACGCGATGGGCGGGCGCGAGGGGCTGGTCGACACAGCAGTCAGAACCTCGAAGTCGGGCTATCTCCAGCGCCGGCTCATCAACGCGCTGTCGGAGCTAGAGACCCAGTACGACGGCACCGTTCGGGATACGCGCGATACGATCGTCCAGTTCGAGTTCGGCGAGGACGGGACGAGTCCCGTACAGGTCTCTTCCGACGAGGACAACGAGATCGACGTCGGCGCGATCGCCGACAGAGTGTTAGAAGCCGAGTTCGACGCCGAAGCCGAACAGGAGGACTTCCTCGGACCGGCGACTCGGCCGACGAATCTCTCCGAACACGCCGACGACCGGGGCGCAAAACGGACGCGACCGGCCGCCGACGCCGATGCCGAGGCTGCGGACGCCGCTACCGGGCAGGTGAACGACGATGACTGAGATCGAGGTGAGTTCGGACGTCGAGACGATCGTCGAGGACAGCGACCTGCCCCGACGGCTCAAGGGGAAGGTCTACGAGACGATCGAAGCCCGCGAGGTGTCGACCGAGGAGGCCGCGGCGATCACCGACGCGGTCGAATCGCGATACTTAGACACCCGGATCGACCCGCTCGATCCCGTCGGAACCGTGAGCGCCCAGTCGATCGGTGAACCCGGAACCCAGATGTCGATCCCATCCGACGAGCGAGTGGTCGTTCGCCGGGACGGCGAGACGCGCGCAACCGAGATCGGACCGTTCGTCGACGACCTGCTCTCGTCGGGTGAGACGCGAACGATCGACGATCACGAAGTCGCTCGTGCGCCGGACGGCATCGAGGTTCCGAGTCTCGACCGAGACGAGCAGGTCCGCTGGAAGGCAGTCGAGGAAGTCAGCCGACACGAGACGCCTGACGAACTCCTTCGATTCGAACTGGAGTCCGGTCGGTCGGTTCGAGCGACGAAAGCTCACTCGTTCGTGACGCGATCGGGCGGCGAAATCGCACCCGTCGACGCCGAAACGCTCTCTACCGGCGATCGACTCCCAGCGGTCGGCGAGTACGATCCGGCGACGGCGGCGATCGATGCCTCCGTGTTGGACCGCAGTGCAGCCACTGACGGCGGCGTCGTACTCGCCGACCCAGGAACCGATGTCATCCCGACCCATGTCGCTTGGGAACGCATCGAGTCGATCGAGTTAGTCGAATCCGAGTACGAGCACGTCTACGACTTCTCGGTCGCGGGGTTAGAGACGTTCACAACGGGATCGGGGGTCGTGACACACAACACGATGAACACCTTCCATTACGCTGGTGTTGCGGAAATCGACGTCACGCAGGGGCTTCCCCGACTCATCGAACTCGTCGACGCGAGGAAGACCCCCGACACGCCGATGATGACGGTGCATCTGGAAGACGAATACGCCGAAGACCGCGAGAAGGCCCACGAGGTGGTTTGGGGGATCGAGGCGACGAAGATCCTCGCGCTGGGGGACATCTCGACGAACGTCGCGGACATGCTCGTCCGCGTCGATCTGAACGAGGAAACTTTGGCCGAGCGGTGGCCGACCGTTGCCGACACCGACGAAGTCGCGGTCGAGATCGCCGACATCATCGAGGACTCGCTCGGCGTCGACACCACGAGGGACGGAACGGCGATCGAGTTCGGGCCCGAGCAGCCGAGCTACCGGGATCTGTTCCGACTGGTCGAACAGCTCCGGGACGTCACGTTCAAAGGCATCGAGGATGTGACACGAGTGGTCATCCGCAAGGAGCAGTTGGCCGAGGATCGCGAGGAGTTCGTGCTCTACACCGAGGGCTCCGCGTTCGGCGACGTCTTGGAGATCGAAGGGGTCGATGCCTCCCGGACGACATGTAACAACATCCACGAGATCTACCGCGTGTTGGGCGTCGAAGCCGCCCGCGAGACGATCATCGAGGAGACAATGAACACGTTAGAAGAACAGGGCTTGGACGACGTGAACGTCCGTCATCTCATGTTGGTCGCGGACATCATGACCAACGACGGCACCATCCAGTCGATCGGCCGCCACGGTATTTCCGGCTCGAAGGACTCGGTGCTCGCCCGCGCGGCCTTTGAGGTGACGGTCAATCACCTGTTGGACGCGGCGATCAATGGCGAGATCGACGATCTCAATGGCGTCACGGAGAACGTGATCGTCGGCAAACCGATCAAGCTCGGCACCGGCGACGTCGACTTGCGAATGGGCGCGGCGAACCCGGCCGATCGGGGGGGCCCGACCGACCTCGCCGAACGCGAGAGTGAGACGGAGCCCGAAACCGACGCCGGTATCGACGGGAACGTCGAGGAAGCCGAGGCTGAAGCCGACTGAAACGGGCGATGCGAGTTACGCTCACTGACGACGCACGTCGGCGGATCGCGCTGTTCGAGGAGGTTACCGGCGCGACCGCGAAGGACTGTCTCGTCTCCGAACCCACCACGGACGATGACGATGACAGCAGCGGTGACGATGCGGTCAGCGGCGGGGACGGGCGAGACGGCGGGTTCGAGGCGAACGGCCGTGGCGGGCGCGATACCGGAGGCGACGCCGATGTCGGCGCGACCGAAGCGGATCGCTCCCGCGTGGTCTTTCTGGTAAAGGCCGGCGAGATGGGCGAAGCGATCGGTCCCGACGGCCACACCGTTCGGCAGGTCGAGGAGAAACTCGGGGCCGACGTCGCTCTCGTCGAGAACGCTAACACCGCGGAAGCCTTCGTCGCGAGCGCGCTCGCGCCCGCGGCAGTCTATAACGTCACGATCAGCGAGAACGACAGCACCGTCGCGTACGCCGAGGTCGATCCAGCCGATACCGGTGTCGCGATCGGGAGGAACGGACGGACCATCGAGGCGGCCCGTCGGCTCGCGAAGCGCCACTTCGATATCGACGACGTCCAGTTGGCCTGAGAGCATCGAAGAGCGTTCGTCCCTTCGAGAGCGACTCGCCGGGCCGGCAGCCCCGTGACGACGGGAGTTACCCGCTCGAACCGACGCAACCGGTAGATGAGTACCCGGGAGATGCGATCCACCGTGTCCACTGCCCATACGATTCGTACTCGGCGAGCCGTGTCTCTATTCGGTCATCGTCGGAGAGAGCGACGTGCCGGTAGATTGGCCGGTCGCGTTCGGCGAAGAGGTCGTCCGAGAGCCAGTGTATCGTGCGTTTTCGGCCGCGATCGGCCAGGACCTCTTCGAGGTCGGCGACGCCGTTTTCGCCCAGTTGGTACGTCGTGAGCGTGCTATAGACACAGGCGATCCCGTTCTCGGGGAGCCGATCGAGGACGTCGGGAAGAGTGTCGAGCGCGTCTCCGGCGACGATGTCCGGCGATCGTTCACGAACGAGATCGATCGCGCTCGCGAGGCGTTCGTGGCGCTCGCGCTGATCGGGGATCACGAGCGCCCGGAGCCACCGGGCATCGTCGGGATCGGTCACGTCGAGCGGGTTCAGGTCGATTCCGACGCGGACGGCCACGTTCGGAGGGGACGGCGGTAGTGGCGGATCGCGTTTCCCTCGAACGGCCGATGCGATCCGCACGGGCGAGTCGGGATCGCCGCATAGTCGGTGTCCATCGTACTCGTACCGATAGCGGTCCCAATAGAGGTTGAGCCCGGCGCTCGCACCGATCTCGACGAGCGCCAGGGGAACACGGCCCGTCACGCGAGACAGGTATTCGAACGCTGGGAAAAGAACCGCCGACCGGCCGACATCGTTCGTTTGGACGGAACGCGTGGCGACGGTCTCGCGGACCGCCCGCTCGTTCGCGAGACAGAACTCGCGAAAGTACCCAAACGCGCCCTCGGTGGGCGCAAGCGGGTCGTCACTGCAGGTCGGATAGAACGCCGCGAGTTCCCGCTCTACCCCTGATCGTTCTCGTGGTCGTTTCCGTCGCCTCCCCCGCCGCCGAGTAGGAGGGCGTGAACGGCGGCAAAGAGGAGCTGTGGGGCCGGTTGTTCCTCCCGTGCCTCGTTCGCGATGTCGAGTAGCACGCGGTCGTCGGCGACGCCACGCGCCAGCCGTTCGTAAAGCGGTAAGACGTCGGCCGTCCAGTCGGCGTACCACTCGAACGCCCCTGTAGGGTCCACGACCATTCTTCGAGCGCCACCGAATAAACGGTTCGCTGCCTCCGGACGATCGAGAACAGGTCGTTGAATTAAAGAGGGACTGTTAAGTGGCCGCGTCGGGTACAGTCGATATCAATGGCGAACGGCAAGTACGCGGGACGCAAGCTCAAAAAGGACCGCCAGCAACGCCGCTGGTCGGACTCGGATTACGCCCGCCGGGCACGCGGCCTCGGCGAGAAATCCGACCCGTTAGGCGGCGCTCCCCAGGGTCGGGGTATCGTCCTCGAAAAGGTCGGTATCGAAGCGAAACAACCGAACTCGGCGATCCGCAAGTGCGTGCGGGTCCAGCTCATCAAAAACGGCAAGCAAGTCACCGCCTTCTGTCCCGGCGACGGGGCTATTTCCTTTATCGACGAACACGACGAGGTCACCATCGCGGGCATCGGCGGCGCGAAGGGCCGGGCAATGGGCGACATCTCCGGCGTGAACTACAAAGTCGAGAAAGTGAACGGCGTCTCGCTCATCGAACTGGTTCGAGGAAACGCCGAGAAACCGGTGCGATAATGTCGGCCGACGAGGAAGCCCCCGAACCCGACGCGCCGGTCGATCCCGAAGCCGATACGTCGGCGAAACTGTTCGGCGTCTGGGACGTCACCGAGATCGAGTACCGCGACCCGAGCACTAAACGCTACCTGACGGTGACACCGATCGCCCATACGATGGGTCGTCACGCCGGCAAGCAGTTTCAGAAGAGCGAGGTGTCAGTCGTCGAACGGCTGATCAACCGCCTGATGCAGACCGAAGGAAATACTGGCAAGAAACAACAGACCACTCGGCTCGTCCGGGACGCCTTCGAGCGGATCCACGAGCGTACCGACGAGAACCCGGTCCAGGTACTCGTTCGTGCCGTCGAGAACGCCGCCCCGCGCGAGGAGACCGTCCGGTTGAAGTACGGCGGTATCTCGGTCCCCCAGGCGGTCGACGTCGCCCCCCAGCGCCGCGTTGATCAGGCGCTCGGCTTCATCGCGAGGGGCGCGTACAACAACTCGTTCAAAGCGCCAGTCGACGCCGTAGAAGCCCTGGCGAACGAACTCGTCGGGACGGCGAACTACGACATGCAGATCTACGCCGTCAACCAGAAAGAGGAGAAAGAACGCGTCGCCGCCGCCGCGCGATAACCGCGTTCGTCCCATTCGCTGTTTCGATCGGTTCGACGTCTCGCTCAGCGGAAGACTCGCTCGACAGGGAGCCTGCCCTCGTCGCCGCTGCCCGTCGCTTTCGAACGATACCGATCGGAGTCGGTTCGAAGACTCTGGTAGAAGCGCCGTTTCGATCGAGCAGCCGCTCGGCTTCATCGCGACGGGCGCACTGAGTGAGCGCCCGGATACCGGACCAGGCGATCGCGCCCCGTCCTTGATTCCGTTCGGGTGACCTCAACAGGGCCTCAGACGCCGGAGCCTTCCGGCCCCGTCTCGCCTTCCTCGGGGTCGTGGTCCTGATGAGCTTGCTCGCCGTGTTTCTGGAGTTCCTGTTCGCTGTCGAAGGTCTCCTCGCACACCGGACAAACGTGTGGGCTGTTCGCCATGCTACCGCCACCTTACGAGAGAAATAAACACTGTGCAGGCACCTGCAAGACCGCTGGGCTGGTTACGATTACGCCCTCCACCGTTCACCTCCAGCGAACCACGCACCGGCCGATCTCCGCACGGTTTTATATCACACGCGGCAAGTTCTGAACATGGCAGACGACGGCGGAGACACCGACGCCTTCACGTATGCGGGCGGCCGGGTCGGACCGGGCGAGCGCGTCGACATCCGCTACTCGATCAGCGAGACCTACCTCGGCGACCCCATTCGCGTGCCGGTCACGATCGTCAACGGCGCGGAGCCAGGCCCCCGAGTCTTCCTCTCGGCGGCGATCCACGGCGACGAACTCAATGGCATCGAGGTCGTCCGCGAGGTCGCCCACGAGTGGGACTTAGCCGACCTCCGAGGGACGCTCGTCTGTCTCCCGGTGCTGAACGCCCCCGGCTTCATCGCCCAACAACGCTACCTCCCGATCTACGACCGTGATCTCAATCGGTCGTTTCCCGGCAGCGAGACCGGCACCGGAGCCCGACGGATCACCCACCGCATTTTCACCAACTTCGTCGCGCCGTGTGACCTGGGACTCGACTTTCACACCTCGACGCGCGGCCGGGCGAACCTGCTACACGTTCGGGCAGACATGAGCGACGAGCGGGTTGCTCCCCTCGCTCAGGCCTTCGGTTCAAATGTGATCATCGCTGGCGACGGCCCCGAGGGTTCGCTACGGGGGGCGGCGACCGACGCCGGGATTCCCACCGTGACCGTCGAGATGGGTGAAGCCCACCGCTTCCAGCGCCACCTCATCGACCGCGCTTTGGAGGGCGTCGCGAGCGTACTCGCCGAGTACGAGGTGCTTCCGACGACGGCCGTTCGGTGGCCGGGTTGGCGGACGGTGATCGACAACGATTCGGAGGACACCTGGCTGCGAGCGGACAGCGGCGGCATCGTCGAGACGCATCACGCCTACGGCGACCTCGTCTACGAGGGCGAGGAGGTCTGTACGATCGCCGATCCGTTCAAGCAGGACAGCGAGACGGTCACTGCACCCTTTAGTGGGTTACTCGTCGACGTGCTCGAAAACCCCGTCGTCTACCCGGGCAACCCGCTGTGTCACCTCGTCGAACTCGATGGGGAGACTCGCCGAGCGTACGAACGGATCGAATCGACGTCGCCCGATCGGAGTCGGTAGCACGACCGAAACGACGTATCAGTAGGGTTCTCGAAGCGAGAAAGCGAACGGAGGGCGGTTCCGGCAACCGGTGCCTTCGGTTGGTGCCTCAGTTCCGTCCGCCGTCAGTCGGCGGCGTGTCCCGAGTGCAGCGCGTACCGGCGGGTGACGTCTACGAGTGCCTTGCGGTACTGGCTCGCGTCGGGATCGTCCGCGAGCGAGCGAAAGCGGGACTTGAACGCGTCGATCCCAACCCCCGGCGCGTCGTTCGCCGCGGCGTGTGCCAGATCGTAGATACGGTGGCTGGCGTCGACGAGTTCGTGACGTTCACAGAGCGCGAGCGCGAAGGCAGCGTTCACGGCAGTGATGTCCGGGTCCGACGCCGGGGTGAGTCGCTGCCAGGTCGCCTCAGGCACCTCTGCCGGTCGGTCGGCGAGCGCGCTCGCGAGGCTCGATTCGAGAAAGGAGACGAGCTTATCGGCGGGCGCGACGGCGAGGGTGATGTCGTCGGCATAAATGTCTTTCATGTGATTGGCGATCTGATAGCAGTGTGCGAGTTTCCGGCGTTCGATCGATCGGCCGGCGAGCGCGAGCACGAGGGCTTCCTCGGTCGACTGGGTATGTGAGGGGTGTGACTGCTCGTAGCGACGCATGTGCGAATACTCGTGCAGCGCGAGTTCCCGGGCCATTGCGCTCGTGGCGGCCTGTTGGGAGATATTGAGCACGTGATAGGCGTCGTAGTGGGCGGTCCAGGTGCGTTCGTCGGGGTTCTCGCGTACCTGGACGCGGATCGGCAGTTCCAGATCGTGTTCGGTCTCGAAGAGGTCCGCGGCCCCCAAGAACGGCTCGGTGGGCGCGGAGCCCTGCACGCGTACGTCCATGGATACTCGTGACAGGGTTCGATCGCGTATGACTCTTCTGGCGCGCCCGCTTCCGGTCTCGCGATTTCCCACCATCGGCCGTGTCTCGCTTCCGTTCACTTCGGGGTCGCTCGCCGTCTCGCCGTTCGCTTCGCGGCCGTCCGTTCCGTCGTCGCCAGTTTCGCCTCGCCTTCGGCATCGACCCGTCCGGAGTACGACTCGATCGCTCCGGCGATCGTCGCGAGCGTGAGATCGAGTGGGACGCTGTCGATCGCTACGACGGTCCGATGGGGTTCGCGTGCGGGCCGTCGAGCGAGATCCGGTCGTCCGAGCCCTCGAAGCCCGTCCCCTTGTTGAGCAACCGCATTAGATCGTCGAACCCCACCTCGCGCTTCGAGAGGTCGCCGGTTCGCCTGAGCGTCCGATAGGCCGCCCGCACGCCTCGACTGCGCTCGCGGTGGCGTTTCGTCGCCGCGCTCACGCCGGTATCGGAGTGGGTGACCGGTAGCCGGATGATCACCGCGCCGCTCGCTTTCTCCGTCGCTATCGCTCGGGAAACACTACCCTTTTTACGCTCGTGCCGGTAGGACGTTATAATGGGCCGACGTAAGAAGATCGTACAGGAGTGTGAGCGCCTGATGGACCGCCCGGAGAACATCCGGAACATCGCTATCGCCGCTCACGTCGATCACGGCAAGACCACGCTCACGGACAACCTGCTCGCCGGTGCCGGCATGATTTCGGACGAGACCGCCGGTCACCAGCTCATGATGGACACCGAAGAGGACGAGCAAGAGCGGGGAATTACCATCGACGCGGCGAACGTCTCGATGACCCACGAGTACGAGGAGACGAACCACCTCATCAACCTCATCGACACGCCGGGTCACGTCGACTTCGGCGGCGACGTCACCCGCGCGATGCGGGCGGTCGACGGCGCGCTCGTCGTCGTCGACGCCGTCGAGGGTGCAATGCCCCAGACCGAGACGGTCGTCCGCCAGGCGCTCCGTGAGGGCGTGAAGCCGGCGCTGTTCATCAACAAGGTCGACCGGCTGATCTCCGAACTCCGGGAGGGCCCCGAGGAGATGCAACAGCGCCTCTTGAATGTTATCGCCGACGTCAACGAGCTCATCCGGGGAATGACCCAGGACATGGACGACGTCGACGACTGGACGGTATCGGTCGAGGACGGCACCGTCGCGTTCGGGTCGGCGTTGTACAAGTGGGGGGTTTCGGCCCCGTCGATGGCTCGCACGGGCATCGGCTTCGCCGAGATCATCGAGATGGAACGGGCCGACGAGCGCCAGCGGCTCCACGAGGAGACGCCGCTCTCGAACATCGTCCTCGACATGGTCTGTGAGCACTTCCCGAACCCGATCGACGCCCAGCCCCGCCGTATCCCGCGGGTGTGGCGCGGCGACGACTCGCTCGACATCGCCGACACCATGCAGATGGTCGACGACGACGGCGAAGTGGTCCTTATGATCACCGACATCGGGATCGATCCCCACGCCGGCGAGATCGCCACCGGGAGGGTCTTCTCCGGGACGATCGAGAAGGGCCAGGAACTGTACGTTTCGGGCACCGCGGGTACTAACCGGGTACAGTCGGTGGGTATTTTCATGGGCGGTGAGCGCGGGGAGGTCGAACGCGTTCCCGCCGGCAACATCGCCGCGGTGACCGGCCTTCGGGACGCGATCGCCGGGTCGACGGTCTCGTCGATCGAGATGACGCCCTTCGAGTCGATCGAACACATTTCCGAACCCGTCATCACCAAATCCGTCGAAGCGAAGTCGATGGACGACCTGCCCAAACTCATCCAGACGCTGCGGCAAGTGTCCAAAGAAGATCCGACGATCCAGATCACGATCAACGAGGACACTGGCGAGCACCTGATTTCGGGTCAGGGCGAACTCCACCTGGAGGTCATCACCCAGCGCATCGAGCGCAACCAGGGGATTCCGGTGACGACCGGCGAACCGATCGTCGTCTTCCGCGAGGCGATCCGCGGGGCGTCCGATACCGTCGAGGGGATGTCGCCGAACCGCCACAACCGCTTCTATCTGCGCGCCGAACCCCTTCCCCAGGAGATCGTCGAGGGGATCCAACTCGGCGAGATCTCGATGGATATCCCCGAACTCGAACGCCGCGAGGCGCTCCAGGAAGCGGGGATGGACAAGGACACGAGCCAGAACGTCGAACACATCCACGGCACGAACATCCTCATCGACGACACGAAAGGTATCCAGCACCTGAACGAGACGATGGAACTCGTCATTGAGGGGCTCGAGGAGGCCCTCAACGACGGTCCCCTCGCCGCCGAACCGGTCCAGGGCACCCTGCTCCGCTTGGGGGACGCCCGGTTGCACGAGGACGCCATCCACCGGGGCCCGGCACAGGTGATCCCGGCCACGCGGGAAGCGGTGCATCGTTCGCTCATCGACGGCCGAATCGCCTTGCTCGAACCGATCCAGGACGTGCGCATCGACGTCCCCTCCGAGCACATGGGGCCCGCCTCCGGCGAGATTCAAGGAAGGAGAGGCCGCGTTGACGACATGTTTCAGGAGGGTGATCTGATGGTCGTCGAGGGCGTCGCGCCCGTCGAGGAGATGATCGGCTTTTCGAGCGATATTCGCTCCGCGACCGAAGGCCGTGCGTCGTGGAACACCGAAAACGCCGGCTTTCAAGTGATGGCCGACAACCTCCAACCCGACAAGATCACGGAGATCCGCCAGCGAAAGGGCATGAAACTGGAGTTGCCGCCAGCGGTCGATTACTTCTAGACAACCACTTTTTTGTGGCTCGGGTGTCCTCGCTCCCTCCGCGGATGCGATGTTACCGCAACGGGACTTGTTCGGCCTATACGTATTGAGTCGACGAAGTGGGCGGCCTCCGCTGCGTAGGTCCTCGTCGAGTCCGTGGCGAGAAGCCAATCCTCCTTCTCTCGGGGGGAAACGACGGCTTCGATCGAGAACCCGTATGAAACCGGGAAAGAGGCTACTTCAGTCGACGTAACGGTATTTCCGCTCGTTCATCCGGCCGCGACCCTCGAAGACGAACTCCTCGCTCGGCGTCGTGAGTTCCTCGACGTCGACTTCCTTCGCGTGATTATGGACGTCGTGGATCCGCTCGTATTCGGCGAAGTCGAGGTCGTAACGGCTCTCTAATTGGGTGTCGATGTCGAACGCCGAAACCTCCTCTCGCCATCCGTTCTGGATCGTCTCGACGTGGATCTCGGCCTGTGCGCCCGAGCCATAGGAGCCGACGAGCAGTCGGTCACCGGTCACGTCCTCTCCCTCCGCCGCGGCCCGTTTGAGCGCGCTCGCGCGGGCGACGTGCACCGAGCCGGTGTACCAGTTGCCGACATGCCGGGCGATGTCGAGCGTCGGTTCGATCGTCCGGTCGTGCCAGGCTAGGTAGCGATCGGTTCCTTTGAGCGCGTCCATGTACTCCCGGACCGCGTCGCGGAAGGCTTCCTCGTCGTCGAAGGCCTCCTGGCGGGGCTGGCGGCCGATCTCAGGTGCAAGAGCGTCCTCGATTTCGGTGTCACGGATCATGTGTCGATACCCCAACATCGCGGCTTTCCGAACCATGCCCGGGAACGGCGTGTGGAAGGGCACGTACCGGAAGTCCTCCGGGCGCAGGTCGCCGCCGATGCTCTCGTAGTCCTCGACGGCTTCTCGCATCCGTGCAAGGTAGACCTGCACCGACCGTTTGCCGTCGACGCTCGGGAACTGTTGGTTCGGTTTCAGGAAGTCCGTCTCGTCGGCCGACCCGTAACCCTGTTGCTTGCTCAGCTCGACGACCGAGGGGTTCTCGTCGATCAGCATCGCGACCGCGCCCGCGCCCTGTGTGGCCTCCCCGGGGTCGTCGCGGGCGTACAGCGCGGTATCGGTCGCGATCACGAGCGCCGCCCGGCCGCGATTTCTCCCTGCTTGGATCCAGTTGTACGCATCGTCGATGCTCTGGGTGCCCGAGATACACGCGAACTTGCGCTCGCCCTTGTTTGCGTGATGGAGGTCCCCTTCGAAGACCCCTTCGAGACAGCCCGCGATATACGTCGAAACGGGTTTGGAGTTGTCGAAGGCGCTCTCGGTCGCGACATCGATCCGGCCGATGTCGTCGAGTTCGAGTCCGTTGCGCTCCATCAGGCGGTGGGCGGCGTTCGCGCCCATCGTGACGATGTCCTCGTGGACGTCGGGCAACGAACTCGAATAGATGCCCAGTCCCTTCGTGTACTTCGCGGGGTCCGCGCCCATCTCGGGCGCGAAGGTTTCGGCGAGGTCCAGAGCCAGTTTGCCGGTGTGAATCTCGATCGCGTCGATGCCGACTGCGGTCATAGCACTCTCGTCGGCGTCCTGGTATATGGCTTTGTCGTCCGAGAGATCGTCGATCGTCGAAACGAAGCGCGGTCGAAGGATCGGCCGACTCGGAGTAGGTCCCGCCGAAACGGAACGTTACACGAAGAACGGAGCGCTGCGCGAGGAACAGAACGCTACGCGGGGCCGTGATGGCCGACAACACGGTTACCGGGAGATCGGCCGAACGAGCGTTCCCCCGGCGTCGTCGCTCGCCCCGTCGATCACCGCGTTCCCGATCGTCCCGTTGTCGGTCGTTCCGTTCCCCGCCGACCCGCTTTCGGCCGTCTCATTCCCCGTTGTCTCGCCTCCTGCCGTCCCGTTCACCGCCGTCGTGAGGGGGCCGTCGTTACCGACCGCCGGTCGCCCGTCGGCTTCGGCCGCGTCGACGGTGACGGACTTCTGAAGGATGTCGGTGCTGCCGTCGTCGTCCGTGACCCGAAGGGAGACGATGTAGGTACCCGGTTCGTCGTAGGAGTGACTCACCGTCGAGATGTTCGCCGCGACGTCGGCACTCCCGTCGCCGAAGTCCCACTCGTAAGTGGCGACTTCGCCGTCGGGGTCGCTCGAACTCGACGCATCGAAGGTTATCGCCTGGCCCGGTTCCGGCGCGGTGAGCGGGAACTCGAAGGCCGCCTCGGGGGGACGGTTCGCGACCTCGACAGTGGCGCTCGTCGTGTCCGTCGCGCCGTGTTCGTCGGTGACGGTGAGCGTCGCGTTGTATGTCCCGCTGCGATTGTAGACGTGCTTGGGACGCGGCCCGAACGCGCGAGAACCGTCGCCGAAGGCCCACTGGTACTCGACGATCCGGCCGTCGGGATCGGCCGAACGGCGGGCGTCGAACTGGACGGACGTTCCGCTCGTCGCGTTCTGTGGTACGTACGCGCCGGCGGCCTCGGGTACCTGATTGGCGATCGTTAGGGTGAGCCGGTCGCCCGACCCAATGCTGTTCGGACCGCCGGCGACCGCGACCGTCGTCGTGCCGGGCCGCAGGACGTCGATCGTCGCGCTCGCCCGGCCCGCCCCGTTCGTGACGTCGTCGGCACGCGTGTACCGGACGACGCTTCGGTCGCGGTTCGCGAGCGCGACGTCGACCCCGCGGACGGGCTCGTCGCCACCAGTCGCGTTCGCGACGATCGGGACCGTCAGCTCGCCCGTGCTGCGATCGTAGATACAGCGATCCGGCCCGCAGCGGACGCCCGATCGGTTCGCGAGGGCGCTGCGATCCCATCGAACTCTATGAGCGACCGGGCTCGAATCGGCGTTTCGAACCGTGAGATCGAATCCCGTACTGTTGGCCGCCGTTCGGTTCGCCGTCGGGTCGGGTTCGGCTGTTCGGTTGGCGATCACGCTCACGTTCGCCGGACTGGTCCCGTTAATGCTTCGGGGGGCGACGTACCGGACGACCGCCCGGCCGTTCTCGTCGGTTCGCGCCTCGACGGTGCTCCCGCGCTCGCCGTCGGCACGCAGCTCGCCGACATTGACGGTCGCACCTGTCGCGGTGCCGAGCTGGCGAAGCACCGACCGGTCGAAGACCGTCAGGTTCACCGACGCGTTCTCGACGGGGTTATTATACGGGTCGCGAACTTCGAGTTCCAGCCGCTGGGAGGCGTTTTCGGGAACGCTCACTTCCCGATCGGTAACGTTCGTGAGGTAGCGCGGTCCCTCGGTGCTCGCGCCGCTGCCGACGCCGACCTTCGCCATTCGTAACACGTAGGGGTCGTCGAGGCTCGTCGGTTCGAAGGTGACCGTGAGCATGCCGCAAGGCTCGTCGTCCGTCGGGGCCGAACACGTGAAGGTGTCGACGTACCCGTCGTTCGCGGCGAGTTCGGGGGTCAGAACGCGCTGCCAGGTCTCGTTGGTCGCCTGCGTCGAAAGCGCCAGTTCGACTCGCTCGCCGGTCGCGTTGGTCAACGGAACGGTCGTGTTCGAGACGCTGACCGGTCGGGCCTCGACCGAGACGTTCTCGCTCCCGGTTCGCGAGAACGAGCCGTCGAGCGTGACGAGCGTGATCCGCTTGCCGTCAACGACCGTCTGGTTCGAGAGGGCTTCCCCGCCCCTCACGGTTGCACTGCCCGCAAGCGGGTCCGCACCGAACAGCGTGTACAGCAGCGAGGAGCCGTACGCAGTCGTCGGAGCGTTCTCGAATTCGTTGTAGTCGGGCGAATAGGCGATCGCCCGCGTGTCGAACGCGCGCTCGGAGCCGTTCCAGTAATCGGCCGTTTCGGGCGATACCGCCGTCGCGTTCGAGATCGAGACCTGCCCCGTCGGCCCGGGCGGAACCGTTTCGATCGTGCCCGTCGCCGGCGTAGGATTGACCGCGATTACTCGTCCGGGATAACCGGTCCCGAGCGTCACGACCGCCGAATGCGGGTTGCCGGTCGCCGCCGTCCGCAAGACTGCCTCCCTGACCCCCTGGAGCTGACTCGTCACCTGCCGGTCGTGAACGGCTTCGACCTGGCGGTTCTGCTGGGGTACGCTCGTCACCTGATAGACCGACAGCGCGACGATGGCGACACCCACCAACACCACCGCCCCGACCTGCATGGCCTGCGCACGCCTGTCGCCCCTCATATCCATGTGTATATTTCACAGTTCAGCCAGTCTAAAGTTATTATCCGATTATCGGTATCAACTGAGTTGAGCCTTCGAGTCTCAGTAGAAGGTTCGAACGCCGGAGCCAGTGCGATCGCCGTCGGTTCAACGGTTTCGTCGCTATCGGTTCTTCCTTGTTCAGTCCAGACGACGATCCGGCACCTGTTTGCTCCGTTCGATCCGTCGATCACCTCGGGGATGCCGATGGTCGGTACGCTGGCTGCTCTACTGGATTTAGTTATTGCTGCCGTTGTTGCCGTTCTTACCGCCGTTACCGTTGTTGCCGCCGTTGCCGCTGTTGTCGCTTTCGATCACGATTGTTTCGCGCATCTCGTCCGTGTCACGGTCGTCGTCAGTGACGGTGAGAGCCATGACGTAGCTTCCGGCACTGAGCGAAGTAGCGGTGACCGTCTCACCGGTAGTGGTGAAGCTCCGTCCGGTATCGTCGGTGAGGTTCCACCTGTAGCTGTCGATCGTCCCGTCCGAGTCGCTGCTCCCGGAGGCGTCGAAGGTGATTGCGTCACCGGATTGTGGGTTCGCTGGGCTGAAATCGAAGTCCGCCGTCGGTGGCCGGTTCCGCACCGCCACGTCCCTACTCGTCGTCCGTGTCGCGCCGTCGTCATCAGTAACAGTGAGATTCACCGTATAGGTGCCGTTCTCGCCGTATGAGTGGCTCGGCATCGCTCCGGTCTCGGTCGTGCCGTCGCCGAACTCCCACTGATAGCTATCGACCGTCCCATCCGTATCGGACGAATCGATTCCGTCGAAAACGACCGTCTCGTCGGTCTCCGGGGAAGAGTGTAGGTACTGACCGCCCTCGTCAGCCACTCAGCGACGCGAATTCAATTCGGCATCTCCCGTCGCAAATCGCAACACTGCGGTTCATCAACAATGTGCTACACATGAGTGGGGATCGATTCGATACTTCGATCGTCTCAGTCGTGCTGTTCCGACCGCCGTCCCAGTCGATAGTCGTGAGCGTCACGTCGTAGGGACCGCCGTCGCCGTAGGCGTGATCCGTCGTCGGCCGGGAGATCGTGGTGTTGCCGTCGCCGAACTCCCACTCGTAGGTGAGACGATCGCCGTCGGGGTCGCTGCTTCTCGAAGCGTCGAACACTACCGTTTCGTCCGTCAGTGGAGCTCGTGGACCGTAGGCGATCCTCGCCGTCGGCGCTCGGTTCGAGACGGTGACCGTTCGAGTCGCCGTTGCGCTCGCGCCGTACTCGTCGGTGACCGTGAGGGTCACGTCGTAGCTACCCTCATCGTCATACTCGTTCTGTGGCGTCGGGCCGAATCCACTACTACCATCGCCGAAGGTCCACTCGTACTCTAAGTCCCCGTTCGGCCTGTCGAAATCGGACGCCTCGGCACTAAAACTCACTATATCGCCGGTGGGTGGCTCCATTGGAAAATACTCGAAGGAGGCGGTCGGGTCTTGGTTTCGTATCGTTAGCGAGATGGTTTTCGTACTCATGCCGCTCGAAACGGTGAGGTTTGTCGTCCCTGGCCCGCGAACATCGATCTCTACAGCGGCAGTTCCATTAAGCCCTGTTCGATCGGGCTTCGCCTCAGCGAGCGCAACTGACCGATTGTCGGTCCCAACGCTAAACGGTACGTCCGGAGTCGTCGGTGACGTGGAGAGAGATCGATCGTCCCAGCACTACGATTGTAGCTATAGCCCGCCGAATCGCATATGTCGTCCGGTTGGCTAGCGATCGCAGTCCGATTCGTCCGAAATCGATGTTGTATGGCACCGGGCTCTCGTCAGTGTTTGTGACGTCGAAATCGGACTGAACGGTGTTCAGTGAATCGAGATCGAGCGATCCAGTATCGATCTCGCTCGTTCAATTCGCTCCGATCTGCACAGGATTCGGCCCGCCGTCAACGTTCGGCGGCGCGCGGTAGGTCGCGCTCGCATGCCCCTACTCGTCGGTCGTGACCGTCACGACCTTTGCCAATTGACCGCTAACTGATAGGTTTCCCAGCTGATTCCCACCGGTCGGCATAATCGTGAGGTTCACCATCTTAC
The DNA here is from genome assembly GCA_003022925.1 of Halobacteriales archaeon QS_8_65_32. GTDB lineage: Archaea > Halobacteriota > Halobacteria > Halobacteriales > Halococcaceae > PXQR01. The sequence continues at coordinate 181 of PXRY01000042.1, read as the reverse complement.
CCTGGATCGGGTTGTTGTATCGATCTCGGACCTCAACGCGAACCTGCCGGGTGTCGTTCTCGGCGACCGGTCCCGTGAAACTGGGAATGGTGGTGAGATACGCCGCCGATGTAGACGATGCACCGCTGCCGACGCCGATCTTCGCCATCCGGAGCCGGTAGGTCTCGTTTCGCTTGAGCCG
>PXRY01000041.1 GCA_003022925.1 Halobacteriales archaeon QS_8_65_32 | reverse complement strand
GAGCCCCCCGAGCCGAGCGGTCGGGGGCTTCCTAAACGGTCCCAATGGCTCGTCCCCTATAGACGGCTAACGCAACCACGACGAATCGTGGACCCGGTCGTTTTTGTTCGCGCACCGCTGAAACGGGGTAGGGCACGTAGCTCAGTCTGGATAGAGCGTCGGACTTCTATCCTCGGCGCGAGGGCGCGTCGGGGGAAGCCATCCGACGGTCGCGGGTTCGAATCCCGTCGTGCCCGTACACCTTTTTGCACGCTCGGTCGCCTCCGGCGACCTCGCGGCAAAAAATACGATGGTTGTGGCAGAGCCGCTCTCGTTCGTTCCCTTCGGCCGCTCACGAAAACACCAAAAATTAACGCGTATTCCCTCCGACACTCACTCCCTGCGGTCGTTCGCGCCTCCCGTCCGTGCGCGCTACCGCTCGTTCGCCACCTGCGGTGGCTCGCTCGCGGGGATAGTACGAGCACAGACCGGGCAGTTTCGTCCGGCAAGCCTCAAACGGACGGGAGCCGAACGTCCAGCGTGTCCCGAGGGTCGGAAGCCGTCTCCGTCGCTGCCGTCGATCCGAACGATCAGGGCTCCGCGCTCGAAACGCTGCTGACGGAATACCACACCTGGCTCGCGCAGGAAGCGTGCGAGTGGGCAGCCGATCGTGACGCGGCGGGAGCGGGGACCGACGCAACGGAGCCGCTGCCGAACGATGGGGAGTACGACCCGCCGGCGGCGGCAGCCGAGGACGGAGCGACGATCGCCAATCCCGAGGCTGACGCCTGGGCGTTTCTCGCCCGTAACGACGGGGACGCGGCCGGCGTGGTGTTTCTCTATGGCGTGTCGAAGGACATGGCCGAAATCAAGCGCCTGTACGTGCGTCCCGAGCATCGGGGAGAAGGCGTTGGCCGTGCGCTCTGTCAGGCAGCGATCGACGCGGCGAGCGAGGGGAGATACCGGCAGGTCGGGCTCACGACCCCGCCGTGGAGCAAGGGAGCACACGCGCTCTACGAGGAGTTGGCGTTCGAGTACACCGATCCGTACCCCGAGACGGCACTTCCCGAGGAGCTCCACGACGACGCGCTGTTCATGCGGCGAGCGCTCGGGTCCTGAAGCGATCGCACTCCGTTGAGAGTACGCGAGACGGGAACGAAACGGAAGCCAGGACCGGAACGAGGACGGGGATGAGATGGGGGTCGGGAACGGACCGAGCGCTACCGATCGTCGGCATCGCCGAAAAAGTGCGATCGATGGGTACTGCGGAGGGACGCGGCCTCGGCCGCGATCAGGCGCTCGCCGACGCACCGCCGCTCGCGCCGGCCCCGTAGGTCTCTTCGAGGTAGGCAACGATGTCGTCGCTTTCAGCCATGCCGGAGACGTCGTGTTCTTCGTCGATGAGGACGGGCACGCCGCGCTGGCCGCTGACGTCGGCGACCTCGTCGCGTTCGGACTTCGAGGACGCGACCATGTGCGACTCGTACTCCAGCCCCAGTTCGTCGAGCTTGTCGATGACCTTCGCGCAGAACGGGCAGCCGTCGAGTTCGTACAGTTCTAAGTTCGACATCACTTCCCGTAAGTGGCCGGCACTAAAGAGCCCAGCGGTGATGTAACCCTCGCGCACCAACCCGACCGGAACCGTTCGGATTAGACCGTCCCGGCCGAGGGTTCCGACCGGAGACCGAGAATCGACGGCCGGAACGCCCGAAGACCGTGATCGGCGGTCGGCGGCCCGACGATGGCCGGCGGCCCGATGACGGTCAGCGATCGGACGACCGACCGATGGCACGGGCGAGTCCGCGCCGGAGCCGTCGACGCCCGTAGAGCGCTTCACCGACGGCCCACACGAGCACGAGGAGGCCGGCACCGACGAGCGCGACGAACCCCCAGGGGGCCATCCAGACGGGCTTGATCCACTGGGAGATCCCCTCCCAGAACTCGGCGAACGTCCCGACGGGACCCGAAACGGGTGTGTCCCCGAACGCCAGCGCCAGCCAGGTCGGAAAGCTCGTATCCGCACCGGGACCGGCCCGGGTCTCGGCACCGCCGGATAGCTCGTAGGAACCCGAGACGTTCATATCCCGCATCGTCGGGCCGCCTGCCTCGTCGCCGTAGGCGAGGCGTTCTGCGTCGTAGGGAGCCCAGGGCGCGAACAGCTCCCAGACGATCTCCCCTCGTGGGGTGACTTCGATCACGCGCTGACCCAGCGTGTCGACGATGAGGGTGTTGCCGTTGGGCAGGCGATCGGCATCCCTGGGCCAGTTGAGTTGATCGGTGCCGACCGTCCAGACCCGCTCCCACGAGTTATTTTCGCGGGCGTACTCGACGACCCGGTCGTTTTCCGAGTCCGCGACGAGGATCGTCGGCGTCCCGTCCTCGCCTTCGAGGTACGTCGGATTGTGTTGCTCGTCGAGGATCGTGTGGTTGCCGTCCGCGCCGAGGCGCATGGTAACCCGTTTCGTCGAGCGATTTATAACGATCACCTGATCGAAGTTGCGCGGCGAGACGAGGAACGTCCCCTCGCCGATCTTATCGACGTCGTTGACGTGCGACCAGTCGTCGGTGTTCGACACTCCGACATCGGTGTCCCGTGGATAGTGCTCTTCGAAGCGCCACTCCCAGGTCACCGAATCGGTCGTGCGATTGTAGATGTAGACCCGTTCGTCGCTCGTCTCGCCCGAGGAGTTGCGAAGGTTGCCAACGAGCAGTTCGTCGCCGTTGATGAGATCGACGTCGTGGGTGTCGGTGACCGGCAGTACCTCGGTCCAGACGCGCTCGCCGGTTTCGGGATTTAGCTCGTAGATGAAGGTCTTCCCGCGGGCGGTGTTCACCGCGAGCAGGTTGCCGTTCGGCAGGGGATCGACGTCGTAGAACCACGACGCGCCACGCGCGGAGCCATTATAGGTCCACTCGACGGTTCCCCGGGAGTCGACGGCGACGAGGCGGGCGGGCTTTTTCGGGTCGGCCTCGCCCTGGAAGTGAAAGCCCTGCATCGCGACGACCGTGGTGCCGTTCGCGGCTTTTTCGATCGTGCCGGGCTGGAGATTGGTGGGTTCGTACGCGAGCGAGAGCGCGGCCGTCGTGCCGAGCAACGAAAGGATGACGACGGCGAGGAGGGCACGAAAGAGCCACCGTCGGCGAGGGGCCATACCGGGCGTTCGTCCGGGCGGTCGAAGGTCTTTCCATCGCGGTCGTTCGGGAGTTGGGACCCGTCGGGGATCGATCGGTGTCGAGTTCGCGAACGAACACAGCGAACGACGACGGGGAGCGCGAGCATTCGACCGGCAAAGGAGACGAGGTAGGGCTACCCCTCGGCGTCGAGCAGATCCGAGGCAGTGAGCAACGCGTCGAGCGAGACGTCGGCGTCGGCGAGCAACTCACGGGCCCCTTCCTCGCGGTCGACGACGACGAGCACGCGCGAGACGTGCGCGCCGGCCTCCCGGAGAGCAGAAACCGCGTCGAGCGCGCTTTGGCCGGTGGTGGCGACGTCTTCGAGTACGACGACCTCCTTACCTTCGTCTAGTGGCCCTTCGATACGGTTTCCGGTCCCGTATTCTTTCGTTTGCTTCCTGACGATCACGTACGGCCTTCGTGCCGCCAAACTCGTCGCCGCCACCAAGGGTACGGCCCCGAGCGCGACGCCGGCGAGTTTCGACTCCCTGACCTCCGCGGCGAAGGCGTCGGCGATGAGTGAGAGACACTCGGGGTCGGTCTCGAAGCGGTACTTATCAACGTAGTAATCGCTCGTCCCGCCGTGGGAGAGTTCGAACTCCCCGTATCGCACGGCGTCAGCCGCTTGGAGCGCCTCGACGATGTCCTCGGTGTCCTGGCCGGTCATGGGAACGGATCGAGCGGGCAGGGCAAAACGCTCCCGGAAGTCCGAGCGAGTAGTAACAGTCGGAGATGAGCGAGCGGTTCGCCGCGGCCGAGCAAGCCGAAGGCGAGCGAGGGAGCGGAATTTTCGGTCCAGGTTTTTGCGGTAAGCGCGGGACTCTTCGGGTCCCGCGGACCATGTGAACGGGCCTCCGGCCCGTGAGCAGACGAGTGGTGCCCGCAGCGCGCCGCAGGCGCGCGAGGACATCCGAGCTATAAAAATGGGTCCTAATAAGGTTCGTTCTTCAGCCCGGTCAGATAGGCGAGCAGGTTCGAGCCGACGTGCAACAGCGGCGTAAGAACGAGGACAACGACCAATACCGGCGCGCGGAACACGCGGCGGAACCACCCCGGCGCGACACAGGCGGTGAGCGAGAGCGCGCCGAAGACGAAGTCGAGTTGATCGAGGCCGACCACCGGCGCGCCGCGCTCGCGGCCGCTCCGGCGTTTGTACAAGGAGGCGGCGATGTCGCCGGCGATCGCGCCGAGCGGGAGGGTAAGGGCGGCCCGGCCGAACCGGGGCAGCGAGACCCCGGTCGCAGCCCCGATTGGCCGGCCGAGAGCGTTCAAAACGAGCGCGAGCGCGACTCCATAGGCCGTCCCGACGGTCGCCCCGCGCCAGGTCTTGCCGTCGCCGAGCAGACGGGTTCCGTCGCGGGTGCGTCCCCCGTCGATCGGCCGCCCGCCGCCAGCGAGCACGGCAGCGTTGTTCGGAACGTATGCCGGCAGCATCGTCCAGAAAGCCCGGACGACGATCGAAGGGAACCTCTGCATTCGAAGGGCGTTTCGCGTGCCGGCTAATAAATCGCCGGCTTCGGGTCGGACCGGACGGCGAACGCGGCCGGTCGGTCGGTTCGAAGTCCCCGACGGACAGAACGAGCGCGAGGGATCGGGTCTCCATCCCGATCGAGCGACGGATCCGCAGAGAGCCGCTCGCGAGCACGGAACGCGGCGGAGTATGGGCGACGATACGCGCCGTCACCGGCGGTCACGGCCGGTCCCGCGAGCCGCTGGGAAGAAAACTGATTAGCGTTCGCTCCAAGTACTGCCCGATGGTCACCTGGAAGCGCGATGCCGCGAGCGGGTTGATCGTCCTCACGCCGATCATCGTGACCCTCTACGTGATCGCCTTTCTGTTCGGATTCATCGCTAACCTCCCGCTGATCGCAAGTATTCCCTCCGTCGGCGCGTTCGGCATCCAACTCGATCTCCGCGTGCCGATCGCGATCTGCGTGTTCGCGCTCTTAGTGCTCTCGATAGGGTATCTGATGCGTACCGCCTTCGGCGGCCTGATCGAACAGGAACTCGACAGGGTCATGAACCGCTTGCCAGGGCTCCGCGTTATCTACAACGCGTCGAAGATGGCTGTCGAAACCGCCGTTACCGGCACGGCGGACCTGCAAAAGCCCGTTCGACTCGAAGTCTGGGACGGCCTCCGGATGACCGCGTTCAAGACCGGACAGGAGACCGACGACGGCCGCGAGCTGCTCTTCTTGCCGACCGCCCCTAATATCACGACGGGGTTCGTGATCGAAGTCGAGCCCGACCGCTACGAGGAAACCGACGAACGCGTCGAGGAGGCCCTGACGAGGGTGTTGAGCGGCGGGTTCGGCGAGACCCGTGAGGCGACCGTAAGGCTCGGCAACGAACAGGAGATCCCCGCCGCCGACGACTGACCCGCGCGCCCCGTTCGCTCTCGCCGCGGTCCTCGCTCTGCGCGAAAGCGACAAGCCGACAGGAGCGAACAGGGCGGGACCGATCAGACGACGACCGACGCGGCGACGACCAGTGGGACCAATACGACGAGATAGCCCGCGGCGTCGATCGCCCACGCGCGGCCGATCGCCAGGCGTCGTTCCCGCGACGTTCCCTGCGAGCGCGGGAGCACGACGAGCACGAAGAAACCGACCATCAGCGAATAGAAGGCGATAGTCGCCGCGAGCGCCGCGAGCAGGCCAGTTCCCAACAGGCCTTCCGCGACGAGCAACAGCCAGAGGAAGAGTGGCCCCGACAGCGCGCCGGCGACGTAGTGGACGACCGCGGCCAGGCGTCGCGGCGCGTCGTCGACCCGGGTTTCGGTGAGCACGCCGCTCGCGACCCGGGGTGGAGTTTCGCCCTCGCCGACGCGGGCCATGACCAAATCCATTGCGAGCGTTGCGAGCGCGCCGGCGAGAACGGCGAGGAAGATCCGGGCCGCTATCGGGAGCGACGGCGCTGTCGACGAAACGGCGAGCACGAACGAGAGCGAGGGATCGACCGGGTAGGGAAATCCGAACACGGTCGAATAACGGTCCGCGGGTAGTTATCGATTGTCGCTCGCTCCCGGTTCCGCCGTCGGCGATCCCCACGGCTCGGTCCGGTCGTCGGTCCCGACGGCTGGGCTGTACCAGTCGAAGCGACAACGGGCCTTACCAGTCGAAGACGTCGAGGCGTTCTGCCTCTCGCAGGATGAAGGGACCGGTGGTACCGGTCCGTTTCGATATCGTGGCGATCCGGAGCATGTACGAGAGGAGGACTAAGAACGGAAACACCGCGATCGTCGTGCTCGCACCGACGATCCACGTCAGATCCGAGATCCCGAGGGTCGCGCTCGAAAAGGCGCTCGCGTCGACGTAGTAGACCGTCGTGATCGCGGCGACCAGCGCGGGCACCGAGGCGTAGATGATCGCCCGCGAGAGGTTCACGAGCTCCCATTGGATGTACTGGGTCTTGAAGTACTCCCGGGCCGGGCCGAACAGGGAGAGCGTATCGAGTACGTCTTCGAAGGCCTCGCTCGCCGTCTCGTCGATACTCCCTTCGTGTTCGATCCGTAGCCGACGGGCCGCGTAGATCTTCCAGGAATAATTATAGTTGAGTGCCGCCCGGAGCACGGCGAACTCGCCGAAGCGTGCCTCGGCGAGTTCGGTCTCGACCCCTTCGGCGTTGTCGACGATCCGCGCGGCGAAGCGCTCGACCCGCTCCGTTAGTAGGTCGTCGTCGCTGTCGGCGACGGCCGATTCGAGGGTTTGGGCTTGCTTTCGGCTCGCGATACAGAGCAGCCGGAGATACGTCGAGGGGTCGGGCGGTTCGATCTCGCCGGCGGCGCTTTCGATGTCCTCCTGGAGTCCGAGCGACGAGTCCATCCGGTCGCGCTGGCCGCCGACCGGCCCGATCTCCTGTGAGAGGCTGAGCTGGGTGATCGTAACGACGAGCGAGACGCCGGTGATGACCGCGCCGATGAGTCCCTGGAAGGCCGTATCGACCGGATCGCCGCTGCTGCCGGCCATCGGGGTCGGATCGAACGTGCTCAGTGCAACGACCAGGACGAATAGTACGACGGCCGCGACGCCTGCGAGTACCAGCCGGCCTGCGTCGAGCACGAGCCACAGCCGCGCGCTGCTCTCGCCGGTCCGTGCCTGTCGGTTCGACGCCTCGGGACTACTCATCGCCGCTCGTCGCTCCTCGTATGTTCATACGGGACTCCTGTCGGCCCGCCCGCAAAGCGAGCGTGCTTTCACATGCCCCGCGTCGCGTTTGTCCACCGGGATCGCCCCGTTGGGACCGGTTTATCGGGATTACTCGTGAAGGCCGCCGACGTCGGCGTAGTACGACGATTGTAAGCTCGCTGCCATCTCCTCGTTGCGATCGATCCGGACGCCGAGAACGAATGGGACGTCCGAGGATCGGGCTTCGTCGAGTCCGGGCGCGAGATCGGCGGGGTCAGTGATACGAAGGCCGTCGCCGCCGAGACCCTCGGTCACGGTCACGAAGTCCGTATCGCGGAACTCGGCTCCCGGGATTCCGTCGTCCATCTGGCGGACCATGCCCAAACTGTGGTCGTTCATCACGACGTAGGTGGGCGCAACGCCGTGATCGAGAGCGGTCTCGATCGCGGTCATCGTCATCGCGAACCCGCCGTCGCCACAGACCGCGATCGCTTCCCTCCCAAGTAGTGCGGCGGTGACTGCTGCGGGTGCGGCCCAGCCCATTGCCCCGACGCCGCCGCTGCCGAAGTACGTACCAGTTGCAGGGGCCTGAAGGTAGTTGAGCAGCCAAAAGCGGTTGTTGCCCGAATCGGCGGTGACGATCGCTCCCTCGTCGACGACCGCGCTTACCTCTTTGACTACTCGCTGGGGCTTGATCGGGGTGGCATCCGAATCGCACTCGGGCACCGAGAAGTCCTCGCGGGCCTCTGCAGCGCTTGCGAGCGCCCAACTGTCGTCCTCATCGGTTGCATCGGCCCCGGCTCCGTCGGTTTCGGATCCCGAGCCGGCCCCACCACCTGCATCGATCCCGCCGACCGCTTCGGCGATATCGCAAAGTGCCCGGAGGCTCTCTCCGGCATCGCCGATCAGCCCGACATCAGCCGGGTAGACCCAGCCCGCGTTCCGGGGGTCGATGTCGGCGTGTAAGATCGTCTGCTCGTCGGGCCGGACGAACCCCGGGGAATTCCAGTTCGAGTCCATCGGGTTGAGCCGGCAGCCGACGACCAGGAGGACGTCGGCGTCGCTCACGAGGTCGTTCGCGCCCTGGTGACCGAACGCACCGATCACGCCGCCGGCCCGCGGGTGGATCTCGGGGATCGACGATTTGCCGAGATAGGAGGTGACGACCGCCGCGTCGTAAGTCTCGGCCACCGATTCGAGAGCGTCGTAGGCGTTCGCTGCGTGGATTCCATTGCCGGCGACGACGACCGGCCGCTCGCTTTCGGCGAGCGCCTCGGCGGCGGCCGAGACGTCCCTGTCGGTCGGGCGGGCCTGCCAGGTCCGGGTCTGGTCGACCGGGTCCCAGAGCGGCGGCGTCGGCTCTTCGGGCACTTCGCCGGAGACGGCGTTTCCATCTAAGATCACCGCCGTCGGGCCGGTCCGACTCGCCACCGCGTGTTTGAACGCTAACTGTGTGGTCCTAACCGTTTCGAGCGGCGTGCGGGGGAACCAGTGTTCTTCCGTGATCGCGCCCAAGATCGCGGGCAGATCGAGGCCGCCGTAGTCGCCCCGCGATTGCTGGTAGGGCGCGAGCGTCGAGTACTCGCCGCGTTCGGAGGCTTCGGTTAGGATCACCATCGGCGAGGAGCCGAGCCTGGCTTCCATCTGACCGAGCGCTCCGAGGCTCCCGATCCAGGGCCCCTGGCCGGCGAGAACTCCTGGGGAACGGGTAAACCGGCCGTAGGCTTCGGCCATAACGCTCGCTTCGCGTTCGTCCCGGGGTCGGACGACCGTGATCGGCGAGTCGGCGAGCGCTTCGAACACCTCGATGACTCGCCCGCCAGGATAGCCGAAGACGTACTCGACGCCCAGCGCTTCGAGATCGGCGACGATCCGCGCGGCAGTGTTCATTGGTCGGTCCTCCTGTCCCGCGCTGGAGAGGAACCGAAGCGGTCATCGAGGCGACGTCGAAGTCGGGGTCGGGCTAGTGGGTCCGCGAGCGATCGGCGGTCGGCGTCCGAACCGATGGAAGCGAGCATACCCGCATACAGAACGGATGCCCGTGTTAACGTACCGGGTATGACTGAGAGCAGTGTTTCTTGGCGGCCTTGGACAGGACAGAGAGTCGAATGAGTTGGAAAGCCCCCGACACGCTCGGCTTCTGCTCACGGGCCGGAGGCCCGTTCGCATGGTCCGAGGGATCTTCGGTCCCTCGCTACCCGCGACTCGCTGTGCGCGCTTGCTCACTACCGTTCATTCGCGTACTTACTTCGCCGGGGTTCGCCGAGCAGTCGGCCCCTTTCGGTCCCAACCCCGGTAGCGGTTGCTTGGCAGGTAGCTACGCAACTCAACGCCACCGAACGAGAGAAAGAGCGAGGTCGAAAACCGGGAACCACCGCAGTCGAGGTCTTGCTGCGGCTAATTCGGGTACCGTCCCGACCGCTCGGCTCGCTCTCGGCGAGCGATTCATTACCGGCGACGGGCAGAAAGGAGACATGTCGAAGCGAACCCTCATTCCGCCGCGCGAGCGCGAGTGCGAGCGCTGTGGCCGGCGGGACGTCTGGGATGACGACGCCGAAGGGTGGCTGATCGAAGAAGGGTCGCCGGCCGATCCGTACTGCATCCACGAATGGGACATCAACGGCCGGTACAACCCCTTCGACGGGTAGCCGAGCGCGGGAGTCGCGTCGAGTTGTCGCAATAGTCTTGCGAGACGGGAACGGCAGGACGGCTACAACATCGCTTTGAGAACCCACAGAGCGACCATGCCAATGCCGACCGTTGCGAGCACGTTCCCGGTTCGCCAGGCGATGAGCGTCGCGAGCGCGCCGGCGAGGAGCTTCGCCGGTTCGTAGACGAGACTCACCGATGGGTCGACCGACAGAGAGAGAATTGTGGAGACCACGAGCGCGGCGAACACCGCCCCGGGAACGAAGCGAAGCACCCCCTCGACGGTCGCCGGCACCGTTTCGAGCCGACCGAACAAGAACAGAAAGGAGAGTCGAAGCGCGTACGTCCCGATCCCGGCGACGAGGACGAGTGCCCAGATCGCGCCCGGCGCGTAGGGACTCACATCGAATCACCGCCGTCGCGTGCCGCAGAGCGATCCGGGCCGGCCGAACCGGACGACTGGGTAGGATCGGACGACTCACCGGAATCAGTCGAGCGATCGGCGTCGGTCGAGCGATCGACATCGGTTGGGCGATCGGCGCTTTCCGTGGCGTCGGTCGTTCGCTCGGTTCGCGGGAACTCGCCCGCGCGGACGTCGAGGGCCACGCCGGCGGCGATCCCGAACAGCGCGGCCGTCACGAGCCCGAAGTCGAACGGTAGCACCGCGCCGGCGACCGCGACGCCGCCGGCGACGACCGCGGCGACCGTTAGGTGGCGGTCGGTTAGCGCTGGGAACAACAGCGCGAGAAAGGTGAGCGGTACGGCGAAGTCGAGCGAGAGTCCCGCGGGTATTGCCCTGCCCGCGAGCACTCCAATGGCGGTGCCGGCCTGCCAGGTCAGCCAGAAGGCGAGCGCCGCGCCGAAATAGAAGGCCCGTCGCTCCCGCCCGGAGCCCCCTGCGCGGAACTCGGCGAGCGAGACCGCATACGCCTGGTCGGTGAGGAGATAGGCAACGAGGTATTTCACTCGCGAGGGGAAGTCATCGACGTACGGCGCGATCGAGGCGCTGTACATGACGAATCGGACGTTAATGACGATCGCCGTGAGCGCAACGACTGTCACAGGGGCGTCACGGCCGAGGAGGTCAACGGCGGCGATCTGGGCCGCGCCGGCGAAGACGACGAGCGACATCGCAATCGTCTGGATCGGCGAGAGCCCGGCGTCGATCGCCGTGACGCCTACGAGGAACGAGAACGGAACGATGCTAAGTAACAACGGTGCCATCCGGCGCGCGCCGGCGAGAGCGTCACCCGGAGCGACCATAGATATCCAGTAGAT
>PXRY01000040.1 GCA_003022925.1 Halobacteriales archaeon QS_8_65_32 | reverse complement strand
TGGCGGACATGCGCATCAACACGCGGGCCGCCCGCCTGATCGTCGAGGACGCCGCCGCCGGTATCGAGGCGGGCGCTCCCGATGCCGGGGAGCGGGCCTTTACCGCTAAAACGTTCGTTCTGGAGAAGGCCATCGAGAACGCCGAGGCCGCCGTCCGGGTCATGGGCGGCTACGGCGTCACGGCCGAGTCCGACGCCGCCCGCTACCTGCGGGACGCCTGGACCGGCGACCCGGTCGACGGCACCCACGACGTCATGCGGCTTGCGATCATGCAGGACGTCGGCCGGCGCGAGGCTGCGGGCGAGGAACCACCCGAAGAGGCCGCCGAAGCCGCCGAGTAGGAGCGATCGCAAACGGGCGATCGACCCGGCGTCGGCGACACGCTTGAGAAACGGACGCCTCCTCTGCCGATCTCACTCCTCGGTGTCTCGTTTCTCGTCGTCCCGCTCCCCGGGCTCCATCTCCTCGAAATCGGTCAACGCGCCGGGGACGTTCTGACGAAGGGTCGCGATCGTCCCGTCGATGCGCTTCGCTGAAAATTCGAACACCGGAACGTCGTGGGTCTCGCCGTAGGCGCGAATGGCGGCGTTCGCGGCGGCGAGCGCTTCGAGGTGCTCTCGCAGTTCGTCGAGATCGGGAGTCGCTTCGGCATCGGTACCTCCGTCGGCGCCCCCGTTCCTCGAATATTCGTTCCCGTTCTCGCGGTCGTCGGCGTTGGGGCGGTCCTCGCCGTCGGCGTCCGGTCGGTCGTCACTCATGGCGATCCCTCGTGTCGGTAACGCGGTCAGCTTTCAGTTCGAAGCGGTCGAGCGCCTCGTAGGGGACAACCTCGATCCGACACGAGAGGTTCGTCGCGCCCTTCAGTTCCGCCCGGAGAGCCGTTGCGATCGCCCGGTCGTCGCGCGCCGCGTCGGGCGTGCGTTCGGCGATTACCCGCACTTGGTCGATGTCCTTCGCCGGGTGGGCTTCGATGACGACGCGGAACTCGTCGGCAACGTACTCGACCGCCCGAACGGTATCCTCGATCGCCGTCGGGGCCAGCAGAACGCCGTTGACCTTCCTGAGGTCGTCGTCGCGCCCGAGAACGCCCCCGACGGCGAACCTATATGTTCGTCCACAGTCACAGACCTCGGGATCAGCGAGTTCGACCCGATCGCGGAGGCGGAATCGGATGTAGGGTTGGGCGGCCCGGTCGAGCGGCGTGACGACGACCTCGCCGATCTCGCCCGGCGAAACCGGCTCGCCCGCCTCGTCGAGCACCTCGACGAGGAACTGGGCTTCGTTCATATGGAGGCCGACCGCCTCGCCCGTACAGGAAAAGCCCCACGCGCCGGTCTCGGTCGCGCCGGCGTGGTCGTAGACGTCCGCCCCCCACTCCGATTCGATGCGTGCCTTCGTGCCGGGAACGCTCGCGCCGGGTTCGCCCGCACAGACGATCCTGGAAACGGCGGTGTCTGTGGGGTCGATCCCCTCCTCGCGGGCGACCTCGGCGAGACGAAGCGCGTAGGTGGGCGTGCTCGCAAACGCCGTCACGTCGAGGTCGTCGATCTTCACGACCCGCTGGGCGGAGGAGAGGTTGCCCCCGGGGACGACCTCAGCGCCGATGCGCTCACAAGCATAGTGGGCCGCCCAGAAGGCGACGAAGACGTTGTACGAAAAGGGAAAGAAGACCCGGTCGTCGGGGCGAAACCCCTGGGCCCAGAGCACGGTCGCCCAGCAGTCGCCCCACCACTCCCAGTCGCGCCAGGAGTCGGCCTGCCGAACCGGCTGGCCCGTCGTCCCCGAAGTCTGGTGGTACTCGGTCACGTCCCCTGGGTCGGTTGCGAGCAGGTCGCCGTAGAGAAACAGGTCGCCGGTCTGGGCGTCCCGGAGTTCCGCCTTGTCGGTGGTCGGCACCCGCCGGACGTCTGCCAGCCGCTCGATGCCATCGGGATCGATCCCCGCATCGTCGAGCTTTCGGCGGTAGAAGGGGCTGTTCTCGTAAGCGTAGGCGAGCTGCCGGCCGAAGCGCCTCACCTGCAACTCGCGAAGCTCGTCGGGAGCCATGCGTTCGACGAGCGGGTTCCACATCTCGTTCACGATCGACCCCTCAGATCGGGTACTCCCGCGGTTCGTGCTGGATCGACACCCACCGCTGTTCGGTGAGTTCGCGCATGATCGCTTCACCGTTGTACCGACCCAACCCCGAATCCTTCACGCCGCCGAAGGGGACGTGGGGCTCGTCATTGATCGGCTGGTCGTTGATGTGGACCATGCCCGCCTCGATCCGGCCGGCGACCCGTTTCGCTCGCCCGAGGTCCGTCGAGAACACCGACGCCGCGAGCCCGTAGTCGGTGTCATTGGCGATCGAAATCGCCTCCTTGTCGTCGCCGAAGGGAATCACCGGAACGATCGGCCCGAAGTGTTCGTTACACGAGACGGCCATTTCGTTCGTGACCTCTCGCAGAACCGTCGGCTCGACGAACAGTTCGTTACCCTCGCCGCCGGTTACGACTTCCGCGCCCTCGGCGACGCTTTCTTCGACGTACTCCATCATGGCGTCGCGCTGGGACTCGTTGATGATCGGTCCGATGTCGGCTCCGTCTGCGGGGTCCCCGATTGCCAGGACCTCGGCGCGGTCGGCCAGCCGTTCGGTGTACTCGTCCGCGAGCGACTCGTGGACGAGGTGGCGGTTGATCGAGATACAGACCTGGCCCTGATGCATGAACGAGCCGAAGACGCCGGCGTCGACCGCCCTGTCGAGGTCGGCGTCCGCGAGGACGACTTGGGGGTTGTTGCCGCCGAGTTCGAGCGCGGGCAGCGCGAGATTTCGACTGGCGGCTTCGGCGACGTCCGTGCCGACCGCCGACGAGCCGGTAAAGGAGACGACGTCGTTGTTCGGATGGGACGCAATGGCCTCGCCGGGTTCCGTCCCGCCGGGAACGACGTTGAGCACGCCGCTTGGTAGGCCAGCGGCCTCGAAGAGCCGCGCGAGCGCGAGGCCGCCGCCGATCGGCGTCTCGGGGGCGGGCTTGAGCACAACGCTGTTGCCGAGCGCGATCGCCGGCGCGACGACGCGCATCGAGAGGTGAAACGGGAAGTTCCAGGGCGTGATGACGCCGACGACGCCCGCTGGCTCGCGGTGGACCTCGTTCTCGCGGCCGGGAATAACCGAGTTGGCGTGGGTGCCCTGTGCTCGGGTCGGGAAGCTCGCGGCTTCGGCCATCATGCCCGGCGCGAGTTGCTCCAACTCGACGTGCGCTTTCATCTGCGTGCTGCCACCCTCCGCGACGAGGATCCCCGCGAGGCCCTCACTGTATGCGTCGAGCGCGCCCATCGCCGCCTGGATCACGCCCGCGCGCTCCTGTGGCGGCTGTGCGGCCCACTCGGGCTGGGCGGCGACGGCGGCCTCGTAGGCTGCCTCGACGTCCGCGGACGTGCCGGCCGGGACGGTCGCGATCGTCTCCCGAGTCGCCGGGTTCGCCACGTCAAGTGTCCCGCCCTCGGAGGCCTGTCGCCACTCCCCGTCGATATACAAGTCGCCCCAGTCGCCGCCGATGCTGAACGACTCGGCTGCCGTCTGCTGTGCCATGATTATTTGCTAGCCGGCGGGCTATTCAATCCTCGGGGCTCGTTCTCCCGTCATCACGAGAGAGCTTCGCTCTCTCGAACGACTACCCGCGGCTCGCTGCGCTCCTCGTCTCACTCCCTCCGTTCGTTCGACTGTAGTGCTTACTTCGCCGGGGTTCGCCGAGACCTTCGGGAGAGCTTCGCTCTCCCGAGCTAGCGGGCGCTTCGCGCCCGTGAACGCCCGGCCCCTTCCAGTCCCGCCCGAACTGGTTCCCGTTGGTCTCTATCGCTTCACTCAACACCGCCCTGGTGCCGGTATCGAGTTTAATTAGAAATCGAGGGCTGTCACGAAGACTTCCGGGTGGGGCTGGAAGGGGCCGGACGCTCGACGAAGGCGGACGACGTAAGCACGTGAGCGACCGTTAGGGAGCGAACGCGCGCAGCGAGTCCCCCGAGTCGAGCGTCCGGGGGCTTCCTAAACAGTATCGGCGCTTTCCCCGAGAAATCTCCCAACTGGACACTACCTTCCGTCGGCGATACGAACTGAACGAGGGCGTGTCACTGACCGCAATCCCTATGCCCGATACGCGCCGACAAACCCCAATGTGCGCTCAGTCCGAACGGACGCCGATCCTCGTCGCCGGAGCCGGGCCCACAGGGATGGCCGCAGCGCTCGCGTTGCGGGCCCGCGGGCTCCCTGTAACGATCCTCGAAGCCGACCCGGAAGACCGGGACCGACCCGGCAGTCGGGCGATCTACGTCCACGGATCGACGCTTCGGACCTTACAGCGAGTTCACCCCAGCCTCGGGACCGATCTCGTCGATGCGGGACTCGTCTGGCCGACCCGCCGGACGCTGTGGCGCGGCGATGAGGTCTTCTCGCGAACGTACTCGACACCTGGCGGGTCGGGCGACCTGCCACACTTCACGAGCCTCCCGCAGGTCCGCACCGAGGAGTTCATGCTAGAAGCCCTCGCCGAGCGCGATGTCGAAATCCACTGGAATTCGACGGTCGAAACGGTCGAATCGGGCGCGGAGGGCGTCACCGTCACGACCACGAACGGCGAGACGCACGAATCGCCGTACCTGATCGGCGCGGACGGCGGCGGGTCCGCAGTCCGAGCGGCGATCGGCGCGACGTTCGACGGCACCCAATCGGCGAACGCCTTCCTCATCGCCGACGTGGACGAACACCCCACCGACCCGCGTCCACCCGAACGAGTGTTTCACTACGACGACCCCGCGGTCGGCGGTCGGAACGTCCTGCTGGTTCCGTTCCAGGGCGGGTGGCGCGTCGACGTCCAGTGTCGGGTGAGCGACGACCCCGAGCGGATGACCGGCGACGACGCCATTGCCGACCTCGTCGGCGCGACGCTCGGCGAGCGCTACGCAGATCGGGTGACGTGGGTTTCTTCCTACGAGTTCAAACAGGTGCTCGCCGACCGGTTCGTCGACGAGAGCCGACGGGTGCTTCTGGCAGGCGAGGCCGCCCACCTGTTCGCGCCCTTCGGCGCTCGGGGGATGAACTCCGGGATCGCCGATGCCGACGAGGCGGCGTCGGCGATCGGGGCCGCGGCGCGCGCAACGACCGAGGAGGTCGCCCGCGACGAAGTCGAACTGTGCGCCGCTCGCCGGGAGGCCGCCGCCGCGTTCAACGAGGCGGCCGCGGGCCAGGCCCTCGAACACCTCCAGGGCGACGGCTTCCGCACGAACGCGCGCAAGCGACTCGCCGCGGCGGCCGCCGACTACTGGGAGCCGGCCGGAGAGTGGCTCGACGACGCGCCGTATGGCCCCCACGACAGTCCGCCGATCGTCTCGACCGGCAACTATTAGACGCTTTCGTCCACCTTTCGAGCGATGCTGACCGACATATCGAGTTCCTTCGACCGACGAGCAATCTCCGTATACGTTGGGTTCGGAGGTGCTCTCACCGGCTTCGGAGGCGCTGTCAGTGGCCGACCTCCCTCCGATGTCCGGAAGGGTTATGATGTGAGCGGATCGTGAATCCGAACGGAAATGTTGGAGGCCTCGGCCGTTCGCAAGGAGTTCGGCGGGCTCGTCGCTGTCGACGACGTGACCTTCGAGATCGGCGAGGAGGAGATCGTCGGGCTCATCGGCCCGAACGGCGCGGGCAAAACCACGCTGTTCGATACGATCTCCGGCGTCCACCGCGCCGACGGCGACGCGACCATCCGGTTCGATGGCATCGACCTGGCCGGCCGCCCTCCGCATATCGTCTCGCGATCGGGCCTCGTGCGTACCTTCCAGATCGTTCGGGTCTTCGGGGAGATGAGCGTGCTCGAAAACGCCGTGACGGGCGCGACGTTCGGTTCCGACGATCCGCCCTCGCGCGCCGTCGCCGAGGACCGTGCGATCGAGACGCTTGAGTTCGTCGGGCTCGGCGCGAAGCGCGACGCTCCCGCCGCGACGCTGACGGTCGCCGAACAGAAACGCCTCGAACTCGCGCGCGCGCTCGCCACCGACCCGAAACTCGTCATGTTAGACGAACTCGCAAGCGGCCTGACCCCCGGCGAGATCGACGAGATCTCGGGGGTGATCCGACGGATCCGCGACGAACAGGGAATCTCGGTGTTCTGGATCGAACACATCATGGACGCGATCATGGGCACCGCCGACCGGATCATCGTTCTCAGCAACGGCCGGAAGATCGCGGCGGGAACGCCCGCCGAGATCCGGGCGAACGAGGAGGTGACCGAGGTCTACCTGGGCAACGAGGCGGCCGGCGGAACGAACGGATCCGACGCGACGGACGGCGACAACGGGCACGCGAACGAACGCGAGGACGAGACCGGGACCGAAAACGGGAACGGGAATGGGAACAGGAACAGGAACGGGGTCGCCGGAGCGGACGACGGGAGCGAAACGGGCTCTGGAGGGGCGGACGAGTCGTGATCGAAGCCCGAAACATCGGCGTCTCATACGGCAATATCCAGGTGCTTTGGGACCTATCGTTCGAAATCTCCGAAGACGACGGCATCGTTGCCATCGTCGGGCCGAACGGTGCCGGCAAGACTACGCTGCTCAAAGTGCTCTCGGGACTGCACCCGATCGATAGCGGCTCGGTCTCGATCTGGGGCGACGATATCGGGATACTATCACCGACGGCGATCGTCGAGCGTGGGTTCGTCCACGTCACCGAAACGCGCAATCTCTTCGGTGACATGACCGTCGCCGAGAACCTCCGGATGGGTGCGTACACCCACCGGCGGGACATCGACAGTGCGACCGAGGACGTCTACGACCTGTTCCCGGTTCTCGAAGAGCGCCGCTCCCAGCGGGCGGCGTCGATGAGCGGCGGCCAACAGCAGATGCTCGCGATCGGCCGGGGACTCATGGCCCGTCCGAAGATCTTAGCGCTCGACGAACCCTCCCAGGGGTTGGCCCCGAAGATCACCCAACGGCTGTTCGAGCGGATCGTCGACATCAGCGCCGATACCACCGTCCTGCTGGTCGAACAACACGTCCACCAGTCGCTGCGCCTCGCCGAGCGAGCGTACCTCCTGGAAAACGGCTCGTTCGTCGCCGAAGACGCCGGTCCCGTCCTCTTGGAGAGCGACCACATCGAAGCGGCGTACCTCTAACTACGTTACCGCCCTCGATTCGGCGTCGCTTTCCTCAGTCGGCTCCCCCGATCGGCGGCTCGTCGCTCGTCCAGAGCGTATACGATTTCGTAAACACGAGTTCGCCGCTCGTGACGGCGGGCGGACGGCCCGGGTCCGGCACAGCGACCCCTGATGTCTCAATCCCCCCGGTTTCCGATGTTTCGGCTTCCATTTTTGGATCTCCTGTCGATCGGCGATCGGGAATCAGGAGCTCTCGTCGGGATCCGGGTCCGCCCGTTCGCCGCCCTCCTTACCCCGTGAACGGCCCCCGTAGCGACCGATCAGGGCCCCGACGGCGGGGACGACCCCGCTCCGGAAGTAGAGGAACAACACGATGAGCAACGCCCCGAAGACCGCCGTCTGGTACTCCGTCGTCCGCTGGAGAACCTCGCGGATCGCGATCACGAGCGCGGCCCCGACGACGGGTCCGATCGTCGTCCGTAGCCCGCCGAGAACGAGCATGATGAGCACGAGCACGTCGACTCCTAAGAACGTGAACAAGGAGGGCGTAATGTACCCCTCGAACCCGGCCAGCATGACGCCCGTCGCGCCGATCACGGCCGCCGAGAGGAAGCCGGCGATCGTCTTGTAGCGCACGACGTCGATCCCGACCGCCGCCGCGGCGACCTCGTCCTCGCGGATCGCGTCGAACGCGAGGCCGTACCGCGAGTCGATGAGCCGGCGATAGCCGACCAAGACGCCGACGAGAAAGGCGAGCAGGAGGTAATACAGCACGTAGTTGCGCGCGATCCCGATCGCCTCGGCGGCGTCTGCGAGCGCGAGGCCGTCGAACGGAAAGCCCGTCGAACCGCCCGTGATCGATCGTGCCCCCGCGAAGAACTCGACGAACGCGAGTTGGAGATTGAGGGTCAGAATCGAAATAAGGATCACGGTGAACTTGCGTTTGGCCGATACCCAGCTCACGAGCGCGCCGATCGTCCCACAGACGAGAATTCCCACCGGGAGCGTCACCCAGGCGCTCACCCCGAGCGCCCCCGCGACGAGCGCCGTCGTGTAGGCACCGGCACCGGCCAGCCCGCCGACGAACAGGAACAACTGATCGGTGTGACCAAAGACGATGTTCAACGCAACGGCGAGCAGCGCAAAGAGCAAGAACAGGTCGAGCAGCCGGGAGTAATAGCCGCTCGCGCCGAAGACGAAGGGCAATGTCGCGAGGACGACCCCGAGCGCGCCGATCATCACGTAGCCGCTCCACGAATCGCCCGTCCGCGACCCTCCGCTCCGGGACCCGTTCGTCGGAGAATCGTCCGCTCGGCCGTCACCCGTCAGGATGTCGCTTTCTCCGCTCACAGGGAGATCGCCCCCGGTTTCACCAATAGGACGACGACGGCGGTCGCAAAGAGGATCATGTTCGCGATAAAGGAGCCGATGAAGAAGTTCGCGTAGGTGATGACCAGTCCCAGTAGGACGCCCGCACCGATCGCGCCGGTGACGCTGCGGACGCCGCCGACGATCGAGACGATAAGCGCGAAGACGGTAAACTCGAACCCGCTCGCGACCTCGATCGTCGCGCTGCTCGCATATACTAAGCCCGCGACGGCCGCGACCACCGCCGAAAGCACGAACACGAGCGTCCGGATCCGCCGCGGGTCGACACCGACTAAGAGCGCCCCGGTCTCGTCCTGGAACACGGTCCGGGTCGCCCGCCCGAGGAACGTCCGTTCGAGAAACGTAAAGAGCAACGCGAGCACCGCCGCCGAGACCGCGATGATCGCGAGCGACGAACTCGCTAGCGAGACCGGGCCGACGCCGACGGTCCCGAGATCGACCGGCAGGGAGTATCGCGACGGGAAGACGTTGAACAGCACACCTTCCAGAAAGACCGTCAATCCGAGCGTGACGAAAATGCCCAAGAGAATCCGCTGTTCGCCCTCCGAGCGATAAACCAGGGTGAAGAGCGACCGATCGACGACCAGGCTGAGAACGCCGACGGCCCCCACGCCGGCGAGCGCGGCGACGAGGAGGTCGACCCCGCCGTTCGTGAGCGCGCTCGCGATGAGTACGGCGACGATCGCGAACATCCCGATCGCGAGGTTGAGCACCTCA
Organism: Halobacteriales archaeon QS_8_65_32; assembly: GCA_003022925.1. Taxonomy (GTDB): domain Archaea; phylum Halobacteriota; class Halobacteria; order Halobacteriales; family Halococcaceae; genus PXQR01. Next base: position 12,236 of record PXRY01000040.1, on the reverse strand, counting down.
CCCAACCCGTACACGAGGGTGATCCCGACACCCAGTAGCGTGAGAAAGAGCCCGAAGGCGATCCCGTCGACGGTCACCTCGATGAGGGTCGTGACCGCTACCACGCGGTCTCACTCGCCCGTGTTCTCCCGATCTGGATCGCTTGCCTGTTTCGGGCCGTTCTCGTGGCCCGGGTCGCTCTCGTGGTTCGGCTCGCTCCTCGTCCCTGTCCCGGGACCCGGGTTCGATCGCGGACCGTTCCGAGCGGTGTGGCCGATGTCATTACTGGATCGGCTCGAAAGCGCGACGTATTACTGTCCCGGTTCGGCCGGCGCGAGCGGGTCGGTCCTAAACTCTTCGGCCAGGTTCCAATCGACATCGCCGTAGTACCCCGGTGCCCCGGTTTGGAACCGACTGTACACCTGCCGTTGATTCTTCAGTTCGCCCCACTCGGTGTACTGGATCGGGTTCGCGTAGATCGTATCGAACTCGATGCCCCGCACCGTGTCGGCGACGGCGGTCGGATCGGTCGACCCGGCGTCGGCCACAGCCGTTGCGAGCATCTGCCCCGTAACGTAGCCGTATCCCTCGTGAGTCGACATGAGCGCGTCGTTCTGCTCCGCGAACCGACCAGCGACGTCGGCGAACTCCCTTGAGTAGACGTCGGTGAGGTGGATGTGGGTGACACCCATCGTCGCGTCGGCCCCGAGCGCACCCCAAATCACTCCCGGGGGGATGCTCGGCCCGGTGGTCACCTCGGGCTGGTACCCGAGTTGGAACTGCTGTTGGGCGATGGTGATCGTCCCCGGCGGATGACCGGTCGCGATCATCATCTCGACGTCCTGGGAGATGTTTCTGATGAACGGCTTGAAGTCGTCGGCTCCCAGAGGAGCGACCTGTACCTGCACGTCGGTATCAACCGACTTCTCGATACCGCTCCTGATCGATTGGCCCCACGCGTAGTCCCCGATGACGGCCCCGATCCGCTCGTAGCCCGCGTCGCTGATCAACTGTCCTTGTGCTTCCATCGTCGTCGACGCGGGGAGCAAGCCGACACGGAACGTATAGCGCGAGTCCCTCGTGAGTACCTCGTCCGCGCCGGACATGTGCAACAACAGCGGCACCTGGAGTTCCTCCGCGGTGCGAGCGGTGCGAATACCGACGTCGCTCGACACCGGGCCGGTGATCGCAACCGCTCCGTCCCCTTCGACCATCCGCCGGAAGATCGAATCGGCCTCGGTCGCGTCGCTCGCGGTGTCCTCGACGACGAGTTCGATCTCACGGCCGTTCACACCGCCACTGGAGTTGATCTCGCTCACTGCGAACTCCAGGCCCGCTCGATGAGCTTGCCCCCAGGGAGTAAACCCTCCCGAGAGGGGCTCGATCGCCCCGATCGTGATCGGCCCCGACCCGCCCGACGCGCTCCCGCCAGCCGAACCGTTCGCGGTTCCGTTCGAACCGCTTTCGTTCACACTTCCGCTCCCGCCTCCGTCGCCACCGCCGCCGCTATCGCCGCCGAGGCGACCCGTACATCCGGCGAGCGCACTTGTGCCGGCGACACCACCGCCCTTCGGACGGCGACGACGTTGCTTTAGCGATTTCTCAAGAAGGAACCACCATAGCCGTTCAGGAAGCCCCCGACACGCTCGGCTCGGGGGGCTCGCTGTCGTTCAAAAGCCTTTTGAATAACGAGAGAGCTTCGCTCTCTCGTTATCACAAAAGACCGCGCTTTGCGCGGTCTTTTGAACGACAGCGAGCCCCCCGAGCCGAGCGTGTCGGGGGCTTCCTGAACGGCCATGGCGGTTCCTTCTTGAGAAATCGCTAAAGCAACGTCGTCGCCGTCCGAACAGCGTATGTACCGCTGTCCCCGGAGGTTATACCCATGCGCACGATCGACGCTCGTCCGGTTCGGTTCGGCGAACTCGCCGGCCCGCTGGTTCACGGCGGGGCCTTCTTCGACTGGCAGCTCGTCTCCACCCAGGAGATCGCGACGGCCGTCGAGTACCCCTTCCAAAGAATCGTCGCCGGCGGCGGGATCCCCTTCGCCCCGGTCGTCGTACGGACGTCCGTCCATCGCTATCCGACCTTCGACGATACGATCACCGTCGAGACCGCCCCGCGAGCCGTCGGCGATTCGAGCGTCGAGTTCGTCTACGAGATGCACGACGGAAACGGCGACCCGCTGGCGACCGCGCGGATGGTCCACGTCACGATCGGCCCTAACGGGCGGGCGCTCGCGCTCCCCGAGGAGACCCAGGAGACGTTAGTCGACGCACGGGTCGATCGGGATCCGGCCGTCGGTCCGGGAGCGAACAAGAACTCCGACACCGACGACGCTGACGACGATGATAGCACCGACGGCGTAGACAGCGACGACGCCGACGATTATCCGACGCTCGCCGGGTCGTTCCCGATCCGCAGTCCTCACATCGAACGGTCAGAACTGGCGTACTTCGAGGAGTACCCCCGTTTCGCCGACGTCGTACTCGAGGAGTTCCTCGCCACCGAAGGGACGAGTCTCGACGAACTGAGCGGCGAGAAACGGCCGTTTCGTCTCCGCGACTGGCGCTGGAACTTCGAGTCACCGGTGGCCTTCGAGTCGGTTCTCGACGTCGAGTGTGACGTGCTCGCGGTGGACGCCGAAACCGTCCGGGTGACTCATACCTTCTCGACCAATGGCCGGACGAGAATCGAAGGAGTCACCGAGTACGGTTGTTTCGATCGCTCGGGGTCCCCCGTTCCGTTCGACGCCGCAGCCCTCGCACCCTTCGAGCCGTAGATGTCTCATCACCGCGGCCCGCTCGATCGGGTAATCGTTAGCGGAGCGGCGACCGCGAGGAGGTGCTCGACTTCGCAGAGCGATACGACCCACAGCCGATCCACGTCGGTCTCGATATGGCGGCGACGCCGTACGAGGGAATCATCGCGAGCGAGTGGCACACCGCGAGCGCGTGTATAGCACTGCTCGTCGAGGGGTTTTCCCAACGATACTGCGACGCTCGGCTCGTTCGGCCTCGACGAACTCCGGTGGCGAACGTCCGTGAGACCGAACGACACAAGCGTCGCGATGGAATCTTCGGGAAAGTCCCCCCTGGCGCGTTGACGACAGCGCCGACTTCCGAGCGGTGAGTCCGTCGACTCGATCCACCGTAAGGTACTTTTATCGTTACCATGGACTCGTAGCCCATACATGCAAGAAAGCATCCCACAGGAGTGCCTCCCCGACGAGGAGGCCGGCCCTGAGTTCGTCCACGCCCTCCCGGAGGTACACTACCCGCCGACGGTAAACGCCGCGACCGAACTCGTCGATCGCCACGTCGCCGACGGTCGCGGTGAAAACGTCGCGATCCGCTTCGAGGACGAACGGATCACCTACGCCGACTTGCAGGGACGAGTCGACCGGCTCGGGAACGCGTTAATCGACCTCGGCGTTCGGCCGGGCGATCGGGTGCTCGTGCGCTTCCCCAATCGGCCCGAGGCGATCGTCTCCTGTCTCGCCGCCCAGAAGATCGGCGCGGTCGCGCTGCCCTCGATGAAACTGCTCCGGGCAAAGGAACTCACCCATATCGCGAACGATGCCGAGGTTTCGCTCGCGATCGTCTACGACGACCTGCTCAACGAGTTCGAGGAAGCGCTACCGGATCTCGATACGGTCGAGGACGTGATCGTCGTCAACCGGACCGAGGGCGTCTCCGACGACCACGCACACCACGACTACGACGACCACGTGGCAGCGGCCGAGGACGACCTTCCAACCCACGAAACCGACCGCGACGATCTCGCGTTGCTGCTCTATACCTCGGGGACGACCGGCCGACCGAAGGGGGCGGTCCACACCCACCGACGGCTGCTCGCGACGGCCGACACCTACGCGAAGTACTGTCTCTCGCCGTCCGAATCGGACGTCTTCGGCGGTAATCCACCACTCCCGTTCGCCTATGGCTACGGCGATCTGGTTACCTTTCCGCTTCGCTTCGGCGCGAGTACGAGTCTCGTCGAGGATGCGACCCCCGAAACGCTGTTAGACGCGGTCGAGCGCCACGGAATCACGATATTCTGTTCGATCCCGACGGCGTTCAACCAGATCCTCTCGAACCATCCCGACGGTCCCGAGAAGTTCGACACCTCCTCGCTTCGTCTCGCGATGAGCGCCGGCGAACCGCTCACGCCAACGACCTACGACCGGTTCGGCGCGGAGTACGGCGTCCCGATTCTCGATGGTATCGGAACAACCGAGATGCTCCACATCTTCGTCAGCCACCGAGCCGACGACGAGATCGACCCGAGCGCGACGGGGTTTCCAGTACCCGGCTACGAGTGTAAGGTCGTCGACCCCGACTCCGGCGTGGAGGTCCCACGGGGCACTGCGGGCCTGCTCGCCGTCCGCGGGCCGACCGGCATGACCTACTGGAACCGACCAGCCGAACAGAACGCGGTCCTCCGAGACGGGTGGAACCTCCCGGGGGACATCTTCGTCCACCGCGAGGACGGCCGGTTCGAGTACAAGTCCCGCCGGGACGATCTCATCGTCTCCAGCGGGTACAACATCCCAGGCCCGGAGGTCGAAGCGGTCGTCGAAGGCCACGACGCGGTCTCGGAGGTCGCGGTCGTCGGCTCGCCGGACGAACAGCGCGGTCAGATCGTCAAGGCGTTCGTCGTCCTCACCGAAGGCATCGACCCGAGCGACGACCTGGCGAGCGAACTCCAGGAGGTAGTCAAGAACACCTTGGCACCTTACAAGTACCCGCGTGCAGTCGAGTTCGTCGACGAGTTGCCCCGAACCGAGACCGGCAAGATCCAGCGGGTCAAACTCCGCGAGCGCGAACGCGAACGACAGGCACAGGCTTGATAGCGCTCCTCCGAGAACGTCATCGGTTCGATACGTTCCGGTTGTATCCGTTAGTTTCCAGCGTGAGCCGCCGGACGGTCCGGCGGTGTCACGGACTGCTGTTCGATTCCAGTTTCAGGTCCGAGAGCGGGCGGCCGATGCAGGTGAGGACGTACCCTTCGTCCTTCTCGGCTTCGGAGAGGAACATGCCTTCGAACTGGTCGACCTCGCCGCCATTTTCCTTCGCGGCACAACAGACCCCACAGACCCCCATCCGACACTGATAGGGCAGGTCCATCCCCACCTGTTCGGCCGCGTCTAAGATCGATTCGTCCTCGCCCACCTCGACGGTGCGCTCCTCGTCGACGAACTCGATCTCGTGTGTCCCGCCCATTGTTAGTCGAGGCGCTTCTCGTAGACGTGTTCGACCGGCGCGTACCCCTCCGCGCGGTAGGCCGCCTCGCTTTCCTCGTCGCCGTCGATAACAGTGACGCGGAAGAAGTCCACCTCGCGCGGCGGGGCCTCGAACCAGTCGGCGGCTTCCTCTAAGAGGGCGGTTCCGATCCCCTCTCGGCGGTAGCCTTCGGCGACGTAGTGGCCGTACACCTGGCCGTGGTTCTCCAGTCTGAAGATCGGGTGGTTGCCCGCGACCCGCGCTTCGAGCACGCCGACGACGTCCTCGCCGCTTTCGGCGACGACGACGGTCCCGTGTTTCGAGTCGAGCAACTGGTTTTCGAAATAAGAGAGCCACCGGTCGTCGGCGCTTTCGGTGTGGGCGTAGCGTTCGTCGAACGACGAGAGGTGGGCGGTGAAACCGTGCCACAGCTCCAGTAAGTCCTCGCCGTCCTCCTGGCGCGCATGTCGGACTTCGACGTCCATACTTCGGCGTGGGTCAGTACGAGTAAATAGGTTGTCCCGACACGCCCGACGGTGCTCCAGCGGTTCCGTGCGGATCGGTGTGGTCGTATCGCCACGAGGGCCGCGAGTTTACGCTCCGTCGGCACTCCCCTTGGTCACAGTTACTCTCCGAACAGCGGTGCTTGATCGAGCGACGAAGCTACCCAGACCGTCGCGGGTGGGACTGGAAGGGGCCGACCGCTCGGCGAACCCCGACTCGAAGAGTCCCGCGGACCATGCGAACGGGCCTCCAGCCCGTGAGCAGAAGCCGAGCGTGTCGGGGGCTTCGAAAACAGTTTCGGCGGCTCTTTCCCGTAAAGCTGCTAAGCCAAACACTACTCTCCGGTCCGAGGCAATGCTTTATGATCCTGGCAGCCGACTTGGGCCATAGAACAAAACACTCATGACTAACGAACAACAGCTCAAGCAGTCGGTCCAGGACGGGCGGATGATCGAGTCGGTCGAGGAGATGACCGACGGATACAAGAAAGCACTCGAACAGATCCTTCTCGTCTCGGGCGACACCGAACTCATGAGCGCGCCGGCGTACTACACCGAATCGATGAACGCGCCGAGCTTGAACGCCCGTACCTCCTGTGTGAGCGTCATCCAGGACGAACTCGGCCACGGTCACATCGCCTACCGCTTGCTCGAAGATCTAGGCTACGATCGTGAGGACCTCGTCTACGGGCGGGAACCCCACGAGTTCCGGAACACGTACGGGTTCGATCAGCCCTTGGAGAACTTCGCGGAGTTAGTGTGTGCCCACGGCATGTGGGATCGTGCGGGCATCGTGCTGTTAGGCGATATCCACGAGAACACCTCCTATGCGCCCTGGAAGCGCGCGCTCACCAAAGTCAGCAAAGAAGAGCAGTTCCACCTCCGTCACGGCGAGACATGGATGCGCCGGCTCGCGAACAAGAGCGGGCAGACCGGCGAGAAGATCCAGGAAGCCGTCGACTGGATGTTCCCGATGGGTGTTGAGTGGTTCGGGATGCCCGACGGGAAGAAGAAAAACAACGACCAGCTCGAGTACCGCATCAAGGGAAAGACCAACGACGAACTCCGCCAGGACTGGCTCTCTCGCACCGTCCCGATGTGCGAAGACCTCGGTCTCGACGTCCCGGCACACTACGACGAGGAGAGCGAGGAATACGTCGTCGAATACGATCTGCCGGTCGCGTTCGACGAGCGCGGAAAGGAGTGGCGCTTCGACGAGTCGATCTCGTGGTCGGATGTCATGGACCGCTGGCGGTCTCGCGGCCCGGCGAACGAACGGTACGTGAACATGCTTCAGTCCGGAAAGCTGGAGGGTGCCGTATGAGCAGCGCTGGGGCGTCGACCGAGCCAGCAGCGTCGGTCGACTCGGTCGAAAGCGGGACTCCGAGCGAAGAGAGCGACGCCTTGTTCGGGCCCGAGGAGGGGAGTTCGGACCTCGAAGCGCGCCTATGGGATCTCGTCGACGAGGTACCCGACCCCCATATTCCGGTGAGTTTGGTCGAGATGGGGATGATCTACGACATCACGGTCGACGAGGGCGACGTCGCCGTGGAAATGACGTTTCCCTGCATGGGCTGTCCGGCCTACGACATGATTCAAGACGACATTCGAGGAATCTGCCGCCCGGAAGCAGGCGTCGAGAGCGTGACGATCGAAATCGTCTGGGACCCGGTCTGGTCGAAGGACATGCTCACGCCCGAGGTGCGCGAGAAGATGCGCGAGTCGGGCATCAGTCTATGAAATACGAGGTGTTCGCTCGCATCGATCCAGGCGAGGAACTCGCACACATCGGCAACGTTGCAGCCGATTCTGACGCGCTCGCGAAATCGTTCGCCCGGACGACCTTCGACGAGGAAGCGTGGGACCGCCTCGCCGTCGTTCGACGCGAGCACCTCTTAGAGGTCGAACAGGACCGGAGCGCCCCCTCGCTCGGTGACCCCTCGTGAGCGAGAGCGACGCGAGCGACGCAAGCGACGGCGGGGAGACCGACGACGCGGGGACCGATGGCGACGGGGACGACGGCGACGACGGCGAGGAAGGGTGGCCCGAAGAAGCGATCGAGTTGGTCCAGGCGATCGCCGACACGAAGTTCGTGCTCTCCCAGCGGTACGCCGAGTGGATGTTGGCCGGCCCGTCACTCGAAGACGATATCGGCGGGGCCAGCGCGGCCCAGGACGAAGCCGGCCACGTCCGCCAGTTGTTCCGCCTGCTCGCCGGCGAAGGCCGTGAACAAGGGTGGCTCGAAGGGAATCGGGAGCCCGCCGAGTTCGCAAACGCCGCCCCCCTCGACGCCGCGAGCGGGAGTTGGACCGACCACCTCGTCTCGGTCGCGGTGTCCGACCGGGCGGCGTGGTACCTGCTCGATTCGATCGTCCACGAGGACTTTTCGGGACTGGGTGAGAAGATCGGCGAGGACGAGTTCTTCCACCTCGAGTACCACGACGCCCGGCTCGAAACGCTCGCCGCGGACGAACCCAGAGCACTTCAGTCGGCGCTCGGAAGAACGCTCCCGGGCGCGCTCGCCTTTATCGGGCCCGCCGACTACGACGACGGAGCCGACCCGCTGGTCGACACCGGCTTCACCGATCGGTCGGTCACCGCGATCCGCGAGGGGTTTCTCGCGTACTTCGACGATTGTTTCGCGGGCACCGACGTCTCGCTCGACGCGATCGATCGGCATGCGCCGGAAATCGACGAGTGGAACGGGACGCGCCGGCGCGTCGGCGAGGGGGAAATCGAGGCGTCGACGCTCGACCAACTCACCGGCCGGAAGAACGAACTGTATCGGATCCAGTGAGGGACTCGACCGAACCATGCCCACGCCCGACCGAGACGACACAGGCGAACCGACCGACGGATCGACCGATCACCAGCCGCCCGACGATCAGCCGACCTGTCCGTACTGTGAGTCGACCGACGTCACGCTCGAATCGGCTTTCGGTTCGGAGATATCAAAGAGCCAGTACTACTGTCGGAACTGTCGGACGATGTTCGAGCGCCTGAAGTACGACGGCGAACGCCCCGACACCGGCCGCTGAACTGATCGATCAAATTCGAACTGCACTCCGTTGCTTTCCGGGGCGTTGCTGCCGACCGTCACGGGCGGAACTGGAAGGGGCCGGGCGTTCACGGGCGCGAAGCGCCCGTGAACTCGGGAGAGTGCTACGAGAGACGCTTCGCGTCTCTCGGCATAACGAAAGGCGCTTCGCGCCTTTCGAACTACTTCGCTCTTCCATAGCTCGACAAACCCCGACGACGCAAGCACTGGAGCGAAGCGAACGCAGTGAGCGGAGCCCAAACTACTGAGCTAAACGCTCACTATCCCTCCCGATACGAACCTTTTTGTGCCGGCGTAGAGTCGCGTGCCACACCATGGAAGCCTTCAGCGACCTCGACTTGGAGTACTTCACGACCGAGATGGACGGCCACGTCGGCGTTCTCCGCATCGACCGCCCGCCCGCGAACGCCCACAACTTGGACATGATCCTGGAACTCCAGCGTGCGGTCGAAGCGGTCCGCTTCGACGAGACGGTCAGGGTCGCGATCTTAGGTAGCGAAAGCGAGAAGTTCTTTTCGACGGGCTACGACATCGAGGACCTCCAAGAGGAGAGCGGTCGCCACATCGGGAAGGCGAGCCAGACGAGTAAGGAGGTCATCATGAAGATGCGAACGACCGACACCCTCTTTATCGCCGTTATCGACGGCCACTGCATGGGTGGCGGGCTCGAGTTCGCGCTTGCGTGTGACATGCGCTTCATCGGGAACGACTCCGAGTACAACCTCGGCGTCCCGGAGGTGAACCTCGGGCTCATTCCCGGCGAAGCCGGCACTCAACTGCTCCCGCGGTACGTCGGTCGATCGAAGGCGCTTCGGATGATGGTTTCCGGCGAGACCATCGACCCCGAAGAGGCCTACGAGATCGGGCTCGTCGACGAGATACACCCGTCCGAGGAGGTCGAGGAGGCAGCCTTCGAGTTCGCCCGTGAACTCGTGCAGTTGCCGAACCGAGCGATCGGCTTCGACAAGCTCGCCGTGAACGAAGGCATGGAACTGCCCCTTTGGGACGCCCTCGCCCACGAACGCGAGCTCCAGAACCAACTGTTCGACACGCCCGGAGCGGACGAAGGGATCGAGGCCTTCCTCGACAAGCGCGACCCGGACTTCGTCGAAGCCGAACTCGGCGACGCGGCCGACCCGAAGGAAGCCGAAGCCGACGACGACTGATCGGACGAGACGACAGACGACCGATTGGATGCATCGACCGATCGTTCCCGTGATACCGTCCCCGGGGTAGCTCCGGACGAACGGGTCTCGTCGGCCTTCTCTCTTTGCTCGTCCCGTCACCGACGCCCGACGTGATTTACACCGACGTCAGGTGATCGACGAGCGAGTCGGGCGCGGAGAGGAGCGATGAGTGGCTCGTGTCGAGCGAGAACTCCTCCTCGCAGGGAAGGTCGATGTACATCTCCGCTCGAACTTCGGGTGAGATCGCCCGGCCGTCGAGACACTCGACGTAGACCCGCCGCACGCCATCGAACCCGTCGTCGGTGCCGAACTCGCCATCGCTCGTCTCGACCGGTGTGGTAAACAGCGAGAGCGCCTCGCGTCCCAATAGCGACCGACAGAGCGCGACGTCGGCCGGCGAACAGTCGTGATAGAACAGCTCGACCGCCCGCTCTCGACTGAACACCGCCCGTTTCGCCGCGGCGTGCACTTATGTCCCCGTCTTCCCAACTATCGATACCGGACGACCCATGGGCGAGTTCATCACGTCGGGGGATCGCTTCCCCGAGGACCCGAGCGGTGAGACGGTGTTACAGATCACCGACAGCGAGACGAAGGGGATTTTCGAGACGCGCGCGCGGATCGCGGCCGAACTCGACGTGCGCTCGGCAGAACGCCGCTCGATGCTGTCGTATCTCGTCGCCACTGGAGAGCACGATCCGTTTTCCGAAGCGTTACGGACGCTCTTGGCCCCCCGCCTCTCGGCTGGGCGCCCGGATATGCTCGACGCGTACGTCGACGTCACGGCGGACCTCACGCGCGAGGAGTTGATGACCTCGCTCGGGGGCGAGCGATGAACGTCCATCGGATCGCCCACGACGGCGAGAGCCCTGAAGGTGTCAATAGCACCTACGTTCTCCCCGATCGAGGCGTCGTCGTCGACCCCGGGCCGCCGGGCGAGCGGACGTGGCGAACGCTGCGGAACGGTCTCGACGTCCCGCTCGATGCGATCGAGCACGTCCTCCTCACGCACTGGCACGTCGACCACGCTGGGCTCGCGATACATCTAGCTGAGGCGACGGGCGCAAGCGTTCACTGCCACGAGGCCGACGCCCCATTGGTCGGTGAATACGCCCGCGAACGGGAGCAGCGGCTCGCTCGCGACGAACGGGCGATGGAGCGGTGGGGCGTCCCGCCGGGAAGAATCGAGACGGTCATCGAGGGGGACGAACCCTCGCCGCTTCCACCGACGTATCCGGTACGTGCGCACGGTCACGGCGAGGCGATCGCCGACGTGGAACTGCTCCACACCCCGGGCCACACGCTCGGTCACGCCGCGTTTCGCGCCGGATCGGCGCTGTTCGTCGGTGACGCCGTGCTCGGAACCTACACGCCGAACGTCGGCGGGAGCGACACGCGCGTCGAGCACCCACTCGGGACCTACCGAACCACCCTAAAGCGCCTTCGCGGATACGACGGGACCACCTATCCCGGTCACGGCGGGCAACTCGATCACACCGAGCGGATCGCGGCGATTCTCACACACCACGACCGCCGGTCGGTGGCGGTTCGTTCGGCGCTCGACGACCGCGAGTCGGCCACGCCATGGGACGTCGCGACGGCGTTGTTCGGGGAACTGCGTGGCGTTCACGTGAAGATGGGGGCTGGGGAGGCCGCGGCTCATCTCGAAGCGCTCGCTTCGCGCGGGCGGATACAGCAGGTCGGATCGGCCCCGCTTCGATACGGCCCGTGACCGTCGAACCGGGCCGGCCCGCACTGCCGTCGCCGCCGACGTGTCGGATCGAGCCCCCGGGCCCCACCGCCGAGGCCCGAGCAGGGAGGCCTAAGCCGAGCGTCCGCAACTCAGAAACTGAACAGATCGACCCCGCCGGTGACGCCGACCACCTGGCCGGTAACGTAACTCGCCTGCTCGCTTGCGAGGTAGGCAACGAGGTTCGCAACGTCCGCTTCCCAGCCGAGCGCGCGCATCGGGGTCGCGCGCGGATCCGGGCGAAATACGAATCGAATTCCTCTAATTCCTCGATCGACACGTCGGCGAGTTCGTCGACGACGTTCGGAGCAACGACGTTCGACGTCACTCCCGATTGGGCACCTTCGAGCGCTAAGGTCTTCCCGAAGCCGATCAGCGCCGCCTTCGTCCTGCATAGGAGGCCTGGCCGAACCCGCCGTACCAGCCAGCCATCGAACTCATCGAGATCACCCGCCCCCACCCGCGCTCGCACATCGCCGGGAACACCTCCCTCGTGATGTTATAGGAGCCGGTGAGGTTGATAGCGATATCCCGGTC
>PXRY01000039.1:2137-9607 GCA_003022925.1 Halobacteriales archaeon QS_8_65_32 | reverse complement strand
GACAACGTTATTTGCTGTGATCGAAATACAGGGGTTCGCCGTTCGATTCGTCACGTTCGTCGTGAGTACGTACGTCCCCGACTCGGAAATCGTCGTACATGAGTCGATCGCCGTCGGCCCGCTCGCGCCCGCTTCCTGTGCGCTCGCGACGCCGGTTCCGATCCCGGCCCCGACGCCCGCTACCGCCGCCGCGATCGACAGTAATAGAGTGATTGCGAGCACGCTCGTTCGCCGCTCGGTCGCCGTCGCTGTTACCGCTCGGTCGCTTCCTCTCCCCTTCATTGTATCTTACGATTTGAGTCAGTGTTAATAAATCTGCGGTAATGCGAAAATAACATCTCCGCTCCGGCGGTCGTACCCTCGACGGCCTCTGTCCCGGTAGCCGTGGCCTCGACGACGACGGTCTCGGCGGGGTCGGCCGACTGCCCGGACGGGCGGCTCGACGCTTGACCGAGCACCGCTCGCTCGTTGTCGGTGGGCCAATCGATGTCGTCGGCGGGCCAGTCGGTGCTCGTATCGCATCGAGTCGGGCCTGATCGAGCTTCAGAGAACGGCGTCGACGCTCTTGCCTTCGTAGATCACGCCTTCGAGCGCGTCGAGGAGCCCTTCGGGGTCCTCGCGCTGCCAGACGTTCCGCCCGACTGCGAGGCCCGTGCCGCCGGCGTCCATGACGGCTTTTACGCTCTTTACGAACTCCTCGTCGGAGGTCTTCGATCCGCCGCTCATGATGACGTTCGTCTTCCCCGCCGCCTCGACCACCCGTTCCATCGCGTCCGGACTGCCCGGATATTTGACTTTGGCGACGTCCGCGCCGATCTCTAAGGCGATCCGGGAGGCATAGGCGATCGTGCTCGCGCTGGTGTCGTTCTTGAGCCCCTGGCCGCGGGGATAGGACCACATGACGACCGGCAGGTCGAGGGTGCGCGCGGCCTCCTGGACCTCGCGGAACTCCTCGTACATTTCGACTTCGTGATTCGAGCCCGAATACACCGTGTAACCCACCGCGTCGGCCCCGATTTCGTAGGCGTAATCGACCGACCAGTTCTGCGGGCTGTCGGGTTCGCCCATCCACATGTTCGATGTTCCATTCAGTTTCGCGAGCAGGGAGACGTCGTCCTCGTAGGAGGGATAGTAGCTTTCGGCGACGCCTTTCTGAACGGCGATCGCCGAGACCGCATCGTGGGTCGCGATGTCGAAGACGACCTCGGGGTCGGTGGTCTCAGGGACCGGATCGAAGTCGGTCGGGCCGTGTTCGAGCCCGTGGTCGTACGCGAGGACGAGTACCTTTCCGTCCCGGCTGATCGGGGAGTCGTCGATCGGGAGCATGCGTTCGGTTCTCCGGCGTCACGGAGCATAATAGTTTGCTGGTTCGCGCATGCAGCAGTCGAGCCGACCTCTCGGTCGCTCGACCGGCCGAGCGCTCAACCCTCACCCCAATAGTGGGCACGCTCGGCAGTGGCCGGCCGATCACCGAACTCGTCCTGGGGGCGCCGGGCCGGCCGGCCGCGGGAACCAACGAGGTCGACATGCGGGTACGGACGGACGCGAACTCGTCGGTAGTTGGCGCCGCGTCCGTGCCGACGCGACCGACGGGAACGGAGCCGGTTCGGGGTTCGGTAACGGTACTCAAGTCGAGCATGTTTGTGGTAACAAGTGACATGTTCATTGGCTACCGACAATCGCTAGCAGAGACCCGGATTCAGTTATACCGAGCGGTCGTCCGGACGGAAGTATGTCATCCACCGAGGCGGACAAGAATCGCTGGTTGATCGCACTGTCGGCCGTTGCGATCCACCTGTCGATCGGATCGATATACGCGTACAGTATCTATCAGAACCCGCTGAACTCCACGGTGGGGTGGGCCGACGTCGGACATGACGCTCGCGTTCACGATTGCGATCTTCATTCTCGGGATCACCGCTGCCTTCTTCGGCATCTTCGTCGAGCGGTACGGGCCGCGGATAGCCGGTCTCACGACGGCGGCGGTCCTGTTCGGGCTCGGAACGGTCGGCGCGGGCGTCAGCGTCCAGTTAGGGAGCCTCCCCCTGTTTCTCGCGACCTTCGGCGTGACCGGGGGGATGGGGCTGGGCATCGGGTATATCTCCCCGATCTCGACCCTGGTCGATTGGTTCCCCGATCGACGTGGGATGGCAACAGGACTGGCCGTGATGGGCTTCGGTGCAGGCGCGCTGGTTACCGGCCCCATCGGGAACTTCCTGATACAGAATTCCCCCATTCCGATCGCCTTCTACGGTCTGGGTGTAGGGTATTTCGTGCTGATGGCCTCGGGCGCGAGCTACCTGGAAAACCCCCGGACGGGTGGCTCCCTGCAGGGGTTGACGAGGAGGACATCGACGAGAACGCCGGCGAAGGCGAACTGAGGGAGGACCTCGAACAGTTCACCGCGAAGGAAGCGCGAAAGACGCCGCGCTTCTATCCGCTTTGGCTCGTTACCTCCATCAACGTCTCGGCGGGCATTATACTGTTGGCCTTCGCGTCGTCGATACTGCAGTCGATCGGCGGTGCCTCCGCGACGGCGGCGGCGTTTATCGTCGGGTACATCGGTCTGTTCAACGGTGGCGGGCGCATTGCGTGGGCCAGCCTGTCCGATTATATCGGGCGGACGGCGTCATACGGGACCTTCTTCGCCATTCAGATCGTCGCCTTCTTCCTCTTAGCGCAGATCACGGGCGTTTAGGTGCTCGCCGGCTTGCTGTTTCTCATCGTGACGTGCTACGGGGGCGGATTCGCCTGTCTTCCGGCGTATATCGGCGATCTGTTCGGCACGAAGGAACTCGGCGCGATCCACGAGTATGCGCTTACGGCTTAGGGGCTCGTGGGCGTTGCAGGACCGATGTTGGCCTCAACAATTCTCGGACCGACCGGGAACTACACGACCGCGCTGTACGTTATCAACGTTGCACTCGTCGTCGGGTTGGTCTGCGTCGGCCTCCTGCGCTGGAATATCAGTACCGTCGAGGAGTCGAAAGGGGACGTCGCGGCGACTGCCTCCGACTGATATCGGCCGCGACCGCGACGAACGCGGAATCCAGCGCTTCGTCCGATCGGGCCACGGGAGGTCGTCATCGATCAAGCGCTCGCGTACTTCTCGTTGAACCGCCACTCGCCGCCGTCTTTTTGCAGCGCGCCCGTTAGCTCGGGAGAGTGCTACGAGAGGCACGAAGCGCCTTTAGCGACAAGCGCGGGAGCGGAGGGGGCGCGAGCAAAGCGAGCGCCCCATTCCGGCGAACGGGCAAAAGACCCACAAACGGGCAGTTTGCGGCGCGACTCGCCGCGCGTTCGAGGCGTGAGGCCGCCCCGCGCGGCCCGCGAGCGAAGGTCGATTGTAGGGGGGTCGAACCGTTCCGTCCGACCTGCCTCTTTCAGCCCCTCAGGTCGATCCCGCCGGATCGACACACCGAACCTTAGGGGACCTGGCTCTCTCGAACCCCGGGCGAACCGAACCGTCACCGGGGTGCGTACGTCCCCGTTAGCTCGGCGTGTGCAACGACGTGGCCGTGCATCGCATGGGTCACCTCGTCCTTGCTCGCCTCGGCGGCGACGTCGAGCGTCGTATCGAGCGCGTAAAGCCCGCAGCGGTAAGTGTGCTCGCGATCGGGCGGTGCCGGCCCGCCGTAGCCCACCTCGTCGAAGTCGTTTGCGCCCTCGACGGCCAACGACGCCGATTCGGCGGGGTTCCAATCCTCGGGGATCGATTCCGTCCCCGAGGGAATATTCCAGCAGATCCAGTGCTCCCAGATCTTCCCGGCAGGCTCCATCGCGTCGGGATCGTCCATGATAAGCACGAACGATTCCGTCTCGTCGGGCACGCCGTCGATTTCGAGCGGCGGATTGACGTTCGCGGCGTCGTAGCCGTACCGGTCGGGGATCTCGTCGCCGTTAGCGAACGCCGGACTCCGAAGGATGAGGTCGGTCATCGGACTTTCGTCCCCGGCGGGGCATCGCCGTGAGTCGTCAGCAGGTCCGCCGCCTCGCCCGCTGCAAGCACCATGCCGTTCGACTCGACGCCGAACAGCTCCGCCTTTTCCATGTTCGCGACGATTACGACCTTTCGGCCGGGCAACGACTCGACATCGTGAAGCTGTTTGATTCCCGCGACCACCTGGCGTACCTCGACGCCGATATCCACCTCCAGGTGGACGAGCTCGTCCGAGCTCTCGATCGGCTCGGCCGCCTCGATCCGACCCACCCGGAGATCCACCTCCCCGAACGCCTCGAAACCGATCCGTTCGTCGGCGAGCGGTTCGAAATCGACGCCCTCGGCATCGTCGACCGCAGTTTCGCCGTCCGTATCGCCGCCGTCGTCGTTGTCGCTGTCACTGGCGTCGGCGTCAGTTCTCTCGTCGTCGGCGTCCGCCGCCGCCGCTGCCACTTCGCTGTCGTCGTTCGCCGCCGTTGCTTCCTCGCCGTCCGCGTTGCGTGTGGCGGCCTCGTCGATCCGCCGCTCTAGGTCGTCGTTGAGCGCCGCGACGCGTTCGTCCTCGATCCGCTCGAACGGTTCGGTCGGCGCGTCGAACGTCGCGGGCGGGGCGTCGAGCGCCGCGTCGACTCCGACATCGTGGACCGGCCCCGATTCGCCGAGTTGGCTCCACAGTACCTCAGCTTTGCCCGGCATCGTCGGCGCACAGAGTACCGAAGCGGCTTTCGCCAACTGCACGCAGTCGCGGATCACCTGCGCTGCGCGGTCGGGATCGCTATCGACGAGCTTCCAGGGCTCGTGTCGCTGGATGTACTCGTTGCCGAATCGCGCCAGTTCGATGCCCGTCCGGCCGACGGCGCGCACTGAGTAGTCGTTGACGCCCGCGGCGAACGCCTCGATCGCGTCTTCGATCCGCTCGCGTACCTCCGTCGAAACCTCCGCGTCGGGCGTTCCGTCGTAGTTGCGGTGGGCGAAGAGCAACGACCGATACAGGAAGTTTCCAAGCGTGCCGACGAGTTCGCCGTTGACCCGTTCGGCGAAGCGATCCCACGAGAAGTCGGTGTCCTGCTGGAAGCCGGTTCCCGTGATGACGTAGTGTCGATACAGGTCCGGGTCGAACCCTTCCCGCAGGTAGTCGTCGACCCAGACCGCCCGATTCCGGCTCGTCGAGAAGGCTCTTCCATCCAAGTTGACGAAGCCGCTCGCGAGCACCGCCCGGGGCTCGTTGTAGCCTACGCCGTGTAACATCGCGGGCCAGAAGACGGTGTGGTGCTGGATGATGTCCCGGCCGACCACGTGGATCAACTCCCCGTCCTCGGTCCAGGCCCGCTCCCAGTCGAACGACAGCGACGATTCGCTGTCGGCGCTGTCAGCGCGTTCTGCGTACTCCTTGGTGCTCGCGACGTACTCGATCGGCGCATCGACCCAAACGTAGAGCACGAGTTCCTCCTCGCCAGGGTAGTCGATCCCCCAATCGAGGTCGCGGGTGATACACCAGTCTTCGAGTTCGCCTTCGATCCATTCCCGGGGCTGGTTGCGTGCGTTCGATGTCCCTTCGAGCCGATCGATGAACCCGGTGAGGTACTCCTGGAACGCCGACAATCGGAAGAACTTGTGATTTCGCGTCCGGTACTCGGCGGGGTTCCCGGTAGCGACGCTCGTCGCGTTCTCGATCTCGCCGGGTTCCAAGTGGCGGCCACAGCCCTCGTCGCACTCGTCGCCGCGAGCCTGGGCACCGCAGTACGGACAGGTCCCCTCGACGTATCTGTCGGGAAGGGGCTGGCCCTCCTCGGGGTCCCAGGCGACCTCGATTTCCTCGTCGTAAATGTGTCCCTCGTCGTCGAGCGTTCGGACGAACTCCCGGGTCAACAAAACGTTCGAGGGTTCGCGCGTATGGCCGTAGTTGTCGAACTCGATCCCGAACTCCGGGAACGTCCGCTCGTACGCCTCGTGGTGGCGCAACGCGAACTCCTCGGGGGAGACGCCCTCCTGCCAGGCGTTGACTGCGACGGGCGTTCCGTGCATGTCCGACCCGGAGACGAACGCAACGTCCTGGCCGAGTTTTCTAAGCGCCCGCGCGAACGTGTCGCCGCCGACGTACGTCCGCAGGTGGCCAACGTGTAGGTCGCCGTTCGCGTACGGCAACCCGCACGTGACCACCGCGGGCGTGTCGGTTGGAAACGAGGCGCGGTCGCTCCCGGCGTCGTTCGCGTCGTCCCGGCCGTTCGTGTCCTCGGCGTCGCTCACGTCGTTCGTGCCGGTCCTATCGTTCGTGTCGTGGTCGTCGGTGTCGTCTCCGGTCATGTATCGGGTACCGTCTCGTAGGGTCCTATAACCCGTCGGATCGCCGGCGTCGTCGGTCGAAAGCGAAGCAAGGCGAGGTGAAAAAGCGCCGGGGTTCGGTTCCGGTTCGACAGCCGTATGAAAGCCCTCCGGAACGTCCACCCGACGAAGCGACGGCTACACCCGCATCGAAAAGCGAGGGGCGACGAGCGAAGCCATCGACATTACGCTTCTCTTTTTAATCCCGGCGAACAAAAGCGCATCGTCCCGACGGCAGCGTTTCTCGCTCGAAAAGGACCAGCCACCAAAGATCGCCGCGGGCGAAAGTAGAAGGGCCGGACGGTCGGCTCTCGGCCCGGACGCCCCCTTGCCGAACGCTGCCATACGAGAGCCCCGGGAGCTATGCGTCCGTGTGCTGTACCCCTGTCCGTGACCGATAGCGACGACCACGAGGAACACGTCCGACGAGCGCTTGAACTCGCGCGCGAAGCCGCCGCGAACGGGAACACCCCCTTCGGCTCGCTGCTGGAACGCGGCGACGAGGTAATCGCCGAGAGCGAGAACACGACCCGGACGGATAACGACGTCACCGCTCACCCGGAACTGAAGCTCGCACGGTGGGCCGCCCGGGAACTCGACGACGGGGATGGGGCGGCAAGCGAGGGGACGATGTATACGAGCACCGAGCCGTGTCCGATGTGTGCCGGCGCGATCGCCCTGTCGGGACTCGGCCGCGTCGTCTACAGCACGGACGGCGAAACCGCCGCCGAACTCGCGCCCGGCGACGACCCGGCGCTGACGTCGGACCTACTCGAACGTACGGACGGAATCGAGATCGTTGGTCCGGTACTCGAAGCCGAGGGCAAGGCGGTACACCACGAGACTTGGGGCGAGGAGGAATCATAGCGAAGATAGGTAGCAGCGACCGCTATCGATAGGTGACTTCACAGCAGTTTCGAGGAGCGAACCACGTGTCCGTCGACGATGTAACGATCACCGAGTCGCCCGGCGTCCGAAGACGAATACGAGCAGGGCGAGGAGGATAACGCCGGCGGACGTCTCCGCGATAGCGAGTACCTGCCCGAGTTGTTCTTGGGGTCGGAAGTCGCCCAATCCGAGCGTCGTGAACGTCAGCGTGCTGAAATACATCGCGTCGAAGAGCGTCACCGGAGGAGGTGACTGCGGACATGGCGGCGAACTGCAAACCCGTCCGATGAGGTTCAGCGCGTCGTAAGCGAGGCCACAAC
>PXRY01000039.1:1168-2028 GCA_003022925.1 Halobacteriales archaeon QS_8_65_32 | reverse complement strand
CGCGTGTAGTTGCTGATCGCTTGCTCTTCGTTCTCGGCGCTGGTTTCGGCCTCACCCTTGGTTTCGTTCCCGGTCTCGTCGTGGTTCCCGTCTTCTGGGTCGTCCGCCCCGTCGTTGCCTGCGTCTGCGTCCGCGTACTCATCCCCGTAGACTGGCTCGGTACGCGGATCGTAGATCACAGTGTTAGCTTCGTTACGGTTGAGGAAGGGGACGGCGTTGAGGACGGGTGACAATCGTTTGCCGACGGACGACGCAGTTCCCCTCTCGACGAAGCGGGTACCGTCGCTGATGCGGGCGTCGCCGAAGAGCGTGCCGTGCAGTCGGGCGTCGGTGAAGTCCGTGCCGTACAGTTGTGTGCGGGTGAGGACAGCCCCTTCTAGCTGCGCCTCGGCGAACTCGGCGTCCCGGAGGTCTGCCCCTTCGAGACTCGCGTTTTCTAGACGGACGCCACTGAAGTCGGTGTCGCGGATGGTTGCCCCTTCGAGGTCCGCGTCCTCGAAAGTCGCCCCGCCGTCGAAGATCGCGCCCCCGAAGTACGCCCCGCCGTCGAAGGTCGCACCTCCGAAGTTCGCATCCACAAAGGTCGTCCCCCTTTTGCACTCACACCGGTCCTCGATCACGGCCCCACTGGCATCGATCGGTGCGTCCACCGACTCGACTACCCACATCATGTCGCCGATGTGGGCGTGCCGCAGGTCGATCGTCTCGTCGGCCCCGAACCGCTCGCGGTCGATGTCGAGATTCTCGAACGTCGCCTCGATGAACTGCGGCGGTCGTCGCCCGTCGCCATCGAGCGCGTCGCGCTCGCCGTCGACGATTGCGAGAAACTCCTCGGCGGAGTCGGCGTCCTCCGGGCACTC
>PXRY01000039.1:0-1084 GCA_003022925.1 Halobacteriales archaeon QS_8_65_32 | reverse complement strand
TCGAGCGTGTGACTGCACCGTTCCGGCCCATCACCCTGCATCGACGCGGCCATCACCGCGCTAGCATATAACAGTACGCCGCCGTCCGAGGAAGAACCGGCTCTAATGAAATGATAACCACCCTAATGTGCGTCGACCACACCAGTTCCGACTCACTGTTTCGATCACGGTTACCGAACGACGGACACAATTGTCTTCAACGACTGGATCACTCTATCGAGTGTTGGAGGACGGACATGACCTTTGCTGACCGAACGATCGGCGACTTCCTCGACAGTGTGGCATCGTCGAGTGTCACCCCGAGCGGCGGCGCGACGGCCGCCATCGGCGGTGCATCCGGCGCGGCCCTGTGTGAGATGGTCTGTATCCACACCCTCCGAAAGGACGGCTATGGCGACGTTGAGCAGGAACTCACCGACGCTCGTGACGAACTCAACGCCCATCGAACCCGGCTCCTGGAACTCGCCGACGAGGACTCGGCGGCGGTCGAGGACCTGCAGGCGGCGTTCGAGACCCTGGACGACGAGGGCCGCGACGATGTCTCGCGGTCCTCGAACGCGCGACGGTGGTGGCCGAGAAGGGCACCCGAAACGCCGTCGCCGACGCCGGGACCGGCGCGTTTCTCGCCCACGCCGGGCTCCGGGCGTCGGTGTCGACCGCACGGCACAACCTGAAGACGATCGAGGACGCAACGTTCGTCGCGGAGACGGAAACTCGCTTAGCCGAAATCGACGACCTTGCCGATGAAGCGTTCGAACAAGCAATCGAAAACATCGGCGACGCCCGTTAAGTCCCCATTTGTCGAGATCGCAGGAAGTGACGAATCCAAGGAGCGACGGATTCCGAGACGAGCCGGGACGCCGACTACTCGATGAGCGGCGTTATGACCGCGCTCTTCCGTGCTCGGTCGGCCGTAATTCAATCCAGCCGTTCGCCGATCCGTTCGCCGGCGTCGAGTCCGTTTGCAAGTGCCTCGTGAACGCGACCCTCGCCGACGACCCAGTCGCCGGCGAAGAACATTCCCTCGCCCTCCGCGCGCGAGAGGACATCGGCGTCCGCACCGTTATCCGGGATGGCGAAGCGC
>PXRY01000038.1 GCA_003022925.1 Halobacteriales archaeon QS_8_65_32 | reverse complement strand
CCCCGATAGCAGGCAGGTATGCATCCCCGCCGGGTGCCGCGACCGTGATCGCGTTCGTCCCGTAGTTGGTGTAAAACGCCGGGCTCTCCGGCGGCTCGTTGATGTCGCCAAAGTCCTCCTCGCCCCACTCGAAGCCGATCGGGCCGGTCGCGCTCACGGAGACCGCCTGCGCCCCTTCGTTCGGGAGGCTGATGACCGCCCCGTCCCCCTGGAGGTTCGCGCCGTCGTTACCCGCAGCGATACTCAGTAGCGTTCCTTCCTTGTTCGCATACGTCATCGTGCTGTTGAGTACTTTCCCGTAGAACTGACCGTTGCCCTGGCGCGGGATCGGATACGCGCCCAGCGAGAGGTTCGCGGCGTCGGCATCGATGTTCGTGCTGTAGACGATCGCGGCGAGGACATTAGCGAACGACGCTGAGGGACCATACGAGAAGACGCGGCAGTCGACCAGGTCCGTCTCGGGGGCGGTCCCTACGACGCCCGTTTTGCTGTCCTGTGCTGCAGCGATACCGGCGACGTGGGTGCCGTGATCGCCGCCGGCGGGGACGCCTGCCCCTTCGCCGTCGCCGGTGAAGTTCCGTGAGAGATCGACGTTTACGTCGAGATCGGGGTGATCGGCGAAGACTCCGGAGTCGATGATCGCGACCCGCGTTCCTTCGCCCTGCGTCACGTCGTGGACCTCGGGAACCTCCTGGACCTGTTTGTCCCACTGCAGTCCGTACAGGGTTTCGTTCTCGGGACTCGCCTCGTCGGCCGTCGGCGCGTCGTCGTTGACCTCCGGCTCGTCGAGTCGGATCTCGACGTCCGGCGCGAAGTCCTGTACCGCCTTCGAGTTCTCCAGTTCGGACTCGCCCCCTTCGACGATCACGAAACTTACACCGGGCAACTCGTGCACGACCTCGACGCCCTCCGGCGTCCGTCCGCCCCTCGTCTCGACGATGAATCGGTCGGTACGTTAGGCCGCCGTTACCGTCGTTCCGACCGCGATCCCGCCGAGTACTGTGCCACTCAACTGCATGAACCGTCGCCGTGTTGGGTTCGTTCGTTTCGACATGACATACCGTGATACAGCGCCCTCCTAATTAATACATACGATACCGGGAATATCCAATCGAGCTTAGCAGATTCCTCGGTCGTCGGCCGTCGGCCGGTTCGTCGTCGACAGCACTGTCGACGGTTCTTATGCCTCCGGCCGAAATAGGCGTCGTATGTACCAGACGATCCTCGTCCCAACCGACGGCAGCGACGTCGCGGCCGGCGCGGCCGCACACGCCTTCAGGCTCGCCCGGGCGTTCGACGCGACGGTCCACGTGCTCTACGTCGTTGACGAGAGCGCCGGCCGCCTGCTGCTCGACACCCACAGCGTCGGGTCGGTGCTCGAAGTCCTCTCCGCTGAGGGCGAGGCCGCGACCGACACGCTCGCCGAGCAGGCCCGCGCCGACGGCGTCGAGGTCGTTACTGACGTGGTCCGCGGAGTGCACACCGCAGACGCCATCGCCGACTACGCCACCGAACACGACGCCGACCTGATCGTAATGGGAACACGGGGTCGTCACGGCGTAAAGCGCCTGCTCGGCAGCGTCACCGAACGCGTGCTCACGCGTGCGTCGGTTCCCGTGCTCGCGCTGTCGCCGACCTCCCTCGCCGCAAACGGTGTTGCTGACCTCGACGTCGCTGACGCGGTCGGTGCGACCGACGTAGCCGACGCAGCGGGTGTAGCCGATTCGACGGACACGATCGGCGAGACCGAAGGGACCGATGCAGTCGGCACGGCTGATGGGACTGACACGACTGAGGGGACCGACGAGGACGCCGAGGAGTAACGCCCGATCGTCCTCGGCACTTACTCGGCGACATCGATGGTCTCGGCTCCGGCGATCTCCCGGATCGCTTCGGGTGCGATCGGGAATACAGCCTGTGGTGTTCCCGCGGCGGCCCACACCTCGTCGAACCCCTGGAGGGTTTCGTCCAGGTAGACCGGTACCCGCTTGTCGTGACAGAAGGGCGGCACGCCACCGATCGACCACCCGACCGTCTCGCGGATCGTCTCGGGACTCGCCATCCCGACCTCGTTTTCCACTGTCCCCACTGCCGCGGCGAGTTTCGCCTCGCTCACTCTGTTGGCCCCACTCGCCACAACGACGACCGGATCGGGCGTGTCGAAGACGAGTGAACTCGCGATCTCGGCGATCTCGCAGCCGATCGCTGCCGCGGCGTCGGCGGCGGTTTTCGTCCCCTCGTCGAACTCGTGGACGTCTACATCGAGGCCGTGGTCGGCTTCGGCGCGCGAAGCGAACTCAGCGGCGCGCGGATGCATGGCCCATCCCACGTAGCGACCGGCAAAAGTTCTAATTTCATTCTTTCCAATGATGTTCCCCTAATTGACGAAGGCCGACAGGAACCGCCTCGAGTGGGACTGGAAGGGGCCGACCGGTCGGTCCGGCCCCGGCGTTCTCGCGAGTGAGCGGAGCGAGGCGAGCGAGAGCAGGGAAGAGCTTTGCTCCGACCGCGTTCACGAGAGTTTCGCTCTCGTGAGCCAACAGGATCACGTTGCGGTCCTGTGACGACGCAAGGACCGCAGGAGCGAGCGGAGCGAGCGACGAGGACCGCAGCGAGCCGCGGCCGGTCGAGCGGGAGGGGGCTTCCGAGACAGTCGCGGCTGCCCTTTCCTCTGGCGCTGCTAGATCGGGTAGCACCTTCCTTCCTGCTACCCGACCCATAGCCTCTTTTCCCTACCCGACAGTACCTACGAATATGAACAGCGACCGCGACGAGACCGTTGGCCACGAGGCCACGGTGCAGGGGATCGGCATCAGCGTCGAGAGCAGCCGCGAGGGCGATGGTATCCCGGCGGTGCTCGTCGAGGCCCGCGGCGAGGTGCTCCCGATCTTCGTGAGCACCGACCAAGCCCGATCGATGCAACTCGCCCTGCGCGGCAAGCCCTTCGACCGACCGCTCACCCACGATCTCTTAGTCGACATGGTAGCGGAGTTCGGCGGCGCGATCGACAGCGTTCGTATCGACGACCTGGCAGAAAGCACGTTTTACGCCAAAATCGACGCTGAACAGTACCGTAGTGGCGAGCGCAAACAGCTCGTCTTCGACGCCCGACCCTCCGACGGCATCGCCCTCGCGCTGCGCGTCGACTGCCCGATCACGGTCTCCGATACCGTTCTCGACGAGGGCGCCTACCCGCCCGACGACCTCGATATGCACCAACTCGACGACGAGGGCGACCGCTGGTAGCCCGGGTTCCGACCCCGGACTGACTGGGAGCCGATCCCGACCGGTCCTAGCCGACCCGATCGACCTCGACTGATCCCCGACCGATTCCGGCCGTCGCCCGACTCCGGTTGTCGTTTGATTCCGACCCTTCGACGCGTCGTCTCTGGTTCTTCGGTTCTCCCGTGATCCTCGCAGATATGCGTTCTACGCTCGCGCCGGACTCGCCGAACGGTGCCGTCTCCGTCTCGGACCGTCGGCGCACCGCGATCGCCAAAGCCGTTAGCTCGGGTCGGATCCGACCCGGCGGCACGCTCCTCGCTCACCTGGCGTCGTTGATGTCGAGTGCGGCGTCGGACTGAACCCAGGCGGTGTGTTCGCGTTCGTCGTAGATGACGATCGAACCGTCCTTCGCGCGGAAGGCCGCGACGTAGTCGGCGACGGCGGGTAGTTCGGCGCTCGATTCGCCAGCGGGGTCGGTGGGATCGGTGGTATCGGGGTCGGAGGGGCTCATAGGGTAGAGGTACGTGATGGTCGGTAGCCAGCGGCCGCGATCAGGGCGTCGCGGCCGTCGTCCGGTGGTTCGCGGTCCGTCGTTCGTCGGCGTGCTATTGGTTATCAATATCGGCCGTGCTCGGATAAGTATACCGGGCGTACCGCCGTGACCGACCCCGGTCGGTCCCGGTCCCCGAACGACTCCCAGCCCCCGAGCCCCGGTTACCGGCCTCCGCTCGTCGATATCCAGCACCGACCGCACTCGATCGCTTCTGCCTTTTCGCCCTCGTCCCGTGGTAGATCTCGACACGAACGACAACAATTTTTTTCCTAACCGAAAATCAGTTTTGTGCTATAGAAAGCTTTAAGTCGATGGCAGCTGTAGAGAGGAGTGAGATGAGCGAAGCACACACCACCGACACGAACGTTCGCCAGGAGGCCGGCACGATCGAGGACGGGAACCCGGTCCGCCTCGACAGCGAGAAAGCCGAACAGATCGTCGACGCGCTCAACACGGAGCTCGCGACCGAGTACGTGGTCTACCATCAGCTCAAAAAGCACCACTGGGACGTCGAGGGCGCAGAGTTCCGCGACCTGCACCTCTTTCTCGAAGAGGCCTACGAGCACGTCGAGGAAAACGCCGACGCGATCGCCGAACGTATCACCGCGCTCGGCGGCGTGCCGGTTTCGAGCCCGTCGAACCAGGAGGAGATGAGCATCGTCGACTTCGAGGGCGAGGACATCTACGACGTCCGCACGATGCTCTCGAACGATCTGGAGGGTTACGGCGACCTCGTAACGACGATGCGCGAACACGTCGAACTCGCGCGCAATCTCGGCGACCACGCGACCGCCGAACTCGTCAGCCAGCACCTCGTCGACTTCGAGGAGGACGCCCACCACTTCGCCCACTACCTCGAAGACGACACGCTCGTGCTCGACGAAGCGGTCCACACCGCCGACTGAACGCGATCACGCGGTAGACGACGCTTTTCTTTCGCCGCTGAACTCACAGCTACGCCTCCGTCGTGCGCTATCGACCACCTCAGCTCCGGCGGTTTCGTGATCGAGCGGCCGAATTACGTATAGCGACCTCGGAGACGACCGTCTCGATTGGAATCGGAAACGGGAATAGGAACAGGAGCGGGAACGAGAACGAGCCGAACGGGACGAAGACGTGAACGGTGATCGAAGCGGTGCGGGACCGAGGTTCTTACCGGTCCGGATCGACGGTGAGGTCGGTCGCGATCCAGCCGTCGGTGTTACCCGCTTCGATGAAAACCGTCCGTCCGGGGTTCGTACAGTGCGTCGAGACGGGGATCGGTTCGGGATCGTCGACCGCGTCTGCGGAGGAGTGCCCTTCCTGCGGCCGGGTGGGGACTGCCATATCGACCGTTAGGCGGTCCTAATTCTAAAAGGGTTTTGGTCGACCTAACCGAGTCGTGTCTCCGGAGCCGCCGGTTCGATCGATACGTGAGCGACAACAGGTGGTAATGGGCGGCGACGCTCGCCAATCGAGAGGGAAATCGAAGGAAGCGACGCGCACGAACTCGGACGAACGGTACCGACCGGCCGGGACCGGGTTGATTACAGCGCGAGCCAGTCGGTCGTGATGTCCTCGTCGGTAAGGTGCCAGCGCTGCTCGGAGCCGTCGCCCTCGACGCGCAGTTCGATCACGGCGTCGAACGCCAGCGCGAGCGTCGAAACCGGATCGGCCTCGTAGGCGACCGGGAGGTGGGTGTGGCCCATGGCGTTCGCCCGTCGGATCTCGCCGCCGAGCGCGTGGAGAAACTCGAAGACGTCCGCCTCGTCGTGGTCGTCCAATAGCGGTGCCAGCGAGTCGATACACACCCGGAGTTCGGCGGGTGCGAGCGGTCCTCCGGTCTCGACTCCCGCGATCGCCTCGGCGATCGCGTCGCCGAGCGGCGCGAGTCCGTCACCCTCGACGAGCGTTGTCGACACCGATCCGATTGCACTCGTCGATTCCGCCGCACTGGCGCTGCGGGTCTTGATCGACCGGTCGACGAGCGTGACCGACCCCGATCCCGATTCGTTCGCCGGCAGCCGCCGGTCGATGTCGACTCCCCCCTCCGTGGAGACGAGTACCCGGTGGCGCGGCCCGGCAGTAGCGTCGCCCAACAGTCGTCGACACGAGTCGAGTTGCGTGCACTCGCGGCCCTCCCCGACCACGAGCACGCTCGACCCCCTCCGTTTGAGCGCCGACAGCGCCTGTGCGAACAGCGCCGTTTCCGATGCGCCCATGTCCCCGTTCGTAAGCATCTCGTGATGAGTTACGAATCGAGGTAGAATAAATATTCCGGTACAAAATGACTACGTATGAATTCATTTATGACGGAATTAAACTCCCACGGAGGCTATTTAGTCCTACTCGATCCGCCCGATTTCGGTTTCCGCGGTCGCCCTCAGATCGGCTCGAAGCGGTAGCCGTCCCATTCCTGGCTGTCGGGTTCGCGGATCCCGGCCTCGGGCTCGCGGAGCCGCTCGACGTACACCGGTCGCACGCGATCGCCGATCGCGGCGTCGTCGGTCGTGAGGCCGCCGATCGCCCGTACCGTCCCGTTCTCGGAATCGTCCTCCGCTCCGCCGCCGTTCGCTCCGTCGGCGTCATCGCCGTTACCGGGGTCGCCGTCGCCTTCGTCGTCGGTGCCATCGGCGTCGCCGCGATCACCGAGATCGAACTCGACGATCGCAAGGTGGTTCGGCTTCCTGACGCCCGGCGGCGTCGCCGTCACGGTCGTCCACGTCACGATAACGGCCTCCCGATCGCTCAGATCGATCCGTTCTGTGGGTTTCGCGCCACAGTCCGGACAGCGCGGGTGGGGCGGGTGGTGATAGTGTCCGTCCGGACACCGAGCGGCTTTCAATCGAGCGGGTCCGTTCGTCACCGTCTTCCTCCCGGTTCTACGATCGTCATCGTTACGCAGTTACCGAAGCCGCCGACGTTGCAGGCGAGGCCTACTTCCGCATCGACCTGGCGTGCGCCCGCCTTGCCAAGCAATTGCTCGACGAGTTCGTAGACCTGAGCAACACCGCTCGCGCCTAAGGGATGGCCCTTCGATTTCAGTCCTCCCGAGGTGTTCACCGGCAGCGCGCCGTCGCGTTCGGTACGTCCGTTCTCGGTGGTCTCCCACGCTCGGCCCGTCTCGGCGAAGCCCAAGCCCTCCAACTGGAGGAATTCGAGGATCGTGAACATGTCGTGGAGTTCGGCGACGTCTACGTCCTCGGGGCCGTAGCCGCTCCGTTCGTAGGCGCGTGCGCCGCCTTCGGCTACGGCGGCCATCGTCGTTGGGTCCGTGCGCTCGTGGACGACGTGGGTGTCGGTCGCCCCGGCGACGCCGGCGATATCCACGTATTCGTCGGCGTACTCCCGAGCTACGTCCTCCGAGCAGAACAACAGTGCTGCACTGCCGTCGGTGATCGGACAGAAGTCATATAGTCGCAAGGGATCGGCGACGACCGGGCTTTCCATCGCTTCCTCGACAGTGATCTCCTTTCTGAACTGGGCGTGGGGGTTGTCGATGCCGTTCGCGTGATTTTTCACCGCCACGCGCGCGAGACTCTCGCGGGGTGCGTCGTAGGTATCGAGGTACAGCCGTGCAGCGAGGCCCGCGAAACTCGGCAGCGTCAGGCCGTGTTTGTACTCGACTGGGTGAGTGATCGAGGCGATCACGTCGGTCGCCGCTGAGGTGTTCCGGTGGGTCATCTTCTCGCCACCCACCAAGAGAGTCATCTCGCTCGCGCCGCTCGCGATCGACTGCCAGGCGGCGTACACGCCCGCGCCGCCCGACGCGCTCGTCTGGTCGATCCGCTGGGCGTAGGCCGGAGGGACCCCCAAGTCGTGAGCGAGCGCGTTCATGATTCCGGTTTGGCCCTCGAACTCGCCGCTCGCCATGTTCGAGACCAGCAGGTGATCGACCGCCTTGGGGCTCACCCCTGCTCGATCGAGGCAGTCGCTCCCGGCCTCTGCGAGCAACTCGCGGATCCAGGCGTCGCGCCGGCCGAAGTCGGTCATCGACGCGCCGATGA
Organism: Halobacteriales archaeon QS_8_65_32; assembly: GCA_003022925.1. Lineage (GTDB taxonomy): Archaea > Halobacteriota > Halobacteria > Halobacteriales > Halococcaceae > PXQR01. Next base: position 19,024 of record PXRY01000038.1, on the reverse strand, counting down.
TACAGACGGTCATCGTTCGTGCTCGCGGCGACGGCGTGCCGCGTCTCGTCCAGTGATTGAACGAAGCCCTCTTGACGTTTGTGCCTGCTGCCAGGGTGGTATTGACTTTAGTGACAACGAGACGGAATATCATTACGGAACGGTTTGAAAGCCCCCGACACGGTCGGCTCCCGTGACTCGCTGTCGTTCAAAAGACGCGTCGCGTCTTTTGTGATGTGGCAAAAACATGGAGCGTTTTTGCTGCAAGCGGGAAATCTTCGATTTCCCGCAATGACGAGAGAGCGAAGCTCTCTCGAACCACGCGCTTCGCTCCCTCATTACACTCGGTCGCTCCAGTGCTTGCGTCGCCCGCCGTCGCCGAGCGGTCGACCCCTTTCAGTCCCGCCCGGTGGTAGTTCTCCGGCGGGCAACTGCGTCGGTCGTTGTTGCCGTCAGCGACTTGATAACCTTGCGATCCAACGATTTGAGGCTTCGGTATTCCGTCGATCGTTCTCGGCCGACGGGCCCTGTCGATACTCGCTTTTGTGCACCTTCGTGTACTCTCGTCGTATCACCGTTTCCTGTTCGACGCCGACCTATCGGATTACGCACGAGTGAGTTTAAGGAGACGAGTATCGATAGGGCCGGTATGGTAGATACGACACCAGTAGTCGTCAGCGCGCTTCGCACCCCCCAGGGCAAGAACGGCGGCGTCTACGAGGACGTCCGTCCCGAGGACCTGACGATCCCGCTGATCAACGAGACCCTCACGGACACCGGGCTTTCCGGCGAGGACGTAGACGACCTCATGCTCGGCTGTGCCCAACAGCGCGACGAGCAGGACAACAACATCGCACGCATCGTCACCTTGCTTTCGGACCTCGGCGAGTCGGTCCCGGGAACGACGATCAATCGCTGGTGTGCCTCCTCCGCCCAGTCGATGATGAGCGCCGCGAACGCCGTTCAGGTCGGCCAGCGCGACGCGATCCTCGCTGGTGGCGTCGAAAGTATGACCCGCGTTCCGTTCCCCGACGCCGAAGCCGATACGGTCCACCCCCGTATCTCGGAGATCTACGACCAGGACCAGCTCGCGATGGGCATGACCGCAGAAACCGTCGCCGAGACCTATGAGGTTTCCCGGGAGGACCAGGACGAATTCGCCGTTCGCAGCCACGAACGCGCCGCCGAAGCGACCGACTCGGGCCGGTTCGACGACGAACTCGTCCCGATCGACACCGGCGAGGGAACCGTCGAGGCCGACGAGGGCATCCGGTACGACACCTCCGTCGAGGCGCTCGCGGACCTCCCCACCGTGTTCAAGGATAACGGCACCGTCACGCCGGGCAACGCTTCGCAGATCTCCGACGGGGCGTCGATGACCCTCGTCACGAGTCGGGACTTCGCCGACGAACATGGTTTAGACGTGCTCGCGGAGGTCGGCAACCACAACGTCGCCGGCGTCGACCCGCGGGAGATGGGCGTCGGCCCGATTCCCGCCGTCCGTGGCCTGCTCGACCGTGCGAACCGTGAGATCGACGACTACGATCTCGTCGACCTCAACGAGGCCTTCGCGAGCCAGTGTCTATACTGCCAGCGCGAACTCGGTATCGACGACGAGAAGTACAACGTCAACGGCGGCGCGATCGCGATCGGCCACCCGCTGGGCGCGACCGGCGCGCGCATTCCCACGACGCTGATCCACGAAATGCAAAAACGCGACGCCGATCGCGGCATCGCCACCGAGTGCGTCGGCTTCGGCCAGGGTGCGGCCATCGAGTTCACGCTACCCTAACGACGGTCGCTCGACTCGTCGATCCTTCGATTCTCGACCTCGATCGCGATCGCGATTCCGATTTTTCGACGCCGATGGTCCGAGCTGAACAGCCGAAAGGCCCTCCTTCGGCGAGTCGTCCTTCGATATCATCACTTCCGGTCTCCCGGTGCGGTTAGGTGTCCGGCCGCCCCTGATACCGCATGGACGTTAGCTCGCTCTTCGAGGTCATGCCCTTCGCCCGCTTCTTCGGCATCGAGATCACCGCGGCCATAGACGGCCACGCGGAGGGCCGCCTGCCCTTCCGCGAGGAGTTCCGATCGAGTCCCACCGGCGACGTTGCTCACGGCGCGGTCGCCTACGCGCTCTGTGATACGATCGCCGGCGCGGCGGTCATCTCGCTCGCCGAATCGGTGACCCCGACGATCGATATGCGCATCGACTACCTGCGACCCATCACCGATGACTTAGAAGCGACCGCCGACGTCCGTCGACTGGGCGACAGCGTCGCCGTCGCGGACGTCTCCGTCGTCGACAGCGGGGGGACGGTCGCGACCGCCCGCGGCGCGTACAAGACCGGCGGTCACGTAGAAGACACCGCTTGGACGGGCGGGGGCGTCCCCGTCGGTCCACCTGGGAGAAGCGACGACTCCATCGGTGAGAGCCCGACCGACGAGCGGGGGTGACCCCGATCAATGACGGACCGATGGAACGACCGCAGTGAGCGGGACGTGTCTAGCCCAGGTCAGTCCGGCGGGTGTCGCTCCAACCAGCGGACCACCTCCTCGGCGTGTTCGTCGGGCGGGAAGACGGGATAGAAGACGTGTTCGATACGCCCGTCGGCGAGCACGAGGGTCGACCGTTCGAGGAATCGCTCGCCGGCCACCTCGAACGTCGGGAGGTCGAGTCGATCGGTGAACTCGCATCCGGCGTCGCTTAGGAGTTCGAACGGGAGACCGAGTCGATCCCGCGCTTCGCGCTGGTACTCGCTCGATTGTAGCGAGAGCCCGAACACCGCCGATGCCCCTCGGTCCCGAAGCTCTCGGTGATGGTCACGGAAGCCACAGGATTCGGGCGTGCAGCCGCGAGCCCCCGGAATCTCCTCCCAGCCGTCCGGTGTTACGTCCTCGTCCGGACGTCCCGTCATCGGGTAGCAGTACACTATCGTCCGACCGGGTAGTGCTGCGAGATCAACGGTCGTCCCGCCCGTCGCTGTGAGCGGAACCGCCGGTGCGGTCTCGCCGGGCAGGTGATCCGCTTCGCCGTTGTCCTCCGGTTCGGGGAGATCGTCCGGCAGCGGGAAGTCCTCGTTTTCGGCCATATCCGCTACACGGCTCGATCGGTGAAATAGTTCCCCGTCAGCGACGCTCCGCCGAACGGAGCCGCCGGCTGGTCCGTGGGGCCGATCGGCCCGTCGATCGTTGCGAACCTCGATCGGCGTCCCGGAAAGGTAATGCAGGTGGCTTCCACAGCGACGAGTCGTGCAACTGCTCCAACTGCTCGTCCCGACGGACTGACTCGTTCCCGTGACCAACGCGCTCGATGGGATGGGCGCGACCTACCTCCAGACCGACGAGACCTCCGCGCGCGACGGGACCGTGCTCTACGTGCCGGTTCCTCAGGGCGGCGCACAGCCGGTGCTCGATGGGCTCTACGACGCGGGCCTCCCTGAGGACTCGTATGCGGTAATCACCGACGGCGACACTGCCACCGGCGCGGACCTGGGACTCGACGAACTCGACGACCGGTACGTCGAAGGGCCCGACGGCGAGGCCGGCCTCGATCACTCGAGCCTGCGCGAGCGCGCCGAAGAGTTCGCCCGGCCGCCGGACGTACGTCGCGTTCGCCGCACTCAGCGCGGTCGTCGCGGTCGCTGGCTTACTGTTGAACTCGGCGACGGTCATCGTGGGTGCGATGGTGATCGCGCCCTTCGCCGGGTCGTCGCTGTCGGCGGCGGTCGGGGCGATCATCTCCGACCGCGAGATGGCCGCCGGCAGCGTCGTCTCACAGCTGCTGGGCCTCGTCGTTGCGCTCCTCGGCGCGGCGGGGATCAGCCTCGTCATGCGTCTCAGTTCGTCCCGCCGTCGCTCGCGATTATCCGCCTCGATCAAGTCGCGGCGTTCATTACGCCGAGCCTGCTCGCACTGGCGATCACGATTGCCGCCGGGACGGTCGGCGCGCTCACGATCGCGACCGACCTGCCGACCGCGATCACCGGTATCGCGGTCGCGGCGGCGATCGTCCCGGCCGCGGCCGCCGCGGGCATCGGTATCGTCTGGAGCGAACCGCTCGTCGTCGTCGGGGCGGTTATCCTACTGGTGATGAACGTCGTGACGATCAACCTCGCGGCGTACATCGCGTTAGTCGCGCTCGGCTATCGCTCCTCGATCGTCGCGGGCGCCCGGGAGAACCTCTCGTTCGACCTGCGGATGGAGGCATACACGCTCGCCATCGTGGTCTTCGTGCTCGCGCTTGCGACCTTCGGAACCTATCAGTACCTCACCTTCGAACAATCGACCAACGAGGAGGTCCAGCTCACCCTCGACGAGGACCCATACCGATCGCTCGAACTCATGAGCGTCAGCACCTCCTACACCGGCGACGTCTTCAATGTCGGCTGCGAGTCGGCGGTCACGGTGACTGTCGGGCGCTCCTCGAACGTCGAGTACCCACTGTTGGCGCCGCAACTCCAGACCCGCATCGGGGCGGCGATCAACCGACCGGTTACCGTCCAGATTCGCTTCGTCGACTACGAGCAAGCATAGGCCGGTAGTCAATCCGCACGGGCCCCAGCCCCCGTCCCGGCACCGTCGGTCGGGACGACGACCCGTCGTTTCTCGGGACCCGCGCTCGTCGCCGGCTGAGAGGCTTCGGCTTCGATCCCCTTCGCGGCCGATCGCCCGACCGACCTACACTGGGGCGGTCGGCGTCGGCCCCGGTCGGTCGCGCGAGTGCGAGCGTGAGCGTACAATCGCTTACTCCCCGCGTGCGGCGAGTCGGTAGACCCCGAAGACCGCCACGCCGAGCAGCGCACCGTACCACAGCGTCCCGACGCGGATCACGAGCGTCGCCGCCGCGGCGACCGACCCCGAGAACCCGAGCGCGAGAAGCGCCCCGACCATGCTCGCTTCCGTCGCGGCGAGTCCCCCCGGCAGCAGGCTCACCGCGCCGACGACCGAGCCGAGTCCGAAGACGAACAATCCAACTACGACGCTCGCCGCGTCCGCCAGGCCGTCGAGTACGAGCCACAGCGCTACCCCTTCGAGCCCCCACGCCACGAGGCTGATCGCCGTCGCCGTCGCGAGCGGCCGGGGTCGAAAGAGCGCGTACGATCCCTCGTAAAAGGACTCGATGTCCCCCGCGTACTCGCCGATCACTGGGATCGCCCGCGCGCGATCGATCAGGGCGAGGCAGGCCGAACGCCACTGCAGCAGCGCCAATCCGCCGAGAAACCCCAAAACGACGACGCCGAGCAGCGCCGCCGACCGATCGTACAGCAGAACGCCGAGCGACGCGAGTCCCGTGAGCGCGAGCAGGTCGGTGACCCGTTCCGCGCCGACGACCGCCGTAGTCCGGCCCACCTCGATACCTTCTATATCGCGCAGGAACCACGCCTTCCAGACCTCGCCGACCTTTCCGGGAGTGACGACGAGCATCAGCCCCGAAAAGAAGGTCAGCGCGCTCGATCGGAACGGGATGTCGATACCGAGTTCGCGCAGGTAGTACGCCCACTTCGCGAAACGCACGACGTACCCGAGCGTCACCAGGCCGAAGACGGCCGCCAACGTGGCGACGTCGACCTCGGCGATCGCGTCGGCGACCGCCCCCGCGTCGCCGAGGAGGAATAGCGCGAGAAAGACCGTCACCGAGAGCACGGCGGTTAGCCACAGGCCGTGATCGCGGACCAACCGGCCGCCGCGCCGGAGGTATCCCCCTGCTCCCCCGGCGGTGTCGGCGTCGTGTTCGCTCATTTCGATCGTGCTCGTAATTCCGTGGTGACCGTGGTCGCAGTCGTGTTCGCTGCGGTGGTCGCGGTCGTCGCTGCGGTGACCGTTGTCGTTGCTGTCGGTTACTGTCCGCCGTCGGTACGTGGTCCTTCCGATCCAGCATAGTCACGTCGGCTCATCCGACCGACCGGCGAAACTGGTGGAGCTTCGTCGCGACGTGCCCCGAGAGATAGCCCCCGCGGCCGACGCCCCGGGTTTCGCCCGCCCGGATCGCGTCGAGCACTCCGCGTCCGTCCTCGTGCCCACCTTCAGCCCGGACCTCGGTTTCGGTTCCGGCTTCGGCCTCGAAGCCGGCCTCGATCTTGGCGTCGTACTCGGTGACCGCGCGGCCGACCTCCCGCGGGAAGTGCGCGTCGCTGCCGCCGGTTTCGGCGAGGCCGTGTCGGGCGGCGAACGCACTCGCCGCCTCGTTGTACCGCCGGCGAACACACCGGGAGTTGCGTACCTCGATCCCGTCGACGGCGGCGGCGATCGCTTCGAGATCGCGATCGTAGACCTGGCGCAGCCGGTCGAACGGGTGTGACAGCACCGCGACGTCGCCCTGCTCGTGCACGTTCTCGATGACGGCGAGCGGATCGGCCTGCGGCGGGGCTTTCTCGACGCCGAGGGCGAGCAGGTGGCCTTGGGTGGTCGTCACCTCGACGCCGGGAATCACGTCGAGATCGCCATCGAGTCCCGAGGCCGCGTGGCGGACCTGTTGTACCCCCTCGGTCGTGTCGTGGTTCGTGATCGCGATCCCGTCCAGACCCGCTTCGACCGCAGCGACGGCGATCTCGGCGGGCGTGGCGGCCGAACACGGCGAGGCGTCGGTGTGGACCTGAAGGTCGTACCGTCGGGTCGCCGTCGAGTCGCGGTCCCGGTCGTCGGTCGCGTCCGCGCTCACGAGAGCGCCCCGACGAGCAGGCCCGGGAGGTCGTACAGCACCCCAACGGCCGTTGCCGCCCAGAGCCCGAGGTTGAGCATCGACGGACGATCGATCAGCAGGTACTCGGGCCGGCCGGCGACCTCGGTGGTGTGCACCAGGTGGTGATAGCGAAACACCCCGAAGAAGGCAAACGGTAAGGTGAGCATCATCGTCGGGTCGGCCCGGTTGAACGTATAGAGCGCATACGCCATGAGCAGCGTCGCGGTCGCGACGGTGAGCAACTGATCGACGCTTTCAGTGGTATAGGAACCGAGGGTTTCGCGCGTGCGTTGTGGGTCCATAGAGGCTCCGAGTTCGTGGCGGCGTTTCCCCAGTGCGAGCACGAGCGCGGAGAGGAACGTACAGACGATCAGCCATGGGGAGAGGAAGACGCCGATTGCGACAACGCCGGCGATCGCTCGGAGGACGAACCCGACGGCGACGCTGATCACGTCCGCGAAGACAATATGCTTGACGTACGCCGAGTACAGCAGGTTCTGGCCGAGATACGTGGCCAAAACGGCGACCAGTAGGGGGCCGACAAGGAATGCCAGGCCGAAGCCGGTAACGAGCAACGCCGCGACAAAGGCCCCTGCGGCGGGGATCGAGACCTGTCCGCTCGCGATCGGACGGTGGCGTTTCTCAGGGTGATTCCGATCGGCTTCGACGTCCGAAATATCGTTGATAACGTACGTCGCGCTGGCGACGGCGGTAAACGCGCCGATCGCGAGTACGACGGCCGCCCAGGCGGCGGGATCGAGCAGGTTGCGCGAGAAGGTGATCCCGAGCAGCAAGACGCCCTGTTTGTACCACTGCTGGGGGCGTACCTCCCGCACCAGTCCCGAAAGCGTCGAGAGGGCTCCGGCAGTCAGCGAGGAGTTCGACATGTCGTCACGGTATTCCGCTCGGTAGCCGTCGATTAAAGTCCTGCGGCCTGTGTTGGTAAGGTGTGCGCCCGCTTCGCACATCTCGGGCCCTGATCGGACGCGATATCGCCCGGGCGGGTTGGACTCCCGGCGTCGGATCGTGGCAACCCTGTGCACGCGTCGCCGTTTTCAGCTCGGTTCGGTCCTCGCCGCTCCCAACCGTCCCCGGCCGTCTCGAACCGTCCGGTTTAGGAGCTACACTCTCCTCCGACGATTACCGATCGATCCATGCCGACCGACGCGACCGCCCCGCCGGACGATTCGACGGCCGACCCTGCCACTGAGTCCGTCGACGAGTCCCGAGCACGGCGGGGCCACCGTGACGAGTCGCGCCGCTTTCCGCTGCGATCCTCGTCCATACCCCCGATCGTCCCGGCGCTCGGCGCGGGCCTCGTCGTCTACACTGCGTACTTGCTCACCCATCCCTATCCCGCGCTCGGCGGCGGGCTGTTTCTCTCGATGGCGGAGGCCCTCGTCGAGAACGGCTACGCCCTGCCCGCCCGCGTCGCGGGCTACACGCCCCGGCGGGATCCCCTTCGCGTACTCGCTGCTCGCCTTTTACCCCCTCGCCGGGCTTCTCGACCTCGGGGTCCCGGCGCTTTCGCTCGCGCGCTTTCTGCCCGGCTTGCTTACGATTCTCGCCCTTCTCCCGACCTACCTCCTTGGCCGGGAACTGCTCGGATCCGACAGTCGGGCCGGCTTCGCCGCGCTCGTCGTCGCGACCAGTCCCGCGGTGCTCACCTGGCACCTCTCGGCGGGCGACGTCGCCCGTTCGCTCGCCTTCTTCCTCACGGTCTGTGGACTCTACACCGGCTATCGGCTGTTCGACGCCCGCGGCGACATTGGCGACGCCAGTGATAGTGGCGACACCGGCGTCGGTGGCGACGCTAACGACGACCGTGACACCGCCGCCGACGCTCCCCGACACTGGGCAATCCTCACCGCGACCTTGTTCGGCCTCATCGTCCTGACCCACTCGCTCTACCCTGTGCTGTTCGGCTCGGGAGTAGCGTACTTCTACCTCGTTTGCGACCGCTCGCCCCGTGGCCTGCTCGTCGGCGTGGCCGTCGCCCTCGGAGGAGTAGTGCTCGCCGCGCCGTGGTGGCTCACGACCGTCTCCCGACACGGTTTCGGGATTTTTACCCGCACGGCCGGCTCCCGGCTCGGGATCGGCCAGGGTCTCGTCTGGTTCCCGACGAACTTCGCATATCTCCCCGAGACCCGATTCCTCGCGCTCTGGCACGTCCTCGTCCTCTTGGGGGTGCTCGCCCTTCTCGCACGACGGCGATACCTCCTCGTCGGTTGGTTCGCCACGACGGCGCTGGTCTACCCCGAACCCCGATTCCTGCTGTTCGTCGGTGCGTTCCCCGCGAGCGTCTTTGTCTTCGACGTCCTCGTGCCCGCACTCGTCGGTCGAATCGTCGACGAGCGCGACCGGAGCGCCGCGAGAACCCGCACCGACGCCGGTAGTGCAGGCACGGGCGGCAGCCAGCCCGCGACCGGGCGATACGATATCGACCGCGATCGCCTCGTCGTCCTCGCGGTGCTCTGCGTGCTCGCGCTCTATGGCACCGGAACGGCGGCGCTATACGCCGCGAACTACGAGCCGATCCCCGACCGCCCGCTCGACCGATTGCTCGCGGACCCCCTCCCCGCGCACGTCGATCGTGCCGACCTCCAGGCAATGGCCTGGACGCGCCGGAACACACCTCCGGAAGCGGCCTTCGTAGTGGCCGGCGACGCCGCGGAGTGGTTCCCATTCCTCGCCGAACGGACGTCGCTCGCCTCGCCGTGGGGGGCCGGATGGCTCCCACCGCCGGCACGCGAAACCCAGACCGAACGGTATCGCGCGGCCGCCGAGTGTCGCACCGAGGCGTGTCTCTCCCGAGCGCTCGACCGCGCTGCCGACCCGGCGACGAACGCCCGATCGGGCCCGACGTATCTGTACGTCCCGCGGGAGGGCTCGCGCAGTTGGACCGCCCGCGACGCGTTTTCGAGAACCCAGTGGCGCGAACTGGCGAGCGCATACGAGCGCTCCGACCGCCACGAGGTCGTCTATCGGAACCGTGGCGTCCTGATCGTCCGTCCGCTCGGCGACCCTGCGGACGACCGATCGCCGTCGGCGGGTATCGCCGATCCGGCGGCTCGCTCGCCGGCCCCGGTTTCGACCTTAGCGATTCCGTAATTCCGTAATTCCGTGATCCCGTGATGCCGTTGTTCCGTTGTCGGCCCCCCGACCGCACCGCCGCTCAGGCTCCGGTCGTTTCCCGTCCCTTCCAGACGCCCTGTTCGAGATCCATCCACGAGACGACGATGATGTGTGGCAGGGTTAACACGGCCAACAACACGAGATACAGCGCGAGGACGCCCGATACGTCGGTGACCGGTGCTAGTAGGTACAGGCCGGCGAAGATCACGAGCGCGCCGGCGGTGAGCGGCGTAGCCTCCCGCGCGAACCGGACGAAGCCCTTCTTTGCTGCGCCGGCGGCCGGCGTTGTCCCGTCCTCGCTTCCGGCCGCCCGCTCGTCGTCGCTGAGAACGATCACGCGGACGACGTGGCGCAGCGAGTGCCACAGACAGAAGTACAGCCCTACCGCGAGGATCGGCGGCACGATCAGGAAGTACGCCCACAGAAGCACCGTCTCGGCGGCGTCGAGACGCCAGGCGCGCTTCCGTACGTCCGCTTCGGTCTCTCCGTCCCCTCCGTCGTCGCTTCGTCCGTGACTCCCGCTCCCTCGCCGGTCGTCCAGTCGTCGGTTGCCGTCCCGTTCGTGGCCGTTGCGCGCGCCGTGATACCCGACCGCGAGCGCGACGACGGACAGCGCCGTGAGCCCGCCGCCGAGCGCGAGGCGCGCGGGAATTGAAAACAACGGCTCTAAAGCCGCGACCGCGCCCGGATCGAACAGTTCTATGACCGTGCGAGCGACCGCGCGATAGGTATCGGGGAAGGCGAGCAGGGGAACGATCATCGGCAGGCCGCCCCGGACGAGGAGACACAGGCCGCGACCGAGCGACGACCGGAGGTGGGTCCGTTCGGGCAACGCGACGAGCACGTACAGGTCGCCCTGGCCCCAGTGAAACCACGTCAGCGCAACGAACAGCGCAAAGGACGCCGCCGGTGCGAGACGCCACGCGACGAGGTACGCGCTGCCGACGAGGAGGTACAGCGCCGCGACGGCGGCAAAGGGATGGCTCGGCCGGTCGCCACCGAGGCGCGCGGCCGCGAGGTGATCGACCGCGCCGTGGGGCAGGCCAACGACGAGCACGCTCGCGAGAAACGGGACGTACTGGACCCACAGTGGGATCGAGAGTCCCCAGAGGCTGAGGAGCGCAACAACACCGAGGGTGAGCCAGACCGGCGCGAAGACCGTCCGTCCGAGCGCCGCGCGCGTCCCGTCGGCGAGCGATGCGCCCGTGTTCGCGCTCACGCGTCCCGTTTCCTTTCTATTCCGTCGCTCGCCCGGTTCGATCCAGCCGGCTCGTTCGCCCCTCGTCCACCCCGCTGCTCGCGATACCGTCCGACGGGTATCAACCCCGCAAGCGCGTAAGCGGTCCCGCCCGCCCGGGCCCGTGCGAGCACCCAGTGAAAGAGCAACAGTCCCTGCACGACGAGCGTCGTCGTCACGAGGAAGAAGACGCCCTCCTCGATCGGCAGCCCGCCCACGCCGAGCCCGGTCGTGTGCGCAGGTGACAGCCGCCAGATCCCGAGTCCGATGGCGATCCGATCAACGACGCTCAGGTACAGCGTCGGAATGGCGACGCCGAGGGCGAGTTCGCGCCGGTTTCGCCACAGCACCGCCCCGCCGAGCGCCCACTGCAACGCCGCGATCGGGGCCGCCCAAACGGCGATCGCCCCGAGGTACAGCCCTCCCGAAGTCGCGAGCAGCCACGCGCTGCTCACGGCAACGGCGACCCAGGCACCTGCGCCCGCGAGCCGCGCTCGGTAACCGATCGGGCTCTCGGGGTTCGGCGCGTAGCCGAGCCAGCCGAACCACAGGCCGGCGAGCACCGGCTGGAGAACGAAGAAGGCGTACTCCTCGATCGGCGCGAGCCACAACCGCCCTGAAATCGTCCCCTCGCCGTACGCCCAGACCCCCCGGGCGATGAGGTAGTTGTCCCATGGCGTCGTGTACACCGTTGCGATCGCCGCCAACAGCGCGATGCCCGCGATCGTCTCCCGCGGGCGGTCGAGACGATCGGAAACCGCGAGCGCCAGCGCGAGCAGCGTAATCGGCGGCAGGACGAACAGGAGATGGAACTCCGTGTAGGTGAGCGCCGGTGGGGCGCTCATACGAGTCCGAACCTGAAGCACCGACGACGCCGGCCGAACGACGGCCGTTTTCGTTGCTTTCGTCGTCGGCTTCCGCCAGTCGGTTCCGATACCCCGCTCGTTCGCCGACCCATACCCTTCGCGCTGGGGGCTGCGGCGTAATGTCGGTGTTGCTTCAATCATCAATCCGGATCGACGATCGGTAGTGAAGCGCATCGGCGGTCGATCGGCAGGTCGACGGTGGACCAATGGACGACCAGTAGCGGATCGGCGGACGACCCGGGGTCGGTCGGCGGTGGTGGTATGTAGGCTCCGGTCCTATCGATCGCATGAACGATTCGGCCGCCTCGGAGCCGTCGGTGCTCGTCGTCGCCGACGGCCGTGACGTCCCGGAGTCGCTCGGTCGTAACGGTCGCCGCGTAATTCCGGAAGCGAGCGCCGAAGCGGGCCTCCGGAAACTCGCGGCCGGGACGGTCGACGCCGCCGTGAGCGCGTACTCGCTGCCCGGGATCGACGGGCTCCGATTCTTACGTGTCGTCCGCGCCGAGTACCCCGATCTCCCCTTCGTGCTCTACGCCGACGGCAGTGAGACCCTCGCGGGGGAGGCGATCGCGGCGGGCGTGACCGAGTACGTCCCGCGGTCGGCCGGGGAACGGACGCTCGTTCGACGCGTCGAGCGCGCGCTCGACATGACCGACGCCGCCCGCGCAACCGACGCCACCGGCCCGATCGAGCCCGGCTCGATCGGGCCGACCGGATCGGCCGGTTCGGCGGACGTGACGGATGCAGCGGGGACGACGAACACGGCGGATTCGACGGCCGCAGCGGGAACGCCGGGCGCGGGATCTTCCCGAACGACGATGCCGGTGACCGACGCGGACGCGAGCCCCGTTCGCTCCGTCTCGACGGGCGGCGCGGTCGCGGCGACCCTCCGGCTGAAAGAACGGGCGATGGACGAGGCCCCGGTCGGTATCACTATCTCCGACGGCTCGGTGTCGAACACGCCGTTGATCTACATCAACGACGCCTTCGAGCGGATCACCGGCTACGCGCGCGAGGAGGTTCTCGGGCGCAACTGCCGATTCCTCCAGGGCGACCGGTCCGACCCCGAGGCGATTACCGAGATGCGCGACGCGATCGACGAGGGACGGGCCACGTCGGTCGAACTCGTCAACTACCGCAAGGACGGCACGCCCTTCTGGAACGCCGTCGATATCGCCCCGATCCGTGACGAGTCGGGGGCGGTGACCCACTACGTCGGTTTCCAAACCGACGTCACCGACCGCAAGCGCGCCGAGCGGGAAGTCGAGCACAAAGCGGACGGCCTCGCGAGCGAGCGCGCGGACTTGGAACGCCTACTCGATCGCATCGAGGGCCTCGTCCACGAAACCACGAGCGCGCTCGTGACTGCTAGCAGCCGCGAGGACGCCCGGCAGGCCGTCGTCGAGCGGATCGCCGCCGCGACCCCTTATACCTTCGCGTGGATCGGCGAGACCGACCCGACCGGCGAGACCGTGACCCCGACCGCCTGGGCCGGAACCAACGAGCTCGACGAGGACGGGCCGGACGCCCTCGCCGACTCGCTGCTCGGCTCGGGTGCGCCGATTTCACTCGCGACCGACGTCCCGGAGGGGAGCGCTCTCGCGACCGCGATCGAACAGCGCCGCCCGGCGATCGACGCCGACCGGCCGCTCGTCGCGACCGCCCACGACGCGTTCGACGTTGTCGGTTCCGCCGGGGTGCTCCCGATCGGCTATCGCGACACCCTCTATGGCGTGTTGTGCGTTTACACCGAGGCGGGCAATGACATCGACGGGCGCGAACTCGCCGTGCTCGACGCGGTGTGTAACGCCCTCGCGACGGCCATCGACGCCTTTGAGAGCAAACGGGTGCTCACCGCCGAAGACGTCCTCGAACTGACCTTCGAGATCGACGACGACGCGCTGTGGTTCGCCGCGATCAGCGCCCGCGCGGGGTGTGCGCTCGAACACGCCGGCTCGGTCCACGCCGCCGACGGTTCGCTCCGCACCTTCGTCACGATCGACGGGGCGTCGCCCGAGCAGGTAGGCGAGATCGCCGCCAACCACCCCGAGATCGACGCCTGCTCGCTCGTCACCGAACGCGAGGACGCCTGCCTGTTCGAGGTCACGGTCGCCGACCCGTCGCTCGCCTCGGTGCTCGCCGACTACGGGGCGCGGACCTGCGAGATTACCGCCGCCGAGGGTGTCTGCCGGCTCCGCGCCGAACTCGCTCGCGACCGCGACGCCCGCTCGGTCGCGAGCGCGCTCGAAGACCGCTACGGAAACACCGAACTCGTGAGCTACCACGAACGCGAACGCCCCGCCCGTACCGCCGCGGACTTCCTAGCGGGAATCGAAGACCGGCTCACCGACCGCCAACGAACCGCGCTGCGGACGGCGTATCTCGGCGGTTTCTTCGAGTGGCCCCGGCCGGTCTCGGGCGACGAGTTGGGCGACTCGATGGACATCTCGCGCTCGACGTTCCACCAACACCTCCGAGCCGCACAAGGCAAGATCTTCGACGTGCTCTTCGAGCAGTGACGGCTTTTTCCACCCGATCCCAGCACCGACGGCTCGGAGCGCGATGCTCGTGGCCGCGTTCGCGAGCGTTCGCGACTACGCCTCTATTCGAGGCTCGTTTCGCCGCCGATCGGTTCGCTCTGTTCCCCTGCTGCCCCCGTGATCGTCCGTATGCGCGAGACGGACGTGTCGTTTCATCGGCCGGTGTTCCGCCGGTCCGAGTTCGAACACCCGTTCGCAGAACGGACATCGCTGGTACGTGGTCACATTCATCCCCCCAGTCTATGTCGGTAACGCAGGCGTATAATCTTTTGTGAACATTCGAGTTACGCGGGACCGGCGCTCCGATGAGCCAGCGCGCCGTCGTCAAGAGAATACCTGACTAGTTGGGTACGCAGTTTTTGCCTATCGAGCGTTTACGCACGAGTCGCATGGTACAACCATTACCAACGGTACTCAACACGGCCGCAGTCGTGTTGCAGGCCGGTAGCGTACAGGTCGGCGGGGAGTCGATCTGGCTGTGGATCGGCACCGCCGGAATGTTGCTTGGCATGCTGGCCTTTATCGCAATGGGCTGGGGGGAGACGGACCAGCGACGTATCGAACACTACGTCATCACGATCTTCATCCCGGCAATCGCCTTTACGATGTACCTCTCGATGGCGCTCGGCTTCGGCGTCACGGGAGTACAGTGGGGCGGGGAGACCCACCCGATCTACTGGGCCCGGTACGCCGACTGGCTCTTTACGACGCCGCTACTACTGATCGACCTCGCGTTGATCGTCGGCGCGTCGCGCAACACTATTGCGACGCTCGTCGGTCTCGACGTCGCGATGATCGGTACCGGCGTGCTCGCCGCGCTGACCGGCTCGAACGCCCCCGGAAACTTCGATCCGCTCACTGCACGGATCATCTGGTGGGGCGTCTCGACGGGCTTCCTCGTCGTTCTGCTTTACTTCCTGGTCGGTCAGGTGAGCCAGATAGCCTCCCGACGGTCGGGGGCGGCGAGTTCGCTGTTCGGCCGCCTTCGCAACATCCTGATCGTCCTCTGGGCCTTTTATCCGGTGTTGTGGATCGTCGGCACTGAAGGCCTTGGCCTCGTCCCACTGTTCGTCGAGACGGCCGGGTTCATGGTACTCGACCTCTCGGCCAAAGTCGGGTTCGGGTACATCCTGCTCAGCAACCTCGACACGCTCGAACTCACGGGAACGAGACAGGACCAGGTGGGCGGCGCGACCGCCGACGACTGACCGATTCCGTCGAATCCGACCGGTCGCTGCTTTTTTAATGCCGTCGCCGACCGTTACTACCGACTGCCGACACCGCTTGCGCTCATGCGTTCCGCCGTCTTACCGATCGATGATAGGTCGGCTGACCGGCAGTGTCAGGCAATCCGACTTGTTTACGTAGCAAAACAATAAGCATATATCACTCGATCCATCAACGCTCATTCGGGAACTGAGAGTCATGCGGGAGGACGGTAGCGCCGGTAACGGCGACGGTGGCGACGATAACGACGATGCCGGTACCGACATCGAGGACCGGATCACCGAGGCGATCCTCGGCGATTCGGTCTACGAACGTCTGCGCGCGGAGCGCACCGGCGTCAGCAGCCGCCCGATTCCACAGAAACTCACCGCACAGAGCGGGCTGCTCGTCGCGCTCGCGCTCGTGTTTCCGATCTCGGTGGCCTTTCCCGCGCCGGTCAAAGCGTCGTTCCCGGCCGGTGATCCCCTCCTGGCTTCGCCGGGGATCGTATTGCTCGGCGCGCTCGCGCTCGCGTTAGTGGTCTTCACCGGAACCTCTCTCGCGGCCATCGAGTACTGCCGGCTCCGATTCGAATCACGCCTCACTCACGCTCAGGCCGAAGCCCTGCTCAACGGGGAGGACTTAGCGACGCTATTCGGAATCGGCACGGCCGGCAGCGCCGTTCTCGCGACCGACGGGCTCGCGCTTCTCGGACTCGGCGGGCTCGATCTCGTTCGGGTGTATACGAAAAACGCCTTCGCAGCGTCGGGCACCGGCATCAGCGTCGCCGCGCTCACCACAGCGTCGCTATGCGGTGCGGTCGTGCTCTACGCCGTGAGCCAGTCGCTCCCACTCGTCGGCGATCGTCTCGAGTGACCGTTCACCGCCTATCACACATCGCTCGCCGTTTACCGCCTACCGCTTGCCGTCCACTGTTCTCCGTTCGCCGCGACCGCGGGCGTCACTGCTACGGCTATCGCCGCTGTCGTCGCCGCCGTCAGCGTCAGGCGTCTCCCGATCGTAGGAGGCGCGTGTCCGAAACGCTCGCCTCCGAGGATCGCCGTAAGCTCGACTCAGACGACGACGCCCGCTTTTACCGCCAACCGCGATTCGTCCACCACACGGACGACGCCTTCCGCGCCCGGCTCACCGACCTCTATTACGAGCGCCTCCCGGCAGGGGGTTCGCTGCTCGATCTGATGAGCAGCCACGTCTCCCACCTGCCCGCGGACCTCGAATTCGATCGCGTCGTCGGCCACGGTATGAACGAAGCCGAACTCCGTGAGAACCCCCACCTCGACGACTTCTTCGTCCGGGATTTGAATCGCGAGCCCGACCTCCCGCTCGACGACGGGTCGTTCGACGCGGCCACGATCGCCGTCTCGGCCCAATACCTTCAGTACCCCGAAGCGGTGTTCGCCGAACTTCGACGAGCGCTCCGCCCCAACGGAATCGCCATCGTAAGCTTCTCGAACCGATGTTTCCCGACGAAGGCGATCCGCGCCTGGCGCGACGCCTCGATGGACGGCCGCGCCGACCTCGTGCGGCGGTACTTCGACGCGGCCGGCGGGTTCGGCGAGAACGAGGTGATCCGCGAGCGGCCGGGCAACGATCCGTTCTACGCGGTCGTCGCCCGCCGGGTAGCCGGCGACTGATTTCTCCTCGCGAGCGCCGATGAAAACCGGGTGCGGTCGTTTCGGTCAGGCCTTGCCGACGTTCGTCGCTCGCTCGACGACGTCCTCGGAGTACATCTCGGCTAACTCCTCGTGCTGGTCCGGCCGGTGCTCGTAGACGTCCTTGAACAGGGTGATCGGCGTTTGTGCCGCCTGATAGGTCGCCTCGTCCCACATCCGGTCGTTGCTAATGTCGACGTCGACGCCGTCGATATGGATCGTCGCCGACCGTTCCATGGCGATCGCGCCCGTCCCGGCTTCCTTGGCTGCCTCGAACTCCTCCATCGAGTCGACGATATCACCCATGCTCGGGATGTACTCCGTCCGGTCGAGCAGTTCCTCGTGCAGTTCTTCGGCGTCGAGTTCCCGTTCGCCGCTGCTGTCCCGGAGAACGTATCCCGATGCCGTCTCCTCTAGCGACAGGCGGTCGCCGTAATAGGCCTGGACGCCGTCTTCGTCATCGAGTTCGACTTGATAGCCGCCGACGTCGAGCAACCAGCTCCCGGTCTCGGGCGGTAGCGGCGACCGGTTGGCCTCGACGACCTGGCCCGGCGTCAGCGACCAGATGCCCAACAGTCCTTTGGCCTGGTTGTCAGTCATGCGCTCGCGATAGCCATCAACGTCACGGATGTCGTCATACGGACCGTCGACGCTGATGAGACCGGCGGCGCTCGCTCCCCGGGAGGTGTTGTGTCTGACCTCCGGCCAGGAGGGAAGGTCACCTGTCGGCGTGATCGCACGCATGTCCTTGGTGTAATCGACCTCACCGATGACGAGCATGAACAGCCGCTCCAAGTTGTTCGACGGCTTACTTATCTCCGCGCGGAGACTCCCCATTGCGAGTTCGGCCGCGGCGCTCTCGATGATGACCGACATGGCGATCGATCCCTCCTCCAAGCCGTGTTCTTTCTCAACGATGGTGAGGAATTCGTCGGCCTTCTTCCAGTCGTCGATGTCGCCGACCTCGGGGATAACGAAGCCATCGATGTGGGAAATCGCGCCGTTTTCCGGATCTGCGATCTCGA
This sequence comes from Halobacteriales archaeon QS_8_65_32, assembly GCA_003022925.1. Lineage (GTDB taxonomy): Archaea > Halobacteriota > Halobacteria > Halobacteriales > Halococcaceae > PXQR01. The sequence goes on along the minus strand of PXRY01000038.1, from coordinate 681 downwards.
AGAGGTGATTGAGACCCCGATGTCGGGTGGCAGGGCTATCGCGGTGCCAGACGATTCGGGGGTGTATCTCGCCGGGGAAGTCCGCGCCGTTTTCGGCGACCACTTCGATGATGTTTTCAACCCCCTCGTCGCGCATCGACGGGGCGGTCGCGTCCTCGTTGTCCGGCACCCAGACGTCCGGAGCCTGCATTCCCCGAAGGCCCGACGCACTGCGGATCATCTTCGCCGAATCGTCCTCGCCCTTGACCGCGGTCGGCGAGGTGAAAAACGTCCGCACGAACTGTCGGTCGTGGAGTCGCTCGTCGTGCTTGCGTGCAGCCATAGCATTCCGTCCCTCGATCGTCGGGGTCCTGTAGGTTTCGCTATCGGCCTGAGACTACGTTTGGTTTAGCAGCTTTCAGGAGAAGTGCCGCCGAGACTGTTTTGGAAGCCCTCTCCCGCTCAACCGGCCGCGGCTCGCTGTGCGTGGTTCGAGACGGCGGAGCCATCTCGTCATCACAAGAGAGCGAAGCTCTCTCGAACGACTTCACTCGCTCACTGCGTTCGCTCGCTCACGTGCTTACGTCGTCACAGGATCGCAGGGCGATCCTGTTGGCTCACGAGAGTGCTACGAGAGACGCTTCGCGTCTCTCGGCATGACAAGAGAGCTCCGCTCTCTTGAACCACTTCGCTCTCGTGAAC
>PXRY01000027.1 GCA_003022925.1 Halobacteriales archaeon QS_8_65_32 | reverse complement strand
GGACACACGATGGTCCCAAACGTATTGGTACCGCCTCGGTCACTCGAGATACGACGGGGGCGACCGCCATCGAGGATCACGAGGCCTACTCCGATAGCGTCGTGGTCGCGGAGTCGGAGAAGACGTGTTCGTGTTCACCCTCTCGCTTCCCGTCCTGTCTCTGACCCTGAGGCGGTCGTCGCATCCGTTCTCTGCCCGCCTGTTCCAGTGCGTCACGACCCCGGACGACGACCCACTCCAAGCGGCCCTCGATCCGATGGCTTTCGAGCAGCGCGCTGCCTCGGGTCACGATCGGCCGCCGTTTGCGCTGGAGTGCGATCTCCGCTCGAGCGAGGACCAGCGTGAAGAGCGCGACGACGCCACAGAAGACGATCGCAAAAAAGGGGTAATCCAGCCCGGGGATGTTCAGGTTCACTGGATCGACCATTGCTCCATCTGTTGTCGTTTCGCTAGTGTGTATCTCGTGGCCGATCACCTCCCCGTTCGGCACCGCCGATCAACTCGAAGAAGTCGTGATCTCCAGCCTCGGGTGTCGGCCGCCGGCCGCTCGTCGCGGGCGGGCCCTGCCAGCCCGGTTCTAACTCTCAGTCCCAATGGCTGCGGTACTCGAAGTCCGCGCTGCGATCCTCGAAGCGATCGAGACCGAACGCCTCGATCGGGAACGGAGCCGGCTCGCCGGTCACGAGCGAGTGCACCGTCCAGCCGGTGACCGGCGAGCACATCAACCCCCCGGCCGTGAAAACCGGCGGCGACGACGAGGCCGTTAGGCCCCTCCGCAGGCGCGTCGACGATCAGCAGGCCGCCAGGCGAGACACAGTCGGCGGTTGGACAGCAGTCCTCGCGGCGGATCGTGCTCGGCACGACGCCTTTCAGTAGCGGCGCGACCCGACCTGTAACGAGGTCGCGAAACGACTCGTCGACCTCCATCGGCGTCCCCTCGGGGTCGGCGAGCAGGTGTTCGTTCTCACCGGCGAGCAGGTCGCCCCGCGGGGTCGGCCGCCAGTAGATCCGCAGGGACGGCTCCGAGCCCAGCGGACACTCCTCGGCGAGTTTCGATTCGGGTTCTCGTTGTCGTCGCCGGGTGCGTCGGCTTCGACGCGCGCTCGGTGGCCGTCCCGGTCCCGCGCTCGCCGTCGCCGTCGCCGCCGTCGGACCCCCACAGCCCGATCCCTCGTTCCTGCGCGCGTGCCTCGATCCGTTCGTACCGCTCGCGCTCGGTGAAGGAACTCTCGTACACTCGGGCATAACCACCCGCCAACAGGGCAGCGTTGAACGACCCGCTCCGGCCGATATTCCTATTGCTTTCGGCATCTGCGCCGTTCCCGGCGGTTGCTTCACCCTCGTCGGTCGGTTCGTCCTCGCTGCTCGGTTCGTCCCCGTCGGTCGGAACGATGTAAGCCAGCAACCGTCCGTAGCGATCGCGCCGGTCGGCCTGCGGGTCGGTCACGACCCGCACCTCTTGACCGGATAGCTCAGTGCGGGCGAACGAACTCGCCCGCGTCGCCCACTCCTGGAGGTGCTCGCGGCCCGCCGCCGAGTCGGGGATTCCCTCGAACTCCTCAGGGGAGACGTCGCCGGAGACCTCGGGGGTATCGACGCCGAGCAGCCGAACCGTATCGGTCTCGCCAGCCTGATACCTGATCTCTACCGTATCGCCGTCAATCACTCTCGTGACGAGCGCCGACCGCGACGTCCCCCCGGCCGGCGGCTTGAACTCGCCATTGCCCGTCCCTGCCCTCGTCGTCCCGGTCCGGCCGTCCGTTTCGGTTTCGGTCGCCTGTGTCGGTTCTGTCACATCGTCCGCCGATGTCGTCTCAATAGTGCTGACCGTCCCAGCACCGCCGGCCGTCCGGTCGGCCGTCGATGGCGTCGTGGAGGCGGTTCGCTCGCTCGCCGCCGTTTCCGCCCCCGAGGGAGCGCCGCTGCACCCCGCGAGCACCACACACCAGACGACGACCACCATGCCGACCGACCGAAAGGAGAGCCGATCCACCACGATGATCGCCCTTCAGTGTGACGAGCGCTTATGCCTTCGCCGCCCTAGCTGGGTCGTGTTTAGTTTAGCGACTTTGGGAGAACGAGCCATCGGGATCGTTTTGGAAGCCCCCGACTGCTCGACTCCCGCGGCTCGCTGTCGTTCGAAAGGCGCTCCGCGCCTGTCGTGATGTGGCAAAAACGCGGAGCATTTTTGCTGCAAGCGGGAAATCTGCGATTTCCCGCAATGACGAGAGACGCTTCGCGTCTCTCGTAGCACTCTCCTGAACTCACGGGCGCTTCGCGCCCGTGAACGCCCGGCCCCTTCCAGTCCCACCCATGACGATCCATGGCAGCGTTCGTCGCGTAACTGAACAGCGTCCCTAGCCGACCTCTCCGTCGCTTCGTCCGCGATCGGCATTATTGGCTGCCCGTCTGTTGGAGGTCTCCGTTCTTCGCTCCCAGTCGCTCTCTGCCGCTTCCAGTTCGGCCCCTTACAGTTCGTCCCGATCGTCCGCATGTTTCTTGGTATCACATATCATTTATATAAGACTCCACCAATCCGTCGTCGTGGTGAGGAGGTACCAATGAGTGCCGGTTCCGGCGGTTCGTCGGCCGGCTCGGACGACGGCGATATGCGCTGTTGGGCATCGGCGACACCGTTGGCCTCGTCGTGGCAATGCTCGTCGCGTTGATCGTAAGCATGCTATTCGTCAAGGATGATCGGCAACCCTACGCCGACACGATCTTCGAGGGGATAACGCAGCAGGTGGCTGCAACGGCGATCGTCGCCTGGCTGTGGGCGGGCATGTCCGCCGACACCATCCAGGCTGGCGGGTTCGTGAGCGGACTCGTCTGGGCCGCCGATGCCCTCTCGCTGGGCGCGGCGCTGTTCCCGGCGATCACCTTCGTGCTCGCCGCGTTGCTCGCGACCGGCATCGGCACTGGCTACGGGACCGTCATCGCCTTCACGACGCTGTTCTTCCCGGCGGGCGTGCTCTTGGGCGCGAACCCTGTGCTCATGTTCGGCGCGATTCTGTCGGGCGCGATCTTCGGCGACAACTTAGCACCGGTGAGCGATACGACCATCGTGAGCGCCGTTACCCAGAACTCCGATATCGGCGTCGTCGCCTCCCGGTTCAAGTACGCGATCATCGCCGCCGTGCTCGCCTTTGCGGGGTACGTCGCCGCCGGCATGATGTTGGGCAGCCCCTTCGAAGTCGGCCAGGGTGCCCAGAGCCTCTTCGTCGAGAACAGCAATCCCCTCGGATTGGTTCACCTGCTGTCGGTCGCCGTCGTTATCGCGACCGCCGTCGCCGGCCGGCACATCGTCGGAGCCATCTCGTGGGGGATCATCGTCGCGTTCGTACTCAATGTCTCGCTGGCGCTGCTCGGACTCGGCGGCGCACCGGTAACGGACATGCTCGTCTTCAGCACCCCGCAGGGATCGGATATCTCCGAATCGCTCGCCTTCCTGCCGTTCGTCGAAATCCTCGGCCCGGACGCCTCGGCGGCCGTCGGCGGCAGCCTCTATTCCGGCGCGTCGAGCTTCTTCCCGTTGATCATTCTCATATTACTAATAGTCGCCGGCGCACAGATCATGATCCGCGGCGGCGGCTTCGAGGCGATTCAGGACCTGTTGTTAGAACGCTTCGCGACGAGCGTTCGCCGGGCAGAGCTGACGATGGTCGGGGGCACGGCGCTCGTGAACGCGATGATCACGATCAATACCGCCGCGGAAATCGCCATCGCGCCGTACATCGCCCGGATCGGTGAGCGGTTCAACATCAATGGCTACCGCCGCGCGAACATCTTGGACGCCAATTCCTCCGCGCTCGGGTACATCTTCCCCTGGGGCGGGGGCGTCTTAGTGAGGTTCGTCGAACTCCAAACACTTCCCGAGCAGTTCTCGTGGTTCACGGGGGCGATGATCGTCAACCCCGTTCAGGTCTTCCCGTTCGTCTTTCACAGCTGGTTGCTCTTTTTCGTCTTTCTCGTCTCGGCGGCGACCGGCTTCGGCTTGGAGTTCGTCGCCGACCGTGAATCGGCGGAGGTGGCCCGCGTATGAGCCGCTTCGACGCGTTCGTGAAAGGCTGGAGCTTCCGAACGAACAGGCCGGACTTCGAACCCGGCACCGAGATCACTGCCTTTGTCACCGGCCGGCAGAACGGCGGCTACATCGCCCGGATCGACGATACGGTCCTACGCGTCGAGGAGACCGACACCGACGCTGATGGTGACGTCGACGACAACGCTGACAGCGATGTCGACGCCGACACCGCCCCTGTAGCCGGAAACGGCGACGACCGTGGGAGGAAAGCCGAGAGCGGCCAGCGAAGCCCGGGCGGCGGCCGCCCGGACCTCGTCGATACCCAGGTTCGACTCCGCGTCGAGGACTTCGATTCGAACGACCACACCGGCCGCGGGACCGTGCTCGAACGCCTCGGCAGCGGGGGCTTTTGAGCCGCCCGGCCGTCGTTCGAGCTACCGGCTCGCCGGTCGAATGTCCGTGGGTATTATTCGCTAACCGAATTTTAGCTTGATTGCGTTTATAGGCGTATTCGCAGTGCGAATATTGCAGCTCCGTAACCCTGCAATTCAGCCGATTCGGTTCCGGCACGGCCGACCCAGTTTCCAACCAGCGAGCGTGGACTGGCTCACGACCGTCGACGAGCTACACGATCAGTCGTACGACGCCGAACAATACGAGCACGCCCAGCACGTCACAGACGTTCGTTACTACGGGAATCACCACGTCGTCCGGATCGAGTCGCAGCCGGTAGGCCGCGTACGTCGCCCCGACCGCGATGCCGATCGCGAGCGCCGCCAGCACTACGCCGCTCGCGAGCGAAACGACCACGACCGTCCCGGGCGAGAGTCCCGCTCCGCCGGTCGCCGCGGTGAGTCCCCAGGCCCCGGCACCGACGATCGGAAAGACCGTGATCGCAAGCGCGACCGTCGCGACGGCGTTACCTACCAGGGTGTCGTCCCGGCCGAATCGCAGCGTGCCTAAGTGAAACGCCGTCGAGAGCCGCGCGGCAAGGATGCTGCCTAAGTTGCCCGCGGTGCCGATCGTCACCGGGACGAGCACGAGCAACGAGGGATACTGGAGCAACGTCGCCTGGATCGTCCCGAGGACGAACCCGCTCGTGAGTTCGAGGGCGGTCAGGGCAACGAGCACCGGCAGCGTCGCGCGGACGATCCGCCGGACCGACCACCCGCTCGCGGCGCTCATCGCTGCCCCTCTCGACGCGTCGCCCCTTCCGGCGTTGCCATCTCCATCTCGCCCGGCGTCGTCGCCACCCACGCCACTCCCGCCGCCCGTGGTCGCTCCAGTCGCCCCCCGTCGCCTTTCTCTCCCCATCTCATCGTCCTATCATCTCAGCGTTCCGTTGCTATCGAACATCGAAGTACCCTCAGAGACCTCCGATTGCGAGCACGATCCGTGCGGCGACCAGCAGCGTCGCCATGCCGACTATGTCGCCGGTCGTCGTCACAACCGGTCCCGCGAGCGTGTCGGGGTTCAGCCCCCGTCGATACCCCACTAGTACTACCGTCACGACTGTCGTTACCAGAACCCCGCCACCGATCACCGCCGAGATCAGCGCAACCCCGACGAGCATCCAGACCGGTGCCACCGGCTCCCCCAGCGCGACGAGCAGTGCAAACGCCATGACTGCCGCTAACGTGCTCACGAGCAGCCCGCTCGCGACCGCCGCCGCCGCCGCCGTCCGGAGTCGCTCGTTGCCAAAGGAAATGTAGGGCTCGATCAGCCCCTGGTGGAGCGCCGACCCCAGCCGTGCGCCGAGCGACCCGTAGACGTTCCCCCGAGTAGCCAAGAGGGCGGGCACAAGTACCAGTAGGCCCTGGATTCGCTGGAGTTCTGCACTCATCCCTCCGAGCACGAGGCCCGCGAACAACCCCCCAAGAGCGCTCACCGAAAGCACCGGCAGGGCCTCCCGATATGCGTTCACGGCGACCTCGCGAACCGTCATGGACGAATGAATCCTCCGGGAGAGTAAAAAGCCGTTTAGTTGCGACCGACATCGCAGTCCGGACCTGCTACGATCGTCCCGAACGCACTCGCAATCGTATCCGCATTCATATTCGGCAACGTTCACTTAGCAATCGTCCGGCAGACAACTACTAAGCGGGTGGGACTGAAAGGGGCCGACCGCTCGGCGATGGCGGGCGACGTAAGCACCGTGGTCCGAAAGGCGCGGAGCGCCTTTCGTCATAGCGGAAAATCGCAGGGAACAGCGCGACCGACCGAGGAGCGTGGTTCGAGATGGCGAAGCCGTCTCGTCATTGCGGGACCGAAGGTCCCGCTTGCAGCAAAAACGCTCCGCGTTTCTGCCACATCACAAAAGACCGCGCGACGCGCGGTCTTTTGAACGACAGCGAGGCCCCCCGAGCCGAGCGTGTTGGGGGGCTTTCGAGCCGTTCGACACGACCCACTATCCCCTCACACACTTCCAAGCTAACACTACTCTCGATCCAGCCCAATCCTCCAAGACTGAACTCGATCAGCCGAACGGACCGCCGCCACCACCGCCCATGCCACCCATGCCGCCACTGGGGCCGCCGCCCTGTTGTTCCATCCGTTTCATCATCCGCTGCATGTCCGTGTCGCCCATCCCCTGGAACTGATTGAGGGTCCGTTCCATCATCCGGTGTTGTTCGAGCAGTTCCCGCACGCGTTCCTCGGAGGCACCTGCCCCCCGGGCGATCCGCTGAACCTGGCTCGCTCCGACCGACCGGGGGTTCTCCAGTTCCTCGTCGGTCATCGAGTCCATAACGATCTCGAACACCCGCAACCGGTCTTTGGTGACGTCCATTGCGTCGTCGGGCAGTTGGTCGCGCAAGCCACCACCGAGCCCGGGGATCATATCGAGTACCTGATCGAGCGGGCCCATCTTGTCCATGGCCTGCATCTGTTTTCGCATGTCCTTGAGCGTGAACTGGCCGCTCAACATGTCCTCGGGGTCCCAGTCCTCGTCGTCGGTGCCGGTGTCGGCCATCGCGCGCTCGACGCGTTCGGCGAGTTGCTGGAGGTCGCCCATCCCCAACAGCCGGGAGATGAAGCCGTTCGGCTCGAAACGCTCGACGTCCTGGACCGTCTCACCGGTGCCTAAGAAGGCGATCGTCGAGTCGGTCTCGTTGACCGCGGTTAGGGCTCCGCCACCCTTCGCAGTACCGTCGAGTTTCGTGATCACCACGCCGCCGACGCCGATCGCGTCGTCGAACTGACGGGCCTGTTCCTTCGCCCCCTGTCCGATCGCCGCGTCCAGTACCAGGAGGTTGTGATCCGGGGCCACCTCCTTCTCGATCGCCTCGATCTCGTCGATCAGTACGTCCTCCAAGCCGTGGCGACCGGCCGTATCGACGATATGGACGTCGGCTTCCGACGTGGCTTCCATCCCCTCGCGGGCGATCGTAACGGGGTCGTCAGCGTCGGGATCGCCGTAAAAGGAGACCTCCGCACGCTCGCACATCTCTTTGGCCTGGTCGTACGCGCCGGGCCGGAAGGTATCGGTCTGGATCACCGCCGGCCGGAGGCCCTTCTTCGAGAACCACCAGGCCATCTTTGCCGCCGTCGTCGTCTTGCCTGACCCTTGAAGTCCGGCTAAGAGAATCGTCTGGGGTTCTAAGGGCAGGTCGGTCGAGTCGCCGACGAGCGAGACCATCTCCTCATAGACGATCCGCAAGACGTGATCGCGCGCGGAGGTCCCACCCGGCGGGTCCTCCTCCAGGGCGCGCTGCTTGATGCTGTCCGACAGCCCCATCACCAGGCTCACTTCGACGTCGGCTTGGAGCAGGGATCGCTGGATCTCCTTGACCACTTCTTGGACGTCCTCTTCGGTGAGCCGGGATTTGCCGCTCAGTCTGTCGAGCGTGCCTCGGAGCGAGGTGCCGAGGTTATCGAGTACCATTGGTCGACAGTAGGGAAGCGGGCGGCTAAAGGCTTTATACCGTTTCGAACTTTTCGATGTCGGTCCGTCGGTTGCCGGCTTCGACCGCTCTCGTCATACTTGTCTAACAGTGTTGAGTTGCGCGATTACTCGCCACACAACAACCAAGGGCGGGACTGAAAGGGGCCGACCGCTCGGCGTTCTCGTGAGCGAGCGCTAGCGAGCGAACGAGAGCTCGAAAGACGAGCACAGCGAGTCTTTCGTAGAACCTCGGCGAAGTAAGCACCGGAGCGACTGAGCACAGCGAAGAAGCGAGGCGCGCAGCGAACCGCGGGTAGTCGTTCGAGAGAGCGAAGCTCTCTCGTGATGACGGGAGAATTCCGTTCTCCCGAACCACGCGGGACTCGGAGAGTCCCACGGACCGTGCGAGCGGGCTTCGCCCGCGAGCAGAAGCCGAGCGTGTCGGGGGCTTTCGAACCGTTCTGCACCGTTCTCCTCTCTCACCGCCGCTAAGTCAGCGATGCTCACCCGACCGATCCGGCGAGCCAGAGCGCCCCGAGAGTTACACAGACCCCGAGCGCTAACAACAGCGCGTTCGCGAAGGTGTTCGAGGATTTCGCGATCCCGAGCGAAAACCGCCGTCCCGAAAGCGGCCAGAAGGGCGCGATCCCCATTGGGGTAATGACGTCGGCCAACAGGTGCGAACAGATCGTGAGCACGCCGATCGCGAAGGCGAAGCCGCCCAGTCCGATCGGCGAGACTCCCCCGACGCGCACGGTAACGCCCTCGCCGAGCGTCGTCCCCGCTCCGCCGAGCGCCGTGCCGGCCTCCCCCAACGCTGTTGCGAGCGCCCACCCGCCCGCGCCGAGAAGCACGCCGATACACAGGGCAAAGGCGAGCGTGTGAGTGCTGCCGCGATGGGAAACGCCCGGAACCCGCATGTCGAGATCCGGCACCATCGCCAGCGCGACGACGAGGCCGCCGCCGACTATCGAAAGCGCCACCCGTCCCTCAATCAAGAGCGCGTACCCGAGGGGCGCGTAGACGAGCAACGAGACGCCGGTGTGGCCGGGGCGATACACGCTCCGAGTGTGCTGCCGGTCGGTATCAGGCTACCGATCGACCGCCGTTCGACGAACGCGAATCACCCCACCGTGCGTCGCCGTGTGCCGTCGAGCCCGCCGCGGTCGTCGCAGGCTATCGGCGAGAGTCACGCGTCGGCGTCGGGATCGGCTTCGGTATCGTCTCGCGCTTCGGGGTCGGTCGTGCCCTCGGTCGAGACGCCCCTCCCGTGTTCGTCTCCCCGTACCTCGGCGACCGCGTTCTGGACGTACCGCATCGCGGTCGCAAGCGCCATTAGTCCCCGCATAAGAGCGTGCTGGCTCGCTCCATCGGGGTACAGGCGGTGTTCGAACTGGATCGACCGGACGTTCGCGAACTCACAGACGGTGCCCTCGGCGTCGAGGAACGTGTAAAATCCCGGCGTCGCGGCCAGCACCGGCCCGATCTGTGCAAGCAGTTCCCGTCGTCGGTCGTCGTCCTCGATGATCGCTACAGTGCGATCGGTATCGAAGCCGCTCTTGCCGACCAGCCGGAGCGGCCCCCAGGTCTCTTCTTTGATGACGTGCATCGGCAGGCGCGAGAGCCGAAACTGGACGTTGAATTCGCTTTCGTTCTCCGAGACTTGCTCGACGTCCTGGACGACCTTCTTGTCGAGCCACGCTTCGACCTGTTTTCGGCTAATGTGATCGACCATCGCATGGGCTCCGGCGGGACGATCAAAAGGGGTGTTGGTCCCGTCCGTTCGGAAAACGACGCCGTCGACGCTACACGACGCCCTCTCGGTATTGGTGTTAGTGTCGGCGTCGGCGACCGGCAGTCGGTCGATTCCTCGATTACGCGATTCGCTCCCCGCGCCGCGTCGGTTTCGACGGCCGGATACGGTGGTGATCACCACGAACGGGATTCGTCCCGGGCCGTTACTGCCAGTCTTCCTCAACGGTATCGCCGCGACGATACCGATTGAGGCGTCGATACCCTTTGAGATTGCCGTTCGCGTCGAGCGAAATCTCGTAGCGGCCGAGAATGTCCTGCGTGTCGGGCACGGACTGGCGTTCGAGCATGTCGACGATGGCCGACCATTCGTCGTCGGTGCGCTGGATGCCCGAGATGCCGTCGAGCGGACGGCCGATAAGGTCCGCAGCGGTGTCCCGTACGTGACTTCTCACGTCGATCAGCGAGGCGTTGCCCTCGTCCGGTGCGTGCGTCCCCTCGTTCGTCTGCGTTCCGTCGTCTTCGCCGCTCGATTCGTCGTCTCCGTCCGTCTCGCTTCGTGTCTGGGTCTCGCTCATGGTCTCGGTGGTATCGGTCGGGCCGTCAGCCTCGTCGGTCTCCGTACTGTCGTCCTCGCTGTCGGTTTCCTCGTCGCCGTCGTCGCCGGCGGTTGCGTCGTCGGTGGCCGCGTCGTCGGTAGCTTCGCCGTCAGCGGCTTCGTCGTCGCTCCCCTCGGCCGTCTCGTCTCGCGACTCGGTGTCGTCGGTTCGATCGTCGTTTCCGCGCTCGGAACGGGGCTTCCCGTCTTCGTCCTCCTCGGCTTCGTCCGTCGCGTCGTCGTCTTCGCTCCCCTCGCTTCCGGCGGCCGCTTCGAAGTCGCTCAACCGCTGCCTGAGTTCGTCGCTCGTCGACCCCCCATTCACACTGTCCGTCTCGCTGTCGTCCCTGTCGCTCCCACCGATTCCATCGTCCCCGTCGCTTCCGTCACTTCCGCCGCTCTCGCTGCCGTCGCCGGCTTCCGTTTCGGTACTTCCGTCATCGGTTTCGGTGGCCTCGATAGCTCCGAGGCCCCCTTGCGATCCGATACCCCGGCGATCCCCCTCGTCCAGCGTCGTTGCGTTCGCGTCGACCTCGCCCGCTCCCGCCGAACCGTCGGCGCTCGCGGACTCGGCTCCCTGTTCGATCGAATCGAGGCGTCGACCGGTCGAAGCGATCGCCGTCCCGACGCTCGTTCCGGGCGTCTCGTCGCTCTCGCTTTCGCTGTCGCTCTCCGTTCCGTCGTCGTTCTCGCCGGTATTGGACTCGCCTGCCTCCCGGTCGTCCTCGTCGCTACCGGCTTCGTCCTCGCCCTCGGTCGCGTCGTCGATCCGACTCAACTGCCGTTCGATCGCTTCCGTCGCGCTCTTGCGGTTCTTCCCGTCGGCTTCCGCGTCGCGAATCGCCCGGAGTTCGTCGGGGTCGTCGATCTCCCGCACGTCCGTTCGTAGTTCGCGAACGGTTCGATCTGCCGGATCGAACGTCGCCATGCTCACGCACCCTCGTTGGCCGCCGGCCTCGCTTCAGTCGTCCCGGCTCGTCGGCGACTCGCTTCGAGGACGTATCCCACGAGTCCCGGTCCCGCTCGCGTTTTCGCTCGCCTCGGTCCTTTGGCGTCGATACTCATGGTTGACGCGTGGGAAATAGGGGAGGCTACTTATACGAACGGTCTTACTGTTCCGCTTCGGCTGGAGCTTCCTCGGCTCTGTTCTCCTCTTCGTTGATCCGGTAGTCGGGAACGTCCGGTGCCGGCTGAACCATCGGCGACGTGCCGAACTCGAGGTTCTGGAGGTCTTCGAGGTCGCCGGATTGGCTCGCGATCTCCAACGACGATATGTTCTTCGCGTAGTGGAGGAACGTATCGACCGAGGCGACGACGACACGCGCCTCGACGGTGAGGATCTCGATCCCGACGACCGACACCCGCGCCCAGACGTCGATTACGAGTCCCTTGTCGAGAATGCGGTCGACGATCTCCGCGAGGCTCTCGCTCGATGGTCGTCCGCTTGCAGCTACTGACATGCCTTCTTACGTCTTCTCCCCACGCTTTAAGAGCTTGTGGTGGCAAGAGCAAGTCCGGTCCCGTGTCCGTCTCCCGGGTCCCGACGGCTCGCAACGGCCGGCGGCGACGCACGACGGACCCCTACGAATCCCCTCGTGCTCGCAGTCGCCGGCAGCAGTTTCTTAACCGTCCGTCGAATAATATAGTGACACACGGTCGCGCGCCGCCCGCGTCATCGCTTGCGCGTTGATCGGCTTTGATCATGGCAAACGACCACCTCTACACGTACGGTGTCATCGAGCAGACGGACGTAGAACTCGATATCGACGGCGTCGACCGCGCCGAACGCCTCTACACCGTCGATTACCGGACGCTTTCAGCCGTCGTCTCGGATATCGATACGTTAGAACCCGACGAAACCGACGAAAACATCCGTGCACACGACGAGGTACTACAGACAGTGATGGAACGTGGCGACGTGAGCGCGGTCGTCCCGATGCGCTTCGGCATGGTATTCAAGAGCGTCCGTCCGCTCAAGAACGTCCTCCGGAGCAGCAGAAGCGTACTTTCCAAGACCCTCCGGGACATCGACGGCACCATCGAACTCGGGCTCAAACTGGTCGCCGAGGAGGACGTGACGCTCGATCGGGAGGCGATTCGCGAGGACGTGAGCGACCGGCTCGACGGGGTGAGCCTCGAAGAATCCGAAAACGGACTGTTCAGCGATCGCCTCGTCCTCAATTGCTCCTACCTCGTCTCCCGCGACGACCGCGAGGACTTCGACGCGGCGATCGCCGAGATCGAATCGACGTACGGCGACTCGCTGATCGTCCAGTACACCGGTCCGTGGGCACCGTATAATTTCGTCGACATCGAGATCGGGGTGGATCGATGACCTTCGTCCTCGACGACCTACTGATCAAACCCTGGGTCTCGCTCGTGAAAGTCCTCCGGTCGACGGCGATCGAAGAGGCCTACGACGTTGAGGCCATTCACGACGAGATCAAGGAAAACCAATTGCTCTACGAGATCGGCGAGCGCCCACGCGAGGAGTACGAACAGCGACGCGCGGACCTCGAACTCGAACTGGAAGTAGCCGAGAAGGCCCGCGAGAACCTGAGCGGCAGAGTCGAGGTGAAACGATAATGACACAGGACGATACCGACGACGTCGACGACACCGATACTGAAACCGGGACCGACAACGAAAGGGAAGCCGAAGCCGGAACCGAAACCGACGCCGAGGCCGAAGACACCGCCGGGGACGCCTCGACGGAGGACACTTCGAGCGGCGGACTCGCTTCGGTACTACGCGACCTCATCGAGACGGTTGCCCAAAGCGACTTCGACATCCAGGGCAACGCAGCCGTCGGCCGCGGACGCACCGACATCGGCCGGATGTCCGTCGGTCACGACGTCTCGATCGGCGTCGGGACGGTCGACGACGCCGTTGCAGACGCCGGTGAGACCGCTCCCGCCAGCGAAGGGCCCGATCACCCGACGAGCGTCGAGTACGACGACGGTGGAACCGAGGCGCTCGTCGCTATCGATGTCCCCGAGATCGAACCCGAAGCCCTCGCCGCAGGCGTATCGAGCCGGAACGGCGACCTGCTCGTCGGCGACGGCGAGCGTATCATAGAACGCGTCTCGCACCGTCTCGCGGACGCATCGCTTGCCGCTGCGTCCTATCACAATGGAATTCTCGAAGTCCATCTGAGAGAAGGGGGTAATCGATCGTGAGCGATTCGACGAGTTCGGACGACGGGGGCTTAGCCGAAACGAGCGCTCGCCTCCGAGCCGCGATCGGATCCCAGGAACAAGAGGTAAACGACGGCGATGCCGATGTGTCTCATGGGGGCACTGACGAGCCTAGCAACACCGACAGTGCCGACAGCACTGACACCGCCGACACCGCCGACACCGCCGGCGACGAAGACGACGGCGACGCCGGGATCGGCAGTGACCTCGCCGAGGCGGCGGAACTGGTCACGCGCGCCGAAACGGACTTAGAGGACATCCTCGCCATCTCGCGTGGCGATCGGGAGGGAACGTTCGA
>PXRY01000026.1 GCA_003022925.1 Halobacteriales archaeon QS_8_65_32 | reverse complement strand
GAGCGCGAGCGCCCGGACCCGGCGGCCGGGGAGGTGCTCGTCCGCGTCCACTCCGCCGGCCTCTGTGGCAGCGACGCCCACGCCTACCGCTACGAGGGCGGCTACCAGTGGATCCCGATCCCGCGGGTAATGGGCCACGAGTACGCGGGCGAGGTCGCCGCCGTCGGCGAGAGTGTGACCGATTTCGCCGTCGGCGACGCGGTCGTCGAGGAACCCATCCATGACTGTGGGAAGTGTTTCCAGTGCAAGAACGGCGAGTCGAACGTCTGCCGGAACTTCTCGATCACCGGGATGCACCGCGACGGCGCGTACACCGACTACACGACCGTCGCGGCAGAACACCTGCACGCGGTCCCCGAGGGCGTCCCCCCGGACCAGGCCGCTATCACCGAGCCGACAAGCATTGCGGCGCGGGCGGTTTTCACCCGCTCTGCGACCACGCCCGGCCACAACGTCCTCGTCGAGGGACCGGGGCCGATCGGCGTGCTCACCGCCTGTATCGCCGACTCGATGGGCGCGAACGTGCTCGTCTCGGGGCTCGGCCGGGACGGCGCGTACCGCCTCCCGCTCGTCGAGGAGTTAGGTATCGAGACGATCGCGCTCGACGGCGGCAGTGGCGAGGGCGACGACGACCTCGACGAACGCCGCGAGTCGTTCACCGACGGCGTCGGCTTCGACATCGTCTTCGACACGACCGGTCACGGAACCGGCGTCGAGACCGCCGTCACGCAGGTGCGAAAGGGCGGCCAGGTCGTGGTGGTCGGCCTCCCCGGCGAGCCGAGCGAGGTGTTCATGACGCCGGTCGTCCGCTCGGAGGTCGCAATCGATA
This sequence comes from Halobacteriales archaeon QS_8_65_32, assembly GCA_003022925.1. GTDB lineage: Archaea > Halobacteriota > Halobacteria > Halobacteriales > Halococcaceae > PXQR01. The sequence goes on along the minus strand of PXRY01000026.1, from coordinate 27,417 downwards.
CCTCCTATGGCTCGACGTGGCGGAACTTCGAGCAGGCGCTTCGGCTCATGGAAAACGGCTCGGTCGACGCGGACTCGATCGTCGATATCTCCTTTTCCAGGGACGACCCGGAGACGGCATTCGAGGCGTTCCTCCGCTCCGAGACCTGCAAGCCCGTGTTCACCTTCGCGGACTGACGGCCGACCGACCCGCACGACCCCGAGCGGTTGCGTGGCCGCCAATGCGAGGAATTGGCCCACTAAACAACCGTCACGGGCGGGACTGAAAGGGGCCGACCGCTCGGTCCGGCCCCGGCGACGTAAGCACCGAAGCGACCGGAGGGAGCGAGAAGCGTGGTTCGAAACAGCTTCGCCGTTTCGTCATTGCGGGAAATCTTCGATCTCCCACTTGCAGCAAAAACGCTCAGCGTTTTTGCCACATCACAAGAGACGCTTCGTGTCTTTTGAACGACAGCGAGCCGCGGCCGGTCGAGCGGAAGGGGACTTTCGAACTGTTCTGCACCGCTCTTATGTCTCATCGTCGCTAAGTTACCACCGCTCGGTCCGGCGACACGAGGGTTTTAGACACGCGGTACCGTCGGTGTGATCGATGGTCATCGACAGTCACACGCACGCCTGGGGCCCTCCGAGCCGGGCGCACCCATGGGTGAACGGTCCCCTGGTCGATCTCGTCGATACGTTCGCCGTAGAGACGATCTATACCGCAGAACGGCTCCTCGCGGACATGGACGACGCCGGTGTCGACGAAGCCGTCGTCGTCGGCTACCCGATCTGCGAGTGGACGGACAACTGGTATACTACGAGAGCGGTCGCCGAGCACGACCGACTGTCGGGGATCGTGATGGTCGATCCGTTCGCCGACAACGCAGGCACCCACCTCCGCGAGTGTATGGCGATCGACGGCGTGGTTGGGGTTCGACTCGGCGCGATCTGTCCGTCCGACCGGATGTGGGAGACGTTCGATCCGACCGTGGGCTGGCTCACGGACGCGATCGGCGAGACGGCCTTCTGGAGGGCCGCCCGCGAGACGGGCGCGCTCGTCCAGGTGCTCGCGGACGTGACACAGCTCGATCGAGTCGTGTCGCTCGTCGACGCTTACCCGGACCTGACGTACCTCGTCGATCACTTCTCGCACGCTGACCCGGACGAGCCGCCCGAGGAGTCGGCCTTTTCGACCTATCGGGACCTCGCGGCCTACGAGAACGTCTATGCGAAGCTCTCGGAGGTCCAGCACCGCTCGAAGGAAGACTATCCCTATATCGACATGCACGATCACGTTCGCTGGCTTCTCGGCGAGTTCGGCAGGGAGCGGCTCGTCTGGGGGGCCGATTACCCGAACGTGAGCGACATGGCGACCTACGAGGAGTGCGTCACCTGGCTCGAACGCGTCGACGGACTGAGCGCGGGCGACCGGCGATGGCTCAGAGGCCGGTCGTTCGAGCGCGCGGTCGGGAACTGATCCGCTATGGTTCGGGCGCTCGCGCGTCCGGCAAAATCGGACGCCGACTCGACTGCTGCTTGTTCCTGCGCCGGTCGGAAGCCGATCGGGAGCGGCCGAATATCGGCTGCACACGTATTCGTGGGCGGCAGGACGCTCGATCGTCGTGCTTCGGCCGACGGTCTCACGACGATTGGGAGCGAGGTGCGTTCGGTACTGCCGGATAACGATTAAGTGGATCCGTTCCTATCGACGATCATGGCGAACGCAACCGAGTCCGTGCCGATCGCGGCGGTACGGACGAACGGAACTCGGTATGGCGAAAAGCACTGTCCACGACCACCTCACGACGCTCAAACGCGACGGGTACGTCGTTGAGACGGACGGGTCCTATCAGGTCAGTGCGCGATTTTTGGAGATCGGCGGCCACCGGCGAAGCAACACCGAGTTGTTCCAGGTAGCGCGGCCGGAACTCGACGAGTTAGCTCACGAGACCGGCGAGCACGCGAATCTGCTGATCGAGGAGAACGGCCGCGGCGTGTTTCTCTACATCGCGCGCGGCGAAAACGCCGTCCGGGTCGATACGGTCCACCACACTGGAATGTACGTCCACCTACAGACGACCTCGCTGGGCAAGGCGATGCTGTCGACGTTCCCCGAAGACCGGGTCGAGCGAATCCTCGACGAGCGCGGCATGCCCCAGGTCAACGAGCGGACGGTGACCGATCGAACCGAACTGTTCGAGGAGTTAGAGCGGATCCGCGAACAGGGGTATGCCACCGACGACGAAGAACGGGTCGCGGGAATGCGCTGTGTCGGCGGTCCGATCGCCTGCGAGGAAGGCACGGCCGTCGGTGCGGTGAGCGTCTCGGCACCGACGAGTCGCATGCAGGGCGAACGGTTCGAGACGGAGATCCCGCGGCTGGTTCGCCGAACCGCGAACATCGTCGAAGTAAACCTCGCGTACTCGTAATTTTCGAGAGACGTCCGGTGATGTCGAACGGAATATTCGAAAACAGCCGAAAGCGGTCGATCACAGTCGGTGTTGTTCGAGTGGTGCTGTCCGGTTCGGTCGTCGATCGTACACGGATACCCAGTTTCGCCATGACGGCCATATGTCTGTCATGGCGAGGTGCGCGGTCGGCGCGACGGCGGGGCGTCCGTCACGATCGTTAGGTCCCCGGTTCGCAGTCACAACCTCCCTCGTCGAGCAGGGTCCGGACGTCGGCGTGGGTACCACAATCCTCACAGACCACGCGAACGTCGACGAGCACGCTGAAGGTCCCGAGCGCGATCGCATCGGCATTGCGAAGCGAGGCGAGGCGCTTTTCGGCGACGGCGACGAGGCGGGAACGCAGCCGCTGGACCGTGTTCGCGGCTCGCTCGGCGCGATCCCGGTCGGGTTCGTCGGGTTGGGTAACGCCGCGCTCCTCGGTAAGATAGGTATAGATCGCCTGGTGGGAGACGAAGTCCGTTCGGAGGCCGTCGGGATCGATCCCCTTGCGCTCGAGCGCGGTCTCGGCGTCGGTACGGACGCCGGTGCTCACGTCGTCGGCCGTGAGCAGCCGATAGGTGTTTTCGACCTCGCCGTCGAGCGTGGTCGCGCCGGCCTCGCCCATCGCGGCGCGCAGCAGTTCGCGGTTGAAGTAGTCGGCCAGTTCGCGCAGGCTTCGGCGCTCGCCGCCATTGGCGATCCAGAGATTAGCCAGTTGCTCCCCCATTCCTGGGAGATCGTAGTCAGCGACGAGCCGCTCGACTTTGGTGGTCATCAGTCCGTCATCCCGCGTGCGTTCGGCCCGCGTACGCTCGTTCCGTTTCGACTGTCCATTGTTACGGCAAGCGGCATCAGTCGGTCGTACTCGTCACGCGCTCATATATGGACCGGTGAGCGCCTCGAAGATCGTTCTGTATTTCAGAACAGCGTCCGGACGGAGGAGAGTTACAGCCGCGAGTAAGTCACGTTGAGTTCGAGTTCGTTGGCCGCCTCGAGCAGGGCGTCGACGACCTCGCGTTCGTACTCGTCGTCGTTCAGGCGATGGGAAGGACCGACGACCGCGAGCGCACCCAGCAGGTCCTCGTCGCCCGACGTGATCGGCACGCTCAACGCGTTCAGCCCGCCGATGTGTTCGGCTCGATTGATCGCGTACCCCCGCTCGACGATCCGTTCGAGGTCGGCACGCAAGCCCTGCCGGTCGGTGATCGTGTCGTCGGTGGCCGCCGGGAGCCCGTGTTCGTTGATCATTTCGCGCACGCGCTCGGGAGGGAGGTGTGCGAGAATCGCCTTTCCCGCGGGCATACTGTGCAACGGCCCGCGGGTGCCGACGCGCGAGCGCGTCTCGACCGCACGCTCGCCGCGTACCTGAAAGAGTACCACGCCCCGGCCTCGTTGGGTGACGACGAACTGGCAGAGTTCGCCCGTTTCCTCCGCGAGGTCCCGAACTTTCGGTTGGACGATCCCGTAGGCAGGGCGGCGCTCGCGGGCGAACCCGCCGTGGTCGAGGAATCGGAGTCCGATACCGAAGACGTCCTCCTCACGAACGAGATAGCCGTGACGTTCCAAGGTGCGAAGATGGTTGTGGACGGTGCTCTTCGCAACGCCGAGGTCGACCGCGAGTTCGGTGACGCTCGCGCCGTTTCGTCGCTGGATCGACTCGATGAGTCGGATCGTCCGCTCGACCGACTTGACCGGTACGTTCGGTGTCTCACGGGCCATGGTGCGCTGCACGACCCGCATCGTTATCAGTGTTCTGCAATACAGAACCACTTTAGGGGAGACGGCCGTCGGGCGAACCCCGAACCGAAACGACGCGGCGGCGAACGAACCCGATGGGCGACCATTGCGGGCCTTCGATAGTGAGGAACAAGCGGTTCTGTAGGACAGAATCAATTATCGATTACAACCGTGACGAATCTGGTTGATCCGATCGACCGGTGGGTTATTGACGATCGCAGGAAGACAGGTGTCCTATGATCGGTCGTACGAACGGGGATAGGGAAAACCGACGTTGCGGGTCCGTCGTCGGAACCGTTCTGCCGGCGACTCACTCAGGCGAGCGGTCGGACCCCAACCCTGTTCGGGGCGAACGGGGACGGGGTCGGGAGCGCGAACGAGAGCAAGGGCGAGCGAGGGGAGGGGTATCGTGGCGACCCACCTAGTCGGTATCGACCTCGGGACCTCGGGCGTGCGGATCACCGCCTACGACACCGACGGGGAAGTGCTGCTCAGCAGCGAGGCGGCGATCGATGTTCAAACCGTCGATCGGTGGGAACGAGCGCTCCGGGGCACGGCGCTTTTCCTCCCGGGGGGACGGGTGCTGTGTACGGCCGACGGGACGTCCGGGACGGCGGTGCTCGTCGACGAGTACGGCGAGCCGGTTTTCGACCCGCAGATGTACTACGACTCGGCACCGAAACAGGGACGGGCGGTCGCCGCGCTCGACGCGACGGCAGACATAGAACGTAAGGGGGTCCCGGTCTCGGCAACCAGCCCCATTGCGAAGCTCCTCCGGTTGCGGGAGGATTCGCCTGAAGAGTTCGCCGCGGTCGAGTGGATCCTGAGCCCGACGACGTGGCTTCTCTACCGGCTATCGATTCCCGAAGGCGAACCCTGGCGCGAGGTCGAGACCGACTGGACGAACGCGCTCAAGTTCGGGGCCGACGTCACGGCCGCCGCTCCCGAGTGGTACGAGCCGCTCTTCGAGAGCGTGGATCTCTCGCTCGACCTGTTCCCGTCGATCGTTGCCCCCGGGACACCGGTCGGTACCGCCGAAAGCACGCTCGCCGCCGATATCGGGCTCGGCGACGCGGAACTCTACCAGGGGATGACCGACGGGAACGCTTCGGCGATGTCCGCGGGCTGTCTGGAGCCGGGCGATTACTCGATCGCTTGCGAGTCGACGAGCGTCGTCAAGTACGTTGCCGAGTCGATCACCCCCCACGAGGCGCTGTACTACCACCGTCACCCGATCGCGGGCTACACCGCGAGCGCAGCCTTCGAGACCGGCGTCGTGTTCCGATGGTTCTGCGATCGACTCTTCGCAATGGACGAGCGCCGCGGGCTCGAAGCCGCACGCCGGGTCCCACCGGGTGCTGAGTACGACGTCTACCTCCAGGGCAACCGCAGTCCCTTCTTCGAGTCGGGAATGGCGAACTCCGTGTTCGGGCTCTGGCCGGACGGGGACGTCGATCGCGAGGGAGTCAGGGGACGCCTGCTCAGGGGTGTCGTCACCGGGATCGCGCTCGCGGAGTACGGCTACCTCCCGCTCGTCGCCGAGGTCTTCGACGCGGGCATCGAGCGGGTGTCGCTGCTCAGCCACGGGACGCCCGGCGGCGACGACCCCTTCAGCTGGTGGAACGAACTCCGGGCGTCGATCTGGGACCGATCGGTGACCCAGATGGAACCGCGCACGACCGTCGGCTCGTTGCTCCCGGCGACGCTCGCCGCGTCGGTGTACGACGACGCCGAGACGGCGGCCGAGCGGCTGTTACGAGCCAGCGGCACCGTTTCGCCGGACGCGTCGGTAGCGGAGACCTACGCTCCTCACCGGCACGAACACGCGGAGCGCTGGGCGGACGTGCGCGCGCTGTATTCCTCGTGGGACGAGTGAGCGGCGTTGACGGTGATCGATCGCCGGATCGCGGAGCCGGAGGTCGGGTCTCGCCTCGACCGACCGGTGCGGGGGACCGCAATAGCCAATAGCACGGCCGCTGCATCGCCTGCCGTAATGAACGACGAATCGTCGCCGACGGTGGACGTCGCGGGCAAGCGCGCGGTCGTCGTCGGCGGCACGACCGGGATCGGCCGGGGGATCGCCCGCGCGTTCGCCGCCGATGGCGCGGACGTGATCGCAACCAGCCGTTCGGAAGAATCGGTCGCGGAGATCACCGACGAGCTCCGATTGGCGGACGTGCGCACGACAGAGGTTACCTGTGACGTCACCGACCGCGCTTCGATTGAACGACTACGGGATGTAGCCGTCGACACCCTCGGCGGGGTGGACGTGCTCGTCAACTCGGCGGGGGCGACCGATCACGCATCGCTGTTGGACATGACCGACGCCCAGTGGGCCTTCAGCGTCGACGTGCTCCTCTCGGGCGTGTTTCGTGCCTGTCAGGTGTTCGGCAGAGCGATGGAGAGCGGGAGTATCGTCAACGTCTCCTCGATGTCGGCAGGCCAGATACGCGAGCACCGACCGGCGTACTGCGCCGCCAAAAGCGGCGTCAACGGCCTGACGCGTGCTGCCGCGGTCGATCTCGCACCCGAGATACGCGTCAACGCGATCGCGCCGGGGTTCGTCCGAACCGAACTCTCCGGCGAGCGACTCGACGAGAGTTCGCCCGTGCGCGAGAGCATCGACCAGCGGACGCCGCTCGGTCACATCGCGGGCACCGAGGAGATCGCGGGTGCGGCGGTCTACCTCGCGAGCGACGCCGCCTCCTTCACGACGGGCGAGGTCGTGACCGTTGACGGAGGATACGATCGGAGCGCGCTGTAACCGATCGATGTCTCGTTTCCCGTCTCTTGTCTCTCGACCCTAACCCCCGACCGCCGTGTGGGTCGACGACTCGAACCCGCCGGCGGACGCGCGGCGCTACCCGCTCTGGCCGTAGTCAGCAAAGCGTTCGACGAGGTGTTCGAGTTCGTCGTCGGGGAGGGCGATCGGGTCGCCGAGGTTGGCGGCGAGGTAGTGGTTTCGCGCACAGAATTCGACCATGAGCACCGTCTCGAAGGCCCCCTCGACCGTCTCGCCGACGGCGATCGAGCCGTGGTTCTGGAGTAGACACGCGCTGTACTCCTCACCGATCGTCTCGGCAGCGAGTTCGCCCAACTCCTCGGTGCCGTAGGTCGCATACCCTGCGACGGGGACCTGCTTGCCGACGAACTCGACGAGGTAATGCGTGGGCGGGATCGCCTCCCCGGCACTGGCGAAGGCACTGGCGTACGGCGAGTGGGTATGGACGACGCCGCCGACGTCCGCGCGACCCTCGTGTAACATGCGGTGCATCCGGTGTTCGGAAGACGGCGTCCGGTCGCCGAGGACGACCTCGCCGTCGGCGTCGAGGACGGGCACATCGTCCGGCATTATGTCGGGGTAGGCCATCCCCGAGGGGCTGATCGCCATCCGCCCCTCGTCGTCGCTGACACTGATATTCCCCCCGGTGCCCGTCGTCAGCCCCTGATCGAGCATCCGTTTGCAATGTTCACTGATCGATTCGCGTTCCGACCGTAGTAGTTCGTTCGATACCATGGTAGGTCCGTGTCAGGCCGACCGCGTTCGTTGACGAGCGGGGCCGTCCGCAGCACGCGAACCATTTACATCGGAGTACTTATATTCACGTGTCGACCGCGGGGCGGCACCGAACGGCCGGCACACGAAGCCCAAAGCACGTCGAGCCTGGGAGGTCGCGCTGGCCGCGAGGCCCGCGCTCGTCGGGAACCGGCCGGCGGGGAGTGTACGTTCGGGAGAGCGACGTCACTCGTCACCGTCGTCGAGGTTGGCGAGGATCTCGCCGCGCGTCTGCCAATGTTCGAACATCGACTCGTAGGTGTCCTTATAGAGCCCGTACCACCGGTCGTACTGAGAGACACGTTCCCCGTCCGGTTCGTACGACCGGGAGATCGTCGTCGTCCGCGAGACGGCATCCGCGATGTCGTCGAACTCGTTGACGCCGATGCCCGCAAGCATCGCCGCGCCCTTCGCGCCGAACTCCGCGCCGTCGGGGACCGCTACCGGGACATCGAGACAGTCGGCGAAGACCTGACACCAGAACTCGGAGCGCGCCCCACCCCCGCTCAATTGGACGGCATCGGACTCGGACGGGATGTGTTCGAAACAGTCGCGCACGCTGAAAGCGATTCCCTCGTAGATCGCACGGATCAGGTGGTCTTCGGTGTGACGGGGCGACAGGCCGGTGAACTGTGCGCGCGCGTTCGTCTCCAGGAAGGGCGCGCGCTCGCCCGCCTCGCTCAAGTAGGGGTGGTAGAGCAAGCCCTCCGTCCCAGGCGGAAGTGACTCGATCCGGGACTCGATCTCGGTGAAGTCGCGCGAACCGACGACTTCGTCGAGGATCCAATCCAAGTTCGGCGTGCCTGCCATCGCCGCCATTGCCCGCGTCCACAGGCCCTCGATCCCGAGCGGAAAGGTAAAGCCGACGCCCTCCGGATCGGTGTTCGGCTCGTTCATCAGCGTCTGGTTGACCGAGGTCGTACCGACGATCGAGGAGCTATCGCCGGGTTCGATCGCCCCGGTTCCGATGGCCATCGCCGGGATGTCGAACAACGAGGAGGCGACGGGCGTTCCTTCGGGCAGGTTCGTTCGGGCCGCGGCCTCGGGCGTGACGGTGCCGACGATCTCCGTTCCCGGCCGGAGCGGCGGCAGCTTCCCGCTCAACTCCGGCACGCCGAATGTTTCGGCGATCTCCTCGGCGTATTCGCCCGTCTCGACATCGACGTACGGTAAGGACATGTCGCTCGGGTCGCTCACTGACTCGCCGGTGAGTTTGAGTTTGAGCCAGTCCTTACAAAAAAAGACCGTGTCTATCTCCTCGGTCGTCTCGGGCTCGTTTTCCACGAGCCACCGGTAGATCGCTGCGCTCGTCCCGGTGAAGATCGACGATCCACAGACGTCCTCGGCGCGCTTCGCCGTGCCGTCCGCCTGCCACTCGTTGATGTAGGGAGCTGTTCGCCCGTCGGACCAGAGGATCGCGTCGCGGACCGGTTCGCCCTCGCTGTCGACGAACCAACAGCCGTCGCCCTGGCCGGTGACGCCGACGCCGATTACCTCATCGTCCTCGGACAGTCCGGTTACCACGTCGTCGATCGTCGCCCCGGTCTGACGCCACGTCAACGCCATGTCCTGTTCGTCCCAGCCCGGTTGGGGGTTTTTTACCGGGTTCGACCGCTGGCTCACGTCCAGTTCCTCGCCGTCGAGCGAGAAGGCCACCGTCTTGATCATCGACGTCCCGGCGTCGACACCGATCAGTATTCGACCCATGACACTCAGCATCACACGGGACATAATAAGTCTTCACACGCGTCCGAGGAGTCGGTACGCCGTCTTAGCCGGCCCGTAGTGGCCGCGTTCCGGCGAACGGTCGATCGATGCAAGAGGGTGACGGAGAAGGAAACGACCACGTCTCGGCGGCTACTGGTTCCGGTAGTCATCGAACCCCGTGATCAGGTCGTCGACCTCCCGATCGCTGAGGACTACCGGATCGCCGATGGCGCTTGCCTGGTAGTGGATCCGGGCACAGTGTTCGACGATGAGGGCGTTTTCGAACGCCTTTTTTCGCTATCACCGATCGCCAGCACGCCGTGGTTTGCGAGCAGACAGGCGTTCGTCGTCTCGCCCAGCGCGTCGAGTGCGTCGTTCGCCAGTTCCTCGGACCCCGGCGGGGCATAGCCCGCAACCGGCACCTCGTGGCCAGCATACGCGATGAGATAACTCGACGCGGGGATGGGCTCGCGCAACGACGCGAACGTGCTTGTATAGGGCGAGTGGGTGTGGACGATGCCGCCGATGTCCGCGCGGCCGGCGTAGACGGTCGTGTGCATCGGCGTCTCGCTCGACGGAGAGAGGTCCCCGGCCACCTGCTCGCCGTTGACGGTTACCGCCGGCCTTTCCTCGAGATCGATATCGTCGTAGGGGACGCCCGAGGGGCTGATGACGACGTTCCCGTCGTCGGTCCGCGCGCTGACGTTTCCCCCCGTCCCCTTCGTCAGTTCCTGCGCGACCATATCGACCCCGGTGTCGGTGACCGTCTCGCGCTCCGACCGGTAGCGGGGCTCGTTGACCATCGTGGTCGGGCCCCTCCGGGGAGGATGGTCAAATAGCTATGGATCGGCCATCGACGTGGACGCGTGGGGGTGACCGGAGGCGATCGGCGACGGTCGGTCGGCGGTGCAGTTCGTTGCTTCGCCAGCCGAACCGGAGCCCAGCCCGGCCGGACCGCCGATCCGAGCCGTCGACTCGCGTCACGGACGTCGATGCAGTTCCGGAGCGCGTGGTGTTCAGCTCCGGAGCGCGTAATGTTCGCCCCAGATCGTCTCCAAGGGGCCCGTGAGCTTCCGGAAGGCCTCGTACTTCGCGTCGTAGTCGACATCGGTGTCGCTCGGGTGGTATTCTTCGGCGATTTCGACGAGTTCCGTGGTCTCGTCCAACCCGGCGATCTCCCCGACGCCGATCGCCGCCAGCATGGCCGCGCCGAAACAGCCGGATTCGTCTTTCGCCGTCAGCGTTACCTTCGTGTCCATCACGTCGGCGAACATCTGGGCCCAGAAGTCGCTCCTGGCGGCCCCGCCGGTGAACCGCACCTCCTCGACGTCGAACGCCTCGTCGAAGAGGTCGACCTGCCAGCGATGCATGAACGCGATCGCCTCGTAGACGGCCCGCAGCATCTCCATCCTGCCGTCCCCTGGGCGTAGGCCGGTGAAACTCCCCGAGGCGTTGTCCCGATACAGGTAGCCATAGGGGTTGCCGAACAGGAAGGGGTGAAAGACCGCGTTCGTATCAACGTCTGCGATCTCCGCTTCGACCAAGTCCCAGACCGTCCGGTCGGTTCCTTCGGCCCGCCGTCGCTCCGGTTCGCAGAACTCCTCGACGAACCAATCGAGCGAGATCGTCCCCGTCACCGTGGCGATCTCGAGCATCCACGTGCCCCGTTCCAAGAAGTTCTCACAGCACCACCGCTCTAGATCCACCGCCGGCGAATCGATCACCTTCGTGCTCAGCGACCAGGTCCCGCCCGCCGTCGTGACGATGTCCTCGGAGATCGCTCCGACGCCGAGCGTATTGGCACACGCGTCGTGAGCGCCGGTCACGACGGGGACGCCCGCCTCGATGCCGGTCTCCCGGCGTATCTCCTCGGTCGTGTGGCCCGCGACCTCGTAGCTCGTGGGTTTCAGCTCCGGGAACGCGTCCCGCTTGTCGGCCACGCCGGCAAGGTCGAACAGGTCGTCGTCGTACTCCTGGGTTCGGTGATTCGTCAAGCTAAACGTCGCGTCGCTGATTTCCAAGGCGAGATCGCCGGTGAGCTTGTATCGTACGACGTCTTTGAGCTGGAGAACGTGTTCGATCGCGTCGTACCGATCGGGTTCGTTTTCCTTCAGCCAGCGCAGCGAGAGCAACGCCGACCCCGGCGGCAGCGGGACGCCGGTGATCGCGGAGATCTCCTCGTAGGTGCCGTCTTCCTTCCACCGGTCGATAATCCCCTTTCCCCGTTCGTCCAACAGGGGGATACCGTTCATGAACGGTTCCCGGTTTGCGTCGAGCGGATAGAGCCCACCGCCGCCGCCGGCGAGGCCGATCCCCTCGATCCCCTCGTCAGCTCTCCGCCTGTCCGCTCGATGCTCCTCGATGCGGTCCCGTAACTCGTCGAGACACTCAAGCGTGACCCCCCACCGCTGGTCGATCGGGATCTCGTGGCGATCCTCGGCGGGGTGTTCCATCCCGGCTTCGATGCCGTACTCCGCGACGTCGTTCCAGTCCGAATCGAACGCGACGGCTTTGACGTTCGTGTGACCGGTGTCGATTCCAATGAACATTGTGTCCTCGCGACCACGGCTCGTGATCGCGTGCGAGCCTGTGATAGGTGATAGCATAAGGGTATCGATCATAGGCACCGGCAGCGCCCCGCCAGTCGATAGCGTCAGTCGCTACCCGGGTCGTTTCCGACTCACCGTCCGTTCGGTCCGGATCGCCGTGACACCCTCTTTAATTGCATGCCGTCGCGTGACGTGTCGCCGGAGCGTCGTAGCCGGCGGCAGGAGACGGAAACCGTAGATTTTGTTGCAGAACTCCCGTATCAGCTTGACCTTTGCAACGCAGCGTCGATCTTTCCCCAATAGAGGCGCTCGTACGCCGACTGAGTCCGACGAGCGGTCGAGTTTCCTAACAGACCCGACTTTTGCAACAAAGCCGAAACCGTAGAAAGATTTAAATAAGCCTCTTGGGAAGGTTCATGCGGTATGTCAGACCATAGGCTACGCAGGCGTGAGTTCATACAGTCGACTGGCCTCACGGCGGGGATCGCGGCCACCGCGGGGTGTATCGGTGGTGGTGGCGGGAGCGGCGGTGGCGGAGGCAGCACGAGCCAGCCGCCGGGTGAGAACGTCGAAGCCGCGTCGAAGATCCAGTTCATCTCCGAGTCAACACCCCCGAGCCAGGCGCTCCGATCGATCGTCGGTCGTTTCACCGAGCGGACCGGTATCGAAGTCGAGTTCACCCTGACGCCGCTGTTGAACTACACGGAGAAGCTATCGAGCGACCTGACCAGTCAAGCGGGGAACTACGACGCCGTCTACGTCGATCCGTACAACATCGGCGCGCCCTACTACCCGGATCTCGAGCCGCTCGACGGGTACATCAAGCAAAACGACTACGATATGGACGATCACATCGATATCCACATCAGCGCGTGTTCGCAGTACGGGGGCGAGAACACCTCCCGGGCGCTGCCGTACGATTGTCCGACGATCCTCTTAGCCTACCGCGGGGACGTCTTCGACGAGTACGGCGAGCAGGCCAGCAGTGATCTGGGCTTCCAGGCCGAACCCAGTCCCGATATGACCTGGTCGCAGTACGCCGAGATCGCCCGGTGGATCAACGAGAACGTCCCCGATGACGTGGTTCCCTACGGGACGGGCCACATGGCTAAACAGCACCAGTCGCTAGCCAACGAGTTCGAGATGCTTCAATGGGCCTTTGGCGGCACGCAACTGGAGGGGTTCGACGGGAAGAGCCCCCAGATCCCCGAGGACCCGGCACCGCAGTTCACGAGCGACGCCAGCGTCGAAGCCGCGAAGTTCTACACGACGTTGGTCGACGAGATCGCCCATCCGGCCAGCACGACGTGGGACTGGTCGGGGGTCGCACAGGCGTTCGCGAACGGGAAGATCGCCATGGCTCCCGAGTGGCACGAGTTCAACGGGTTGTTCTCCGATCCCGAGTCAAGCCAGGTCGTGGACGCGGTGCGTTGGACGCTTGCGCCCTCGGGACCGGCGAAGAACCGAAACGTACAGGCACACTACGGCGGCAGCGGTATCGGGATCAACAAGTACGCCAGCGACGCGAAACGAAAGGCTGCGTGGCAGTTCATCGAGTGGACGACCTCGCCCGACATCCAGTTCGAACTACTGAAAGCGGCCGGTGGAACGCCGACGCGACGGTCCGTCTACGAGCGCGACCCGGTCGCTCAGGCGATCGACCAACCGACCGCCGAGAGCGAGTTCCCCAACGTCGTCCCGCCGGTGCTGGAGGGATGGAAGGACGAGAACATCGGCCAGCGTCCACACCACGCCGACTGGCTCCAGTTGGAGCAGGTGATCTACACCGAAGGCTCGAAGATGGTCAACGTCAACAAGTCGCCGCAGGGGGCCATGGAGTCGATAAACAACGGCTTCAGCAACGTCCTGTAGAGGTCTCCGTCGTGGTCGGTCGATCGCGGAAGTCACTGTGAGAGGTCACGGCCAGTTGGCCACGATCGGTTGGTCACAATTGTGTGGCTATGATCGTTCAGTTACGATTGGTTGACCACTATGATCGGTTGACCACTGTCGATCGCGGTCCGTCGATCGCAGTCGGGCGGCGACGTGAAACGACCGAGGCGGTGGGTTTTTACACTCCCTTGGTATCAGTCAACACGGAGACCGACGATGGCAGAGCAACAAAGCGTTCCGACGACCGCCGCCGGAATCCCCTCGGACGCGTACGTGGGAAAGGAACCAGACGATCAGGGTAAAGCGAGGCTCGAATCGCTCCCGATCTCCTTCGAGATGTTGCTGCTCGCGCCGAGCATTCTCACGCTCGCCGTGCTCAGTATCGTTCCGTTAGCGGTGATGTTGTGGCTGTCGGTAATGGAGGTGAACTTCACGCCGGTCAACGAGCAGATCTTCGTCGGCGCGGAGAACTACGTCGAGATGGTCAACGATGGGGGCGTCTGGAACGCCTGGCAGACGACGGTCGTCTACGTCGGCGGGTCGCTCGTGTTACAGCTCGGTCTCGGCGTCCTCGTCGCGGTAATGCTCCACCGGGTTATCAAAGGTGAGAACGTCTTTACGAGCATCGTCATCATGCCGATGATGATCGCGCCGGTGGTCGTCGGCCTGCTCTGGCAGTTCCTGCTCGATCCCTCCTTCGGGCTCTATACGTACCTGGTGAACCAGCTCGGATTGTTTACCAATCGGCCCATTCTCGGCGACCCGGACAGCGCGATGACTGCGCTGATTCTTATGGACACCTGGCAGTGGACGCCGCTGATCGTGCTGATCGTGCTGGCGCGGCTGAAGGGGATCCCCGAACACCTCTACGAGGCCGCTCGGGTCGACGGTGCGACTGGGTTCACGCAGTTCCGGTACGTGACGCTACCACTGTTGAAACCGGCCATCGCGATCGCGCTGTTGTTACGCTCGATGGACCTGATGCGGTACTTCGCGAAGGTGTTCATCACGACGGGTGGCGGGCCGTCGAATACGACGAAGATCATCGGTCTGTACGTTTACGAGCAGTCGCTTCGCTTTTTCAACCTGGGATACGGAGCGGCGGTGGGGCTGTTCATGCTCGTCGTCACGGTTTTGATGGGGCTCGTCTTCGTCGAGACGATCATGGGAGGTGCCGGCGACGATGAGTAAAGAGAGGACGCTTCCGAAACCGATCAGGCGATACGGTCCCCTTGCCGTGTTGGGCCTGTTCGCGATATGGACGCTGTTGCCGATCGGGTGGATGTTCCTCTCGTCGCTGAAGATCCGAAAGAGCATGTTCGAGTTCCCGCCAACGATCTTCTTCGACCCGACGCTACGGTACTATCAGGAGATGTTCGTCGGCGCGAACCCGGTGACGCCGTTTCTGGTCAACAGCGTCGTCGTCGCGCTTGGGACCGCGATCCTCTCGGTTGGACTCGGCACGATCGGCGGGTACGGCCTCTCGAGGCTTGACCTCCGCGGCAAGAAACACCTGGCGTTTTGGATTATCAGCACCCGGATGGCCCCTATCGTGGTCGTGGTCATCCCGCTGTTTTACATCTACAACAACCTGAACCTGCTCAACACCCACGCCGGGCTCATCATCGCCCATACGACGTTCAACCTTCCCTTTGCCGTCTGGTTGATGCGCTCGTTTTTCGACGAGGTGCCGATCGCCTTGGAGGAAGCCGCGCGGATCGACGGTGCCACCAAATGGGAGGCCTTTCGACGGGTCTCACTGCCGCTCGTGCTGCCGGGGATGGGCGCGACCGCGATCATCGCAATCGTCTTTTCCTGGAACGACTTCATCTTCGCGCTCATCTTCACGAGCAATCAGACCCAGACGATGCCCGTCGCGGCGGCCCAACTCATCACCCAGACCGGGACGCTGTGGGGACGGGTGATGGCGACCGGCGTCGTCATCCTGCTGCCGATGGTGACCTTCGGCGTCATCGTCAAGAAGTACCTCGTCAGCGGTCTCACGATGGGAGCAGTCAAGCAATGAGTCACGATGAAGGCGGCCGAGCGATGAGGTCGGCACCGATCGTGCGACCGGCGGCAACGAACGGAACCGATCTGCAGTTCGAGGGGGAGGAGTGATAATGGCACGGATCGCACTCAATCACGTTACCAAGGAGTACAGTGGCGCGAACATCGTCGCGGTGGACGACGTTTCCTTAGAGATCGAGGACGGGGAGTTCCTCGTCCTCGTCGGTCCCTCGGGCTGTGGCAAGTCGACTACGCTCCGGACGGTCGCCGGGCTCGAAGACGCGACCGAGGGGGACGTCTCGATCGGTCAGACCCGCGTCAACGGTCTCGAACCGCGTGATCGCGACATCGCGATGGTGTTCCAGAACTACGCGCTCTACCCCCACATGAATGTCCGGGAGAACATCGGCTTCGGGTTGCGACTGGCGACCGATATGAGCAAGGGAGAGATCGAAGAACGCGTTGAGGAAGCCGCCGGTCTGCTGGAGATAACGGACCTGCTCGAAAAGAAACCGAAGGCGCTCTCGGGTGGCCAACAGCA
Organism: Halobacteriales archaeon QS_8_65_32; assembly: GCA_003022925.1. Taxonomy (GTDB): domain Archaea; phylum Halobacteriota; class Halobacteria; order Halobacteriales; family Halococcaceae; genus PXQR01. Next base: position 10,993 of record PXRY01000026.1, on the reverse strand, counting down.
GCGCGTCGCGCTCGGCCGGGCCATCGTGCGCGAACCGCAGGCCTTCCTGTTCGACGAACCGCTCTCGAACTTGGACGCAAAGCTTCGCAAACAGATGCGGACGGAGATCGCCCGTATTCAAGAACAGCTCTCCGTGACGTCGATCTACGTCACCCACGACCAGGAGGAAGCGATGACGATGGGCGACCGGATCGCCGTTATGAACGACGGGAAACTCCAACAGGTCGGCCGTCCCAACGGGGTGTACAATCACCCGGCGAACCTGTTCGTCGCCGGGTTCATTGGTAGCCCGTCGATGAACACGATCACGGCCGAAGTCACGGAAGACAACGGGGATGTCGAACTGCGATCGACCGAAAGGGAGGCGCTGACGTACGCGCTCCCGGCCGAGGTTGGAGACGACCTCGATCTGACGCCGGGCGATACGGTGACCATCGGCGTCAGGCCTGAGGACGTTCGCGTCGCGGTGTCGCCCAACGCGTTCGACAGTCAATCCCACGAGACGACGGTGGACGTAGTCGAACCGCTCGGAAGCGACAACCTGCTGTACCTCGCGCTCGGCGAGACGACTTGGACCGCCCGGGTTCCACCGTCGTTCGAGCCCCCCACGAACGAAACTGCGTACCTGTCGTTCCCACCTGAAGCACTCCACCTCTTCGACGAACGCGGCGAGACGGTAAAGTCCAGAGTCCTGACCGACCCATCGACGAGCACCCGCATGACCGCAGTAGAGACGGATCGAAGCCAAAGCGAGGCGCGCCGCTGATCGGCGCTCATGGCGGGCAACCGCCGTGACTGTCGATTCCGCGTTTCACGATCGGGATACGACGTCGTACTCGTTCGACGCCGATCCGTCCGATCGATAGGGAGGAAATTCGCTTCGGATCGTCGGTACACCGAAGCTTGATTTACATACGGGTTGAATCACCATTCGATGTCGACAGAGTTGCCGATCATCGGAACCACCATGGGTGACCCCGCGGGAATCGGCAGCGAGATAATCGTCAAAGCGTACCCACAGGTTTCCTCGGAGGCTCGGCTCGTCGTTCTCGGTGACACGGCGGTGATGGAAAACGCGGTCGAAGCCTGCGAGTCGACGCTCGACCTCCATTCGATCGAAGACGTCGAGGGCGCACGCTTCGAGGAGGGTGTTCTCGACGTGGTCGATTTCAACAACGTGAACGGAATCGAGCGCGGCGAAACCCTCGGCGAGTACGGTCGAGCGAGCTTCGAGTACGTCGAAGCGGGCATCGATCTCGCCGCCGAGGGGACTATCGACGCGATGTGCAACGCACCGATCAACAAGAAGGCGCTTGACCTCGCTGGTAGCGACTATGCGGGCCACACCAACCTGTTGGCCGACCGGACCGGAACGGACGAGTATTCCATGTTGCTCATACAGGAGGAGATGCGGGTCACGCACGTGACTGTCCACGTCCCTCTCGAAGAAGCCATCGAGTCGATCACGACCGACCGCGTTCTCGATACGATCCGCGTCACCGACGAGGGACTACGCGGGCTCGGCATCGACGATCCCGTCATCGCCGTCGCGGGCCTGAACCCACACGCCGGCGAAGGCGGCGTCCTCGGCACGCACGACGCCGCGGAGATCGAGCCTGCGATCGAGCGTGCGCAGGAGGAAGGGATCGACGCTTCGGGCCCGTATTCGGGCGATAACCTGTTCAACCAGGCGGCTGTCGGCCGCTACGACGGTGTGGTCGCCATGTACCACGACCAGGGACACATCCCGGTCTACGTCCACGGACTGCTTCCCAGCGGCGGCGTCGCGGGCGTCAACATGACTATTGGTTTGCCGATAGTCCGCACGAGCACGATGCACGGCACTGCGTTCGACATCGCCGGGACAGGTATCGCCGACCCGGACAGCATCGTGGACGCAATCCGAGCCGCAGTACGAGCAGCGAGAGGACGGTAAAGACGACCCGTTAGAGAGCCTCCGTTCGTGCAAGGCGAAAGGTCTAGGTCGGTTCCGGACTGCTCCCGGAGATACAGATGCGCGGGGCTCGTCCGTACGACGCGTGAGAGGTCTTCTCCGGAGTTGCGATTGGATTTCGTCTTCGGTCCACGCATTTACCAGAGAGATCGGAGAACTCCGATCCCTCCCGGCACTCGATTCGGATTGCACCAACATCGAACTCGTTCCGATCTCCCATTTACTCTCTCCGCTCGGACGGTAGACGCAGCGTGATTGTCGGGCACAGGTATTTACCGAATAGCTCCCTTCCCCAGCTCATATGGATGCTGTGATTTTCGATATGGACGGCGTCGTCGTCGATTCAGAGCGATACTGGGTGCCGATGCAGAACGAACACCTCCTTCCACGCACCACTGGTGTTGACGTGGCCTCTGCGGACGAGATCACCGGAATGGCCAGCGATGATATTTACCGGTATCTCGACGCCGAGTACGGTACGCAGGTCACCGAATCCGAGTTCCTCGCTCTCTTCGATGATCTGGCCGTAAGAGTGTACGGCGAAAAAGTGGCTCTCATCGACGGGTTCGAATCGCTCGTCGGGGCGCTCCGCGAGCGCGGTTCGGGAATCGGGCTCGCATCGTCCGCGCGTACCGATTGGATCGGGATCGTACTGGAGAGGTTCGATATCCGAGACGAGTTCGATGTCGTCGTCAGTGCGGAGGACATCGCCGAGGAAGGAAAGCCGAAACCGGGCATCTATCTTCACACGATACGCTCGTTGAGCGTCCTTCCGGAAGATTGCGTGGTCGTAGAGGACTCTTCTCCCGGAGTCCGCGCTGCTAAAGCGGCGGAGACGTACTGTATCGGTTTCGAGAACTCGTCGGCGGGAAACCAGGACCTCTCCGCCGCGGATACGACCGTTCGTAATCCCGCGGAGCTTCGAACACGCCTTCTTTCCTCGTGTTCGTCTCAGTCATAATAACGATCGCGTTCGGTTTCCTAGTCGGAACGCCGTCCGTTCGACCGAACACGAAGAGAAAAACCAGCCCTCGGACTCGCGACCGCACTTTTCGCACCGTTTCGTAGACGGTCGTAGGCCGACTGTAGGCCGCAATGCACGGGTGATGCGAAAGACCGGTATCGGCGCTGGCAATAGGTTCTTCTTACTCACGACGTGTGAACGATCTCGAACGGAATGGCGGCCAAAGATTTATTATCTGACGGCAGGGACTGGCATTATCAACGCATGAGGTAGTGTACCATATGCGGAGCGTCGGCGCGGCGAGAGTAACGCGGACGAAACCGACGAACGGCGAACGACCACGGAGACATATATGAGGGATAACGACAGCGCGAAACGGACGAGTAGTACGAACAGACGGCGATTTCTCACGACGGTCGGCGCGAGCGCGGCGCTCGGGCTAGCCGGGTGTATCGCGGATTCGGGCGGCGGTGGGGGTTCGGGTGGCGGGAACGGAAGCGGCGGCAACGCAAGCGGCCTCCCGCCCAAACAGCAGGGCGTCGAGACGTGGGGCGAACGGATTAACAGCTATGCGGGGGAGGCGAACATCGACTGGGAGCAGTTCAGCGGGACAAGCCTCCGGATGGGAATGAACTCACACCCCTTCACCGACGGAACCCAACCGCTACTCTCGTATTTCACCGACCTGACCGGCATCGAGGTCACCTACGATACGTACGCCGAAAGCGACCTCTGGAACCGGCTCCGGACCCAACTCAGCAACGAGCAGAGCACCTACGACGGTTTCTTCATGGGACTGTGGCCGAGCGCGCAGTACTACGCCGCGGGCTACACGCAGAACCTTTCGGCGTACTGGAACGATCCGAAGATCACGGACAAAGAGTGGTACCACCTCGAGGACTTTACCGAGAGCGCTATCGACGCCTACACCTATCAGGACGAGTTGAGCGCGCTTCCCTTCGGCGTCGAACCGTACGGCTGTCTTGCCTACGACAAACCGACGTTCGAGCAGCTCGGCATCTCCGAGCCCACGAACTTCGAGGAGCTAGAGAGCGCCGCCAAGCAGATCAGCGAGTCGAGCGAGGTCGAGCGAGCCGGTATCGGATCGCGTGCGAGCTCGACGCCGCTCTCGACGGCGAACTGGGCATCGATGTTCCGATCGTACGGCGCGGACTGGATCAGCTACACCGATCAGGAGGCACAACTGAGTTCACAACAGGGCGTCGCTGCCCTGGAGAAGTTCGCGACGCTGATGGGCCAGTACGGCCCGCCGGACGTCGGCTCGTTCGATTGGACGCGAAACATTCAGACGTACGGGCAGGGCCAACTCGGGATGGCCTACGTCACGGCATCGGTCGTCGGCTCGATCCCCCAGGAACAACGCTCGCGGACGAAGTGGCTCCCGCCGCTCGAAGGCCCCGACGGCGATCGAGTCGCCGCGAACTGGCAGTGGGGACTCGGCATCAGTCAGTACTCGCAGAACCCCGAAGCCACCTGGCTGTTGCTCCAGTGGCTCACCTGTCGGCCCGCACAACTCGTTACCTCTTCGCCACAGTGGCAGGACGCCCCGTTTTACGGCTGGGCTCGAAACAACTGGCTGTTCGACCGAGACGAGTTCCAGCCCGGTGAGTTGGGCGAGAACTGGCAGACGACGTTCAACGAGGGCATGAGCATGGTGCCCTCGAAGCCGCCCGCAGTGCCCTTAGACGTGCCACAGAACATGGACATCATGAGCGAGGCGGCCACCGCGATGAACGCCGCCGTCACCGGCACGTCGGCCAAACAGGCACTCGACAACGCAGCACAGTCGATCACGCGGATCGCAAAGAACATTCCCGACAGCTACATCGAGCCCTATCGATGAACGACCGCGCGAGTACCGTCACTGGATGGGTGCTATGATAGGGCTCAGTGCCATCACCGAACGCTACCGGCGGAGTGAACAGTCCCTGTTGAACCGGCTAGAGATCAGTGACCGCACGCTCAGATGGCTCTTCATGCTGCCATCGATCGTCGTGCTCGCGTTCATCTCGATCGTCCCGCTCGTCAGAGCCGTCTGGATGAGCCTCCACGATTGGAACCTCACCAGCGGCAAGGGCGCGTTCGTCGGGTTCGGCAACTACGAGACGCTGCTGTTCGGCAACCCGGAGTTCTTTCGCTTCGAGTTCGACCCGAGCCAACCGTTCGAGTTCGTGCTCTCGGGATCGGTCGTGCATCAAGCGGTGTATACCGGGCTGTCGGTCTCGATCGAGGTCGTCCTCGGGATCGCGCTCGCGATGTACCTCTTCTCGCTGTCGGAGCGCTGGCAGCCGATCGTCCGGACGATCTTCGTCCTGCCGATGCTCGTGACGCCGATCGCCACAGCGTTGATGTGGCGGCTCATGATCGACGGCTCGATCGGCGTCATCAACTACATGCTTCAATTCGTCGGGATTTCCCCGCCGGCCTGGACGTCGAGTCCGGTCATGGCGATGCTCACCGTCGTCATCGTCGACGTCTGGCAGTGGACGCCGCTCGTGATTCTCATCGTCTTCGCTGGGTTGCTCTCGATCCCCGAATCACGGTACGAGGCTGCCCGCGTCGACGGCGCGCCGCGCTGGGCGATCTTTCGCCACGTCACGCTGCCGGGGATCAAGTACATGATCGCCATCGCGCTCGTCTTCCGGCTCATGCGTAGCTTCCGTGAGTTCCCGCTCATCGAGATCGTCACGAGCCACGGGCCTGGTACCGCGACACAGATCATGAACATCCAGTTGTACCGAACGGTCTTCGTCGGTACCGGCGACGCCGGCCTGGGCGCGGCACTCGGCATCGTCTTGATCGTCGTCACGGTCGGGATCTGTATGAGTATCGTGCGGCGCGTGGGGATGATGCAATGAGGGTTGCGAACCGGTCGCCCCGAGCGGTGATTGGGACAGGACTGAAGTACGTCGTGGGGTTCCTCGCTTGCGTGTGGATGCTGTTTCCGATCTACTGGACGCTAACGACGGCCTTCAAGACGCGCGAGGCGATCCTCGGTTCGACGCCGGTGTTCGTACCGACGCTGATCACCTTCGAACACTTCCGGACGATCTTCTCTGGGAGCGTCGACATCCAGGCGAACATCCTCAATAGCGTCCTCGTCGCTGTCGCGGCGGTCGGTATCGGAATCCTCATCGGCGTGCCTGCGGCGTATGCGCTCTCGCGGATGGACGTCCCCCGCAAGGGTGATATCGGCTTCTGGATCCTCTCGACACGGATGGCCCCGCCGCTCGCGATCCTCATTCCGCTGGTGGGGTTCTATTTCGCAGCCGGCATCGGACAGGGGTTGATCGGCCTGACGGTCACTCACCTGTTGATCACGGTACCGTTGATAATCTGGATTGTCAAGGGCTTCATCGATGACCTGCCCGACTCGCTCGAAGAATCGGCGATGGTCGATGGCTGTAACCGGCTCCAGGCGCTGCGGACGGTCGTCTTTCCCCTGGTGGCACCCGGCGTCGCCGCGGCGGCCTTCATCGCCTTTATTTTCTCATGGAACAACTACGTGCTCGCGTTGTACCTCACGACCGGGGAGAGCGCAACGCTTCCGATCGCCGTTAGCAACTCGGTTGGCACGTACTCGATTCAGTGGGGTCAACTCGGCGCGGCGGTGACCGTTACGATCCTCCCGCCGGTCGTCCTCAGCCTGCTCATCAGGAACTACCTGGTCGCTGGTATGACCATGGGGGCAGTGAAGGGATGATCGGACGAGCGAACGTTGACGATCACACGCCTTCCGGTCGCCTCCCCCTGGGTGACACATCAGCTACCTCGTATGTACTAACCGCACGCTCGCTAATCACCACGACATGAACGCACTGATCACGGCGAACGTCGATTCGGACGGCATCGATCGGCTCGAACGACTCGGATTGGACGTAGAGTACCGCCCGATCGGTGAGCGCGAGGGGCGACTCCCACCGGTGGAGATGGAAGAACTGATCGAGGGCGTCTCAGTTCTCGTCGTCGGCTACGAGGGCGTCTCAGCCGATATCATGGACGCAGCGGACTCCCTCGAAGTCATCGCCTGCCCGCGCGGCGGCCCCGAGGCGAACATCGATATCGAAGCCGCGGCCGAACGGGCGATTCCGGTGCTCTACGCCCCGGGGCGCAACGCCGTCAGCGTCGCGGACTTCACGATAGGACTCGTCGTCGCCGTCGCCCGCTACGTCCCGCAGGCCCACCACCAACTGCACGAGGGGACCTACACCGGTGAACCGCGGGGCGACGCCGCCAGTGGTGGCGGCGAGCGCGAGGACGTCACTTGGGGGATCGCGAAGGGCTCACCCTACATGGCATTCAAAGGTCCCGAACTCAGTGGTAAAAGACTCGGCATCGTCGGGTTGGGGGCGATCGGTCAGCTAGTTGCGAAACGCGCGGCAGGTTTCGACATGGAGGTCGTCGCGTATGATCCGTTCGTTGACGATGAGTCGATGGCCGAGCACGGCGCGCGGAAGGTCGAACTGAACGAGTTGCTCGAAGGAAGCGACGTCGTGACGCTTCACAGCCCCGTCACCGAGGGGACACGAGGTATGATCGGTCCTGAGGAGTTCGAGCGGATGAAGGAATCGGCATACTTCGTCAACACTGCACGGGCCGCACTCACCGACCAGAACGCGCTGGTCCGCGAACTCGAAAGCGGGGGCATCCAGGGAGCGGCGCTCGACGTCTACGCCGACGAACCCCTGCCGGCCGATCACCCACTGCTCGGTATGGCGAACGTCGTCACGACGCCACACATCGCCGGCGCGGCCGAGGAAGTGCCCGCGCGCGGTGCGGCGATGGTCGTCGATGGAATCGAGGCGTTGTACGAGGACCGCGAACCGGCCCACGTCGCCAACCCGGCGGCGCTGTCGGGGTTCGACTCGAAGGGGTTCGCGGCGAGAACGGACGCTAACACCACGGAGGGTAAGCGCTGATGGCGAGCGTCACGATCGAGGACGTGACGAAGATGTACGGGAGCGGCGACGGGGGGATCGTCGCGGTCTCGGACCTGGACATCGACATCCGAGACGGGGAATTCGTCGTGCTCGTCGGGCCTTCAGGGTGTGGGAAGAGCACGACCTTACGGATGGTCGCCGGTCTGGAGTCGATCACCGAGGGGACGATCTCGATCGGCGGGGAGGTCGTCAACAACACCGAACCGCGCGACCGGGATATCGCGATGGTGTTCCAGAACTACGCATTATACCCCCACATGACGATCCGGGAGAATATCGGGTTCGGCCTGCGGTATTCGAGCGACCTCCCAGCTGACGAACGCAACGCTCGGGTCGAAGCGGCCGCCGAGACGATGGACATCGAAGACCTACTAGATTCGAAACCCGGTCAGCTTTCGGGCGGTCAGCGCCAGCGAGTGGCCCTGGGGCGGGCGATTGTCCGCGAACCGCAGGCTTTCCTGTTCGACGAGCCGCTCAGTAACCTCGATGCGAAACTCAGAGTCAAAATGCGGACCGAAATCTCGCGTCTACAGAGTGAACTCGGAGTGACGTCGATCTACGTTACTCACGATCAGGCTGAAGCGATGACGATGGGCGATCGCGTCGCGGTCTTGGACGGCGGCGAACTTCAGCAACTCGCCCCACCGCAGGAGGTCTACGATCACCCCACGAACCGCTTCGTCGCCGGCTTCATCGGGTCGCCGTCGATGGACTTCTTAGAGACGACGGTCGAGCGGACCGGAGAGGGACGCATCTTGGTCAGCCGGTCGAACGAGACGCTATCTTACGCGCTCGAGCGTTCGACCGCAGACCGGCTCGGCATCGAGACCGGAAGCGACCTCACCCTTGGCGTCAGACCGGAGGACGTAGACGTGAGCGGCGATCCAGCCGATCGCGATCGGCGAACCTCCTTCGAAGCGACGGTGGACGTCGTCGAGCCGATGGGAAGCGACAACTTCCTTACCTTGGACGTCGGCGGGCCGGAGTCGTGGAGCGCGCGGGTCGACTCGTCGTTCGTTCCCGAGGAAGGATCGCAGGTCGGCGTCGCCTTCGACGAGAGCGTGTTGCACCTGTTCGCGGCGGACGGACGGACGCTCAAGTCGAAGGGCACCGGAGACGGCTCGTATCACGGGACCGAAGCAATAGCGGCCTGACACCCGGTTGACGGTCGGTCACTGACGGCGGATCGCAGCGGACGATCGGGGGGCGACGGTGCCGTCTCTCAACCAGCGTTCGTTCTCCCGACGGGATGTCCGTCACAATAGAATCGAGAGGGAAACCCGACGAATCAGAGGGATCGACTCGACATGGATCGGAAGGCGGCCGAAAGAACGTGCCCACCGTACGCGTGAACCGGGCTGAGAACGACATGAAAGTTATGCAATATACAAAGAAAATAGGTGGTTAGAGCTTTTTGCTAGCAATATGATACTTTCCCGGGATCGTCGTCCGTCAGGACGACTCGGTTGTGCCGGTTACTGGGCATGGTCTCCCTTCGAACGTAATCGCGACATGTAACTCCCCCGGCGGGGTGTGATAAGGGACTGTCACCCGTCGTGACACCCCGTCGGGGTCTAGTACGAGTCGAGGCGAACGAACGATTCACTGATTTTCCGCCTCGCGGGTGGATTTCGGTTGTCGACCGGGTAGGGTTTCGGTGGGCTCGGAGAACCGCTCCTCGGTACTCGTCGAGTTCGACCCGTCGCTTTTCGCCGGACACGAACCGACCATGCCGTCACAAGTTCGGTATCGTCCGGTACCGGTTCGTATCGTTCGAGAGAGCAGGTCGTAGCGTCGAGGACCGCCCCGAAGCGACGTTTCGACGGGCGATGGCACCACCGAACTCGGGAGCAGAGCGAGAGGGCCATCGCCGACATCCGCGTCGGGTCGCTTGGCGGTGAGATCCGAACTGACGGGAGAGGCGCGACTACTTATGCATCGGATGAGCGTTCCTCGAAGCGAAGGCATTTGTATTCGATTACTCGGACGACCCCCCGATCGTATAATTCTTCTATTTATGAAACTTGACTGATGGTTCATCTAAAATAAAAGAAAAAGCATACGAGACCGCGCTACGGGCTAGTCAGATCGGCTCGGTCGAGATGTCAATCTCAGTTCGGGTTGTTCGTTCCACTCGATCCATGGGTGAAAACACTATCACGCACTCAATTTATAAGCCGCCGCTCCATGTTTAACGATAGCATGGATTTGTCGGTCGGAGCGGTTGCATCGGTGTACGTACAACAGCCTGGGATAGACGTCCAAGAACTCTGTGTGCAGTCCGCAGGGTGTATCTCGGTCGAGCCGCTCTCGGGAGCGGGGCTTTTCATCTGGATGGGTGTCTTGCTCAGCGTGGCGACGGTCGCTGCCGCCCAGCTTCGCGGGGCGCGTGCAGCCCTCCGCGAGGAACGAACGCGCACCGCGGCCGAACGGGACGCGTTCGTGCGCTTCGCCCGCCGGGTTGACGCCGTCGAAAGCAACGAGCTACGACCGTCCTCGTCGGTGCGGGGCGGGCTAGCGGGACCCTCCGAGGCCAGTGAGACCACCATTCTCGGTGAGGCGGATCAACGCGGCCGGCCCGAACGCGGCATCGAGCAGGTACGCGAGGCGTACCGCGAAACGGTTATGGGGGTATCTCACTACGAGACTGAGTACGACGAGTCGCTCCAGGAGAATCTAGCTGCGGAGTTCGGCGATGACGTGGCGGTAGCGCTCTGTGAGACCGCACAGCTGACGCCGCCGCTCCGGGAGGCACTCGTCGCGAAGAGCCGCGAGGCCTACGAGGAACGCCGCAAGCTGCTCGATACGCTCGACGCCGAGGAAACCTCGATCGACGACGCCCGCGAACGCCTCGCAGAACTCGACGCGGCGCGCGAGCGGATCGAACGCGATGTCCTCGACCAACCGTCGGGGACGCTTTCGTTCCCCGAGGTGTACGACGCCTGGCGGCGGTTGGGCGAGCTCGACGCCGAGTGCGAGGAACTGCTCGCCGACCGTCAACGCTTCGTCCACGAAACCGGGGCGCTCGGCAGCCTCGACGCGACCGATTTCTACGATTACGTCTACGGGTCGATCGACGTCACCCATCCGGTTCTCGCGGCGGGCATGGACCTG